>DASQLM010000212.1:0-4175 GCA_035630015.1 Thermoleophilaceae bacterium | reverse complement strand
CACCAGGCACACCGCCTGCTTGCCCCGCTCGGCGGCCTCGATCAGCAGCGGCACCAGCCGCGAGTCGCCGGACGTGCGGTACACGGTCATCTTGATGGCCAGCACCTGGGGGTCGCGCACGGCCTGCTCCACCAGCCGCTCGACGCTGCCCGCGAAGGAGTCGTAGGGGTGGTGCACCAGCAGGTCGGACACGCGCATGGCGGCCATCACGTCGGCTTTGCCGTCGGGCGAGGCGAACGGCCCGGTGTTCACGGGGGTCCACGACTCCTCGTGCAGATGGGCGTAGCCGTCCAGCCCGTGCAGCTGCCACAGGTCCCCCATGTCCAGCAGGCCGTCTACGTCCAGGACCTCGCTCTCCTCGATGCCCAGCTGCTCCACCAGGAAGCCGCGCAGTTCGGGGTCGGTGCCCGCCTCCACCTCCAGCCGCACGACCTCGCCGAAGCGGCGGGCGCGCAGCTCGTCCTCGACGGCGCGGAGAAGGTCGTCGGCCTCGTCGGATACCTCGAAGTCCGCGTCGCGGGTCACGCGGAAGGTGGCGTGCCCCTGGACCTCCATGCCCGGGAACAGGGCGTCCAGGTTGCGGGCGATGGCCACCTCCTGCGGCACGAAGGCGCCGTCGCCGAGGTCCACGAAGCGCGGCAGCACCTCGCGGGGCACCTTCACCCGGGCGAACAGGCGGGTGTCGGTGACGGGATCTTGTACCCACACGCCCAGGCTCAGCGACAGGTTGGAGATGTAGGGGAAGGGGCGCCCGGGACCCACGGCCAGCGGCGTAAGCACCGGGAAGATCTGCTCGGCGAAGATCCGGTCCAGCTGCTCGGACTCGGCGTCCGACAGCTCGTCGCCGGCCAGGATGCGGACGCCCTCCTCCGCCAGCGCCGGGCGCATGTGATCCGACCACTGGCGCGAGTGGCGCTCGCCCAGCTCGCGCCGGCGCCTCGCGATCTGCTCGATGGTCTCCGATGGCGACAGCCCGTCGGCCTTGCGCACGTCGATGCCGGCGTCCACCTGGTCGTGCAGCCCGGCCACCCTGACCATCTCGAACTCGTCCAGGTTCGAGGTGTAGATGGCCAGGAACTTCACCCGCTCCATCAGCGGCGTGCGCTCGTCCTCGGCCAGCTCGAGCACCCGCTCGTTGAAGTCCAGCCACGACAGCTCGCGGTTGGCGTACAGCGAGGTCGAGTCGAGGTCGGTCGGGGTGCTGGTGTCGGTCACGCTCACTTGTAAATCCTCGCTGCTCTATGTTCGCGATTCGTGATCTGGATGTTGCGACATGCCGATGCCGAGGACGGCTCGCCCGACGCCGAGCGGCCCCTGTCCGACAAGGGCCGCGGGCAGGCGGACGCCGCCGGCCGCGCGCTGGCGGCAATGGGGGTGGAGCTGGACGCGTGCGTCACCAGCCCCAAGGTACGGGCACGCGACACGGCCGTGCTGGCCTGCAAGGCGCTCGGCGTCGAGCCCGAGGAGGACCGCCGCCTCGAGGGCGGGCCGTTCGACCCGCGCGAGGTGGCCGAGGGACGCGGCGAGGAGGTGCTGCTGGTGGGCCACGACCCCGACTTCTCGCTTGCCGTGAACCATCTGACTGGTGCGCAGGTGCGCATGAAGAAGGGCGGGCTGGCCGCCGTCGACCGGGGCGAGCTCATGGTGCTGCTCCGTCCGCGGGAGCTGGCACTTCTGGCTCAGGTGGGCTGATGGCGGCCAGCAGCGTGCCGCGGAAGTCACGTGCCTCCAGCCGGATCCACTCGCGCTCGAACCGGGCGAACAGCACCTGGCGGCGGGCCGCCAGGTGGGCCGCCAGCGTCTCCAGGCCCCGGTAGCGGTCCAGGCCCGGCGCGGTGCGCGCCAGCTCGGGCTTGAGGTCGCGCGCGTTGCGCCCCGCGTGGGTGCGCAGGTACTCCACGTCCTCCACACGCAGCCGCTTCGCGTGGGCGCGGATGCGCGGCAGCATCTCGTCGCAGTCGTGGATCTCGCCCAGCAGCGACTGCAGCGCCTTGGCGGTGCGCACTCCGTCGGTGGCGCCCTTGCCCAGCGCCGGGCGGGCGATCTCGAGCACGTACCGAAGGCGCTTGGCGGCGATCCGCAGGTCGTGCAGCTTCTTCGGGCGGTCCACGTCCAGCGCCTCGGGCGCCAGGTCGTACAGCTCGTCAACGCGCACGCGCACGATCCGCCGGGCGTCTTCGGCGAACGCGCCGTCGGGGTCCAGGCCCTTGACGCGTCGTGCCTTCACGCGCGCGCCGCCTCGGCCAGCTCCTGTAGCCGCTCGCGCAGGCGCCGCTCGTGCACGTCGGCCAGGGCCCGCGCCACCGTCTCGTTGGCGGCCGCCTGCTCGGCCCGCAGCTCTTCGACCAGGCCTTCCACGCCGGGCCGGTCGGCGGGGGCGAACTGCTCCGCCAGGCCTTCAAGCTCCTCGATCACCACGTCGGGATCGCGCCGCTCGCCGAGGCGGTCGGCCAGCTCCTTGACCTCCTCGAGCACCGCGGCGTGGCGCTTGCGCGGGAAGCAGGGGGCGAACACCTCCAGCGCGGCGCGCAGCCGGCGGGTGGCCACGCGCATGTCGTGAACCCCTTCGATGTCCGACAGGTCCAGCGCGGCGTCGCCGAACGCGAACACCTCCTCCGCGCGGATGGACACCGCGGCGGCCGCGGCGTCGCGGAAGCGGGTGTCGGGGGCCAGGCCCCTGATCGGCCGTGCCTTGGCCATCAGGCTGCCAGCTCCAGCAGCACACCCTCGCGCAGCCCGCCGCGGGCAGGAAGCAGCTCGCTGCCCAGCCGCGCGGCCGCGGCCATCAGCACCGTGATGCCCGCGGGCAGCAGCAGGACGCGCTCGGGGTCCAGGTCCAGCCGGCGCGCCGCCTCGGCCGCGGGGTGCGCGCACAGGCGCTCCAGCGCCCGCCGCAGCGAGGTGGTGGTCAGGCGCGGCCCGGTCAGCCGGTGCAGCGAGGTTGCCGTGCCACCCACGGCCAGCGACAGGTCCACGGGCGGCGGGTCGACCCCGTCCAGGGCCTCCGCGGCGGCGGCGTGCCAGGCGTCCACATTCGCGTCCTCCGGCGGGTCGGCGGCGGGGTGGCTGCGGCACAGCACGCTGGAGCCCACGGGTACCGACGCGGTCCAGCCGGCCGGGCCGGTGGCCGGGCCGGTCGCCAGCTCGGTAGAGCCGCCGCCCACGTCCACCACACCCAGGCGCTCGACCTCACGGTGCTCAAGCCCCTGGCGCGCTCCCGCGAAGGACAGCTGTGCCTCCTCGTCGCCGCTCAGAACGCGCATCGGCAGGCCGGTCGCATCCTCGACCGCGCGGCGCAGCCGATCGCCGTTCGTGGCATCGCGGACCGCGGCGGTGCCCAGCAGCGCCACCCGCTGCGAGCCCATGTCGGCGGCCTCCCGCGCCAGCGCCCCGGCCACCCGGGCCGTCTCCTCGACCTTTTCCGGCGGCACCTCGCCGCCGGCGCCGATGCGGGTGAAGATCCGGCGGGCCGCCACCGCGCGCACGCGGCCGCCGCTCACGTCCGCCACCAGGAGGCGCGTGGTGTTGCTGCCGATGTCGATGCAGCCGTACAGGGCCTCGACACGATTGCGGGCCGTCGGAGGGGAGTCAACCTAGCCAGAGTTTTTGACCGCGATGCCCTCGAGCACGTGGGCCACGCGCTCGCACGCGTCGATGGCCTGCTCCAGGCGCTCGAAGACGTCCTTCCAGCGGATCACGACCATCGGGTCGATCCCGCCCGCGAACAGCGCGACCAGCGCCTTGCGGCTGATCCGGTCCCCCTCGTCCTCCAGCCGGTCGACCTCGGCCAGGTGGGGGGCCATCGAAGGGATGTCGTCCAGGCTGTCCAGCGCGGCGGCCACGCCGGCGCCGGCGTCGCGGAGCACCGCGGTCAGCTCCACGGCCTGTTCCATCGGCGCCTCGATGTTGTAGAGGCCGACCACGTCGGCCGTCTCCTCGGTCAGGTCGACCACGTCGTCCAGCGCGCCCGCCAGGGCGTGGATGTCCTCGCGGTCGATCGGCGTGACCTGGGTCGAGTGCAGCTGGTGCAGGATGTCGTGGGTGATCCGGTCGCCCTCCTCCTCCAGGTCCTTGATCTGACCGCGGCTGACGCTGGACTCGGGCCATTCGCGCATCAGCCGGTCCAGCAGCGTCGTGGCGGCCTGCGCGTTGTGCCCGGCGCGGGCGAACAGGGG
>DASQLM010000211.1:0-3533 GCA_035630015.1 Thermoleophilaceae bacterium | reverse complement strand
ATCGCCGCGGTCACGTTCGCCGTCATCGCCCTGTCGCTGGACCGCGACGACGCCGGCGTGCTGGCCGCCGTGGTGGCGGGCGCCTCGGTGGGCTTCCTACGGCACAACTTCCACCCGGCCTCGGTCTTCATGGGCGACTCGGGGTCGAACCTGCTGGGGCTCCTCCTGGCGTGCGTGGCCATCCAGGGTGTGCTGAAGACGGCCGCCGTCGTGGCCCTGTTCTTCCCGCTGGTGATCCTGGCGGTGCCCGCGCTGGACGCCACGTTCGTGGTGGCCAAGCGCCTGAAGTACCGGCGGCCGGTGTACTCCGCGGACCGCTGGCACTTCCACCACCGGCTGGCCAACATCGGCTTCTCGACCCGGCGCACCGTGCTCTACCTGTACGCCTGGACCGTGTCGCTGGCGGCGCTGGCCCTGGCGCTGCGGTTCGTGCCCTACTCGCAGGACGACGGCGAGCTGAACATCGGCTGGTCGCTGGTCATGATCGCCTTCGGCCTGCTGGCCGTGGCCGCCAGCTTCTACCTGGTCTACGTGCTGGAGCTGTTCAAGTTCCGGCGCATACGCGAGCGCCAGATGCGCACCCGCGAGCAGATCGAGGAGGAGATGGAGACCGGCGAGTGGGACCGCGTCGAGGGCTAGAGGACCTGGACCCGCGGTGAGCCCGACGCCACCCGGAAGCGCCCGATCGTGCGCGCCGTTGCATTCGGGTCCAGCGCGTTCACGCCCTTGAAGGTGACCACCATCTGGTCGCGCGTGATCTCGGCCACGCCGTAGCCGCGAGAGGTCTGCTGGGTGTACTTCAGGTGCGGGTTGGTGATCAGCAGGTTGTTGGTCAGCAGCGTCGACTGCTCGCCCGTCAGCGGCAGCCCCGTGGTGGACTGCACGATCTCGGGGATGCCCAGCGACGTGACCGACCCGCCCACGAACTCGGTGGCCACGCTCTCGGGCCCGCGGCCGTCCACGCCCACGTCGCCGGCGAAGAACGTGTGAATGTCGCCGGTCAGGAAGCTGACGTTGCGGATGCCCCGGGCGCGCACGAACTCGAGGATGTCGCGCCGCTCGACGCCGTAGCCGTCCCAGCTGTCCTTTGTGATCTGCGCGCCCTGCGCCAGCTCCAGCGACATCACCATCAGCTGGTTGCCGATCAGCTTCCAGGTGGCGCCCGAGGCCCGCAGCCTGCGCTTGAGCCAGTTCTTCTGGCGGTCGCCGAGGAACCGGCGGCCCTCGTTCTCGGCGTCCGAGCAGGGGGTGAAGAAGGCGTCGCCGCAGGGCTGGTTGTCGCGGTCCTGGCGCTCGTCGAGCAGGAACAGCTCCACGTTCGCGCCCAGGCGCATGCGCCGGTACAGGTCGCTGCCCACCTCGGGCTGGCCGTACAGGGGCTCGAACGGCATGTACTCGTAGAACGCGCGGTAGCCGTTGGCCTTGCGGTTCAGGAACGGCACCCGCACCTGCTGGGTCTCCTCGCCGGGGCTGGCGCCGGCGTAGTTGTCCTCGACCTCGTGGTCGTCCCAGATGCCCACGTAGGAGTGCTGGGCGTGCATCGCCCGCAGGTTCGCGTCGGCCTTGTACTGGCGGTACTTCGAGCGGTACTCGGCCAGCGTCTGGACCTCGCCGTCGCGGTTGGCGCCCAGCGTGTCCTTGCGTGGGCCGTCGTAGAAGTTGCGCTCGTAGATGTAGTCGCCGAGGCCGACCACCAGGTCGGCGTCCTCGGCGGCGATAGCCCGGTGCGCGCCGTAGTAGCCGGCCTGCCAGTCCTGGCAGGAGAAGAAGACGATCTTGACCGGCGCCCGCGAGTCGGCTGCGGGCGAGGTCTGGAAGCGCCCGACGGGGCTGGAGCCGGTGCGGGTCTCGAACCGGTACCAGTACTCCTGGCCGGGCTTGAGGAACTTGCCGGCCATACGTGTCTCCAGGCAGTGGTCCTTGCGCGCACGCACCGTCTTGGTGGTGCGCCGGACCACCTTGCGGAACTTCGGGTCGCGCGCGATCTCCACCCGCAGCTTGTAGTCGCCCGCCTGGCCCTCCATGCGCGTCCACAGCGAGATGCCGCGCTCGGCCGGAGTGCCCGCGGCCACGCCCTGGGGAAACGCGCCCTCGCGGGCCAGCTGCGGGCCGCGGCGGCGGGTGCGGCGTTTCGCGGCGATGGCCGGGTCCACGGCGATGCCGCCCAGGATCAGCGCGCCGGCGCCGAGCCCGGCCTGGCCCACGAACTCCCGTCGGTCCATGGGTTCCCGCCGCACCCGGCGAGCGTACGTCAGAACAGAGAGGGCTGCGCTGGTTGTGAAGGCGGTTCCGGCACCTCCTCCTCGTCGGTGGGGGCGGGGCGTAGGAACCGGCGGCCGTGTCCGCGCGTCAGCTTCGCGATCCGCTCCCGCTCGGCCCGGGGGGCGTAGGCGCCACGGGCGTACAGGCGCTCGTAGCGCGGCACCAGGTCCGGGCGCTGCGAGCGCAGCCAGTCGAAGAAGATGCCGCGGACCTCACCACGGAGGTGCAGGGCGATGCCGCCGACGCTGACCGCGCCTGCCTCCTCGGCCAGCGCCAGGATGCGCTCCACCTGCCTGGGCGAGTCGTTGACGCCCGGCATCAGCGGCGCGATCAGGATGCCGGTGGGGATGCCCTGACGGTTCAGCTCGGCCACCGCCTCCATTCGCGCCCGCGGGTGCGGGGTGTGCGGCTCGGTGGACCGCCACGCCTTCTCCTCGAAGGTGGGGATCGAGAGGTTGGCGGTGATCTGCGGGACGCGCTTCATCTCCTCGATGTCGCGCAGCAGCAGCGGTGACTTGGACAGCACCGACCCGGGCGTGCCCGAGTCGGCCAGCGCGCGCCAGATCTCCGGCATCAGCTTGTAGCGGCCCTCGACCCACTGGTAGGGGTCGGTGTTGGTCCCCAGCGCGACGTGCTCGCGCTTCCAGGACGGCCGCGCCAGCTCGCCGCGCAGCACCTCGGGCACGTTGACCTTGACCACGATCTCCTTCTCGAAGTCACGCCCGGCGCCGAGGTCGAGGTAGGTGTGGGTGGGGCGGGCGAAGCAGTAGATGCAGGCGTGCGCGCATCCGCGGTACGGGTTGATGGTCCACCGGAAGGGCATCCGCGACGCCTTCGGCACCCGGTTCAGCGCCGACTTGGCCCGCACCTCGTAGAAGCGCGTGTCGAGCGCCTCGGGCGCGTCGAAGGTGCGCACCGCGGCCGGCTCGCGGTAGCCCGGGAGCGTGTGCTCCCGTTCGGCCTCGAGTCGCTGGCCTTCCCACCTCATACGAACACATGTTCGCATACCGCGAGGACGCCTACGACATCAGCGTGGCCACCAGCCGGCGCTCGCCGCCGTGGTCGCGGTGCTCACACAGGTAGATGCCCTGCCACGTGCCCAGCGCCAGCTGGCCGTCGGTGACGGGCAGGGTGAGCGAGGGGCCCATCAGCGACGCCTTGACGTGGGCGGGCATGTCGTCCGCGCCCTCGAGCGTGTGCGTCCAGTAGGGGGCGTCCTCGGGCACCGCCTCGTTGGCCCACGACTCGAGGTCGCGGCGCACGTCCGGGGA
>DASQLM010000210.1:0-7733 GCA_035630015.1 Thermoleophilaceae bacterium | reverse complement strand
GGCGCCCGCACCCGCATCACCGGCCTGCTGGTGCGCGGGCCGGCCGGCGCCCGGGTGGCCTTCAGGTGCCGCGGCCGCTGCCGGGCGCGCCCGTTCACCCGCCGGATCGCGCGCTCGCGCCGGGTCCGGCTGACCAAGGGCCAGCTGCTCTACCGCGCCGGCGCGATCATCGAGATCCGCGTGACCGGCCGGGCGAAGGTCGGCAAGTTCACCCGGCTGCGCATCCGCGGCGGCCGCGCACCCTCGCGCCTGGACCGGTGCGTCGCGCCGGGAGCCACCAGGCCCAGCGCCTGCAGCTAGCGCGCGAGCTCCGTTCTCGGTGCCCGGACGGCACCTTTGTCCTCAGGCGCGGCCATGGATGGCCGCAAGGGCTAGAACTTCGTCGGCGATGACGCGTGCGGCATCGGGCTTCGCCACCTCGGCCGCCGCACGGCCCATGGCCGCCATCCGGTCGGGCGCGCCCAGCACCGCGGCCACCTCGCGCGCCAGCCGCGGCCCGTCCAGCTCGGCGTCGGGCACCACCACGGCGGCCCCGGCGCGCTCCATGTGACGGGCGTTCGAGGTCTGGTGGTCGGCGGTGGCGTGCGGGTAGGGCACCAGCACCGACGGCAGCCCGGCGGCCGCGACCTCCAGGACCGATCCGCCCGACCGGGCCACCACCAGGTCGGCGGCGGCCAGGGCATCGGCGAACGGGTCGATGTAGGGGTACAGGTGGTAGTGCGGCGGGGAGCCCAGCTCCTCCAGCCGCGCCGCCAGCTCGTCGTGGTCCCTGCGCCCGGCGGCGTGCAGCACGGCCACGGGCGAGCCGGAGCCGAAGGCGTCGACCGTGGCCTGGTTGATGCGTCGCGCGCCCAGCGAGCCGCCGAACACCAGCAGGCAGGTCTCGTCGGGGCCGATGCCGAACTGCCTGCGCGCGGCGTCGCGGTCGGCGCTGCCGGTGCCGGCGGGCACCGGGCGCCCGACCACGCGGTAGCGCTCCCCCTCGCGCCCGGCGATCGGAAAGGCCAGGAACACCCGTCGGGCGAAGCGGGCGAGCAGCCGGTTGGTGATGCCCAGGTGGCTGTCGGCCTCGGTGGCCACGACCGGCAGGCCCAGCGAGCGCGCGGCCAGTCCGACCGGGGCGGCCACGTACCCGCCGCCGCCCATGACGGCGTCCGCGCCCAGCTCCTTGAGCAGGCCGCGGGCGCGGGCGGTCGCGCCCGCCGCCCGGAGCACGGCGCGGGCCGCCCTCAGCGGGTTGCGGCGGTCGATGCCCTCGACCCGCAGCGGGTGGAACGGGAAGCCGGCGGCCGGCACCAGCTCGGCCTCCGCGCGCTCGCCGCCGACGAACTCGACCCGGGCGCCGCTATCCCGCAGCGCGGCGGCGACGGCCAGTGCCGGGACCACGTGCCCCGCCGTCCCGCCCGCGGCGATCACGATCGTGGGCATCGAGGTCTCCGTCGATGGGCTTCAGCTTCGCCTTGCGCACGGGCAGGCCGCCCGTGGCGGCCACGTTCAGCACCAGCCCCATGCCGGACAGCAGCACGATCAGGTTCGTGGAGCCGTAGGAGATGAACGGCAGCGGCACGCCGGTCAGCGGCGCCATGCCCAGCACGGCGAAGAAGTTGAGCGTGGCCTGGGACAGGATCAGGCACGTGATGCCGGTGGCCACCAGCTTCGAGTACGGGTCGGCCGCGGCCTTGGCGGCACGGAGCCCGGCGTAGCCGATCATCCCGTAGAGGAAGGCCACGCCCGACATGCCCACCACGCCGAGCTCCTCGCCGATGATGGCCAGGATCATGTCCGTGTGGGCCTCGGGCAGGTAGAAGATCTTCTGGACCGACTCGCCGAGGCCGACCCCGAACAGGCCGCCCGAGCCGATGGCGGTCAGCGCCTGCACGGCCTGGAAGCCGGTGTCGCCGGCGTCGCCGAAGGGGTCCAGGAACGCCGTGACGCGCTCCATCCGGTAGGGCTCGACCACCGCGAGAGTCCCGGCCAGCACGAACAGCCCGCCCACGAGGCCGCCCAGCAGCCGCATCGGCGTGCCGGCCGCGACCAGCAGGCAGCCGATCGAGAAGCAGATGACCATGGCCGTGCCCATGTCGGGCTGCTTGAGCAGCAGCAGGCAGGCGGCGCCCACCACGATCAGGAGCGGCTTGAACAGCGTGCCCAGCTCCCTGACCGACCCGGGGCGCTCGGCCAGCAGCCTGGCCGTGTAGAGGATCAGCGCCACCTTGAGCAGCTCCGAGGGCTGGAACTGCAGCGGTCCCGCCCCCAGCCAGCGCGTGGCGCCGTTGATGGTCACGCCGATCCCGGGCAGCATGACCGCCACGGTCAGCGCGAAGGCCACGCCCAGGATCGCGGGGGTCAGCCGCTTGACCGCCGCCAGGCCGTTGCGCGAGAACCAGTACATCGCGAACAGGCCGATCAGGCCCAGGAAGACGTACCGCTTGAGGTACATCATCGGGTCGCCGCCGCCGGTCTGGAGCAGCGACTCCGCGGAGCTGGCCGAGTAGACCATGACCGCGCCCACGGCGAGCGTGCACAGGGTCGCGGTGGTCAGGATCGAGTACTCGACTGGGCGCTTCGCGCGCGGGGTCCTGCTCGGCGGCATCAGAGCCTGTTTCGACGCCCGTGGCCGGATTCATCCCGGCTCCGCGACGAGCTCGCGGAAGCGCTGCCCGCGCGCCTCGTAGTCCGCGAACGCGTCGAAGCTGGCACAGGCCGGTGAGAGCAGCACCACCTCCCCCGGGCGTGCCGCCGATGCGGCCTGCCGCACGGCCCGCTCCAGGGTCCCGCACTCATGCAGCGCCACTGTGCCCTGGAGGTCGGACGCCAGCGCCGGCGCGGCCTCGCCGACCAGGTAGGCGGCCGCGCAGCGCTCCGCCACCGGCGCGCGCAGCGCCTCGAAGCTGGCGCCCTTGACGCTGCCGCCCAGGATCACGTGCACGCCGCCGGGGAACGACTCGATGCCCTTGACCGCCGAGGCCGGGTTGGTGGCCTTCGAGTCGTTCACGAACAGCACGCCGGCGACCGTGGCCACCTCCTCGAGCCGGTTCGGCACGCCCGCGAATTGCTCCAGGGCGCTGACGATGGCCGCCCGCGGCACCCCCATCGCGTCGGCGGCCAGCGACGCCGCGCGGGCGTTCTGGCGGTTGTGCTCGCCGCGCAGGCGCACCTGGCCCAGGTCGAACGGGTCCGCGTCCAGATCCTGGGGCATGACGATGTGCGGCGGGTCGTGGGCGAAGATCCGCATCTTCGCGGCGGTGTAGGCCTCCAGCGTGCCGTGGCGGTCCAGGTGGTCGGGCTCGACGTTCAGCAGTACCGCGCATTCGGGGGCGAACTCCGAGGCGTCCTCGAGCTGAAACGACGACGCCTCGCACACCACGGTCGCCCCCGGCTCGGCGCTCGCCACGAGCTCGGCGACCGGGCGGCCCACGTTGCCCACCACCTCGACGGGGAGCCCGGCCCGGCGCCAGATGGCGCCGAGCAGTTCCACCGTGGTGGTCTTGCCGTTGGTGCCCGTCACGGCCACGAACGGGTGGCCGTCCAGCAGCCGCCAGGCCAGCTCGAGTTCGCCCGTGACCTCGATGCCCCGCTCCAGCGCCGCGGCCACCACCGGCGCCTGGCGCGGTACGCCCGGGCTCTTGACCACGGTGCGGATGCGATCCAGGAGGTCCACCCCGTCGACTCCGGTGTGCGCCTCCAGGTCCGCGGGGGCGTCCACGTCGCCGGAGTCCACCCCGATCACCTCGCCGTGTGCCGCCAGCATGCGGGCAGCCGCCAGCCCCGATCGCTTCAGCCCCACCACCAGGTACGGCCCCTCCGGTATCGCGGGTCTAGGCAATGGACTGCTGGTAGAGCGTGAACCCGATGGCGCTGCAGATGGCGGCCACGATCCAGAACCGCAGGATGATCTTGGTCTCCGACCAGGCCATCATCTCGAAGTGGTGGTGGATCGGGGCCATCAGGAACACCCGCCGCCGGAAGCGCTGGAAGGCGAACACCTGGATCAGCACCGACAGCGCCTCGATCACGAAGATGCCGCCGATCAGCAGCAGCAGCACCTCGGTCTTGGTCACCACGGCCAGCGCCGCGATGGCGCCCCCCAGCCCCAACGACCCGGTGTCGCCCATGAACACCGAGGCCGGGAACGAGTTGAACCACAGGAAGCCCACGCAGGCGCCCACCAGGCACGCCGACAGCAGCGCCAGATCCTCCTGCGTCGGACCGCCGGTGATGAACGTCATGGCGGTGTACGCCAGCAGGACGATGGCGCAGCAGCCCGCAGCCAGGCCGTCCAGGCCGTCGGTCAGGTTCACGCCGTTGGTGGCGCCCATCAGCACCAGCAGGATCAACACCGGGTAGAAGTAGCCGAGCGACACCGAGTAGTCGATGAGCCTCAGGTCGAGCGTGTCGTTGAGGCCCACGTACTCGGTCACGACCAGCCACAACGCGATCGCGATCAACGCCTGGGCGGCCAGCTTGGTGCGGCCGTTGATCCCCAGCGACCGCTTCTTGCGCACCTTCGCCAGGTCGTCGGCCAGCCCGATCCCCGCCGTTGCCACGGCGGTGGCGAACACCGCCATGCTGATGGCCCGGTAGTCGGTCAGGATCAGGAACGGCACCGCCACGGCGGCGAAGATCACGATGCCGCCCATGGTCGGCGTGCCCGCCTTGCCGTGGTGGCCCTCGGGGCCCTCCTCGCGGATGTGCTGGCCGAACTCCTGCGCCCGCAGCCACTCGATGAACTTGGGCCCCAGGAACATGCAGATCAGCAGCGAGGCCATGCCGCCGATGAGGATCTCGCCCATTACGAAAGCACCCGCTCGAGGCCGACGCTGCGCGAGCCCTTGATGAGCACCCGGTCGCCCGGCTGGGCGATCTCGGCGAGCAGCGCGCCGGCCTCCTCGGGCTGGCCGGTGGAGTAGCTCTCGCCGTCGAACTCGTCGGCGTAGGGCACGGCCTCCGCGCCGACGGTGATCAGCACGTCGACGCCGAGCTCGGCGGCCTCGCGGCCGATCTCGTGGTGGAAGGACTCGGAGTCGGGGCCCAGCTCCGCCATGGTGCCCAGGACCGCCACGCGCCGCTGCGCGGGCGTCTCGGCGAGGTGCTTGAGGGCCGCCCGCATCGACATCGGGTTGGCGTTGTAGCAGTCGTTGACCACCGTCACCCCGCCCGCGAGCTCCACGATCTCGCCGCGCATGGAGGAGAACGCGGGCTCCACGCGCCCGGACGGGCGGACCCCCACGGCCAGCGCTGCGGCCACGCCGGCCAGGGTGTTCAGCAGGTTGTACGGCTCGGAGTAGGGCAGGTCGAGCTCCAGCGTGGAGTCGCCAACGTCGATCTCGGCCCGGCCGGCGTCGAACGCCAGCAGGTTCACCCGGCCGCCGGGGCCGAAGGTGATGGTCTCCAGGTCCTGGCGCAGGTGGGCGTCCAGCAGCGGCTCGGAGGCGGGCACCACGCACGCGGCGCCGGGCTCGAGGTCACGGATCAGCTCGGCCTTGGCGGCCGCGACGCGCTCCACGGTGCCCAGCAGCTCCAGGTGCACGGGCCCCACGTTCACGATCACGCCGACGTCGGGCTCGGCGATCGACACCAGCTCGGCGATCTGGCCCTGGCCACGCATGGCCATCTCCAGCACCAGCACCTCGGTGCCCGGCGGCGCCTCCAGGATGGTCAGCGGCAGCCCGATCTCGGTGTTCAGGTTCTGACGATTCGCGTGGGTGCGCCGGTGGTGGGACAGCATTGCGGTCAGGATGTCCTTGGTCGACGTCTTGCCGGTCGAGCCGGTGACGCCGATGACCTTGGCCCCCAACTCACGGCGCCAGTCGCGGGCCATCTCCTGGAGCGCCGCGAGGGGGTCCTCGGCGGTGATCACGGTGCCGCCCTCCAGGCCCTGCGCGTGCTCGGGGGCCACCAGCACCCCCGCCGCGCCCGAGGCCAGTGCCTCGGCGGCGAACCGTCCACCGTCGGTGCGCTCGCCACGCAGGCCCACGAACAGGTCCCCGGGCCGCACGTCGCGGGTGTCGATCACGGCGCGCTCGAACTGCTTCACGAGCGGCCTCTCAGCGCCTCGCGCGCCACCTGGACGTCGTCGAAGGGCTCCTTGCGGCCGTCCTCGAACTCCTGGCCCTGCTCGTGACCCTTTCCGGCGATGACCACCACGTCGCCGTCTGCCGCGGTGCCGATGGCCTTCGCGATCGCCTCGCGCCGGTCCACCTCGCGCTCGGCGCCGGGGCCGGCGCCCTCCATGACCTGGTCCACGATGGCCTCGGGGTCCTCGGAGCGCGGGTTGTCCGAGGTCACCAGCAGGCGGTCGGCGTGGTCGGCCGCCGCCTTGCCCATCAGCGGGCGCTTGGCCTTGTCGCGGTCGCCGCCGGCGCCGAAGACCACGTGCAGCGTGCCCTCGCACACCTCGCGGGCGGCGCGCAGCACGTTCTCCAGCGAGTCGGGGGTGTGCGCGTAGTCCACCAGCACGCCGAATCCCTGCCCCTCCTCCACCGGCTCGAACCGGCCCGGCACCCGGCCCGCGTCGGCCAGCGCCTTGGCCGCGGCGGCGGCCTCGACGCCCATCACGCGGGCGGCGGTGAAGGCGGCCAGCGCGTTGGACACGTTGAACAGGCCGGGCAGGCGCGTGGTCATGCCCACCGCCCCGTCCGGTGTGTCGACGGTGAACACCGCGCCGGTCACGTCGAAGCGGATGTCCCAGGCCCGGTAGTCGGCCTCGGACTCGATCGCGAACGTGATCGCGTCCCCGAGCTCGCCCGCCAGCCGCCGGCCATAGTCGTCGTCCAGGTTCACCACGGCCGGCCCGGGCTGGTCGAACAGGCGCCGCTTGGCCAGGTAGTAGGCCTCCATGTCCGGATGGAAGTCCAGGTGGTCCTGCGTCAGGTTGGTGAACACCTTCACGGCGAACGTGATGCCGCCCGCCCGGCCCAGCTCCAGCGCGTGCGAGGACACCTCCATGGCGCAGGCCCGGTCGCCGCCCTCGAGCATGCGCACGAACGTCTGCTGCAGGTCGACCGCCTCCCCGGTGGTGCGGATGGCCTCCTCCTCTGTGCCGCCCACCACCTGCTTGACGGTGCCCAGCAGGCCGGTCTGGATGCCCGCGCCCTCCAGCACGTCGCGGATCAGGAACGCGGTCGTGGTCTTGCCGTTGGTGCCTGTGATGCCGGCCACCCGCAGCCGCGCGGTCGGGTCGCCGAAGAAGCGGGCCGAGACGGGGCCCATCGTGGCCCTGACGTCGTCCACCACCACCTCGGGCACGCCCAGGCCGAGCGGGCGCTCGCACACCAGCGCGGCGGCGCCGCGCCGGACGGCATCGGGGGCGAAGTCGTGGCCGTCGACCTTGAAGCCGGGCACACAGAAGAAGAGCGTCCCCTCGGAGACGCTCCCGCTCGAGTACGCCAGCCCGCTGATCTCGACCTCCGGGGCCCCATCACCCATCAGGTCTCGCAGGGTCATGGTGTGGCCAAGTCTATGGCCGGCCGCGACGGAAGCCGGGGGCGGCCTCGGGCTAGCCCGAAGGCGGGATCTTCAGGTACGGCAGGGCGAAGGAGACGATCTTCTCGAACGCCGGAGCCGCGACCTCGCCGCCGTAGTAGCCGTTCGTGGGCTCGTCGACCATGACGGCCACCATCAGCCGCGGGTTCTCGGCGGGCGCGAAGCCGATGAACGAGGAGAAGAACTTGAACTCGGAGTAGCCGCCGTTCTCGGGATCGGGCTTCTGGGCGGTGCCGGTCTTGCCGGCC
>DASQLM010000209.1:0-3942 GCA_035630015.1 Thermoleophilaceae bacterium | reverse complement strand
TGGTACCTGGACGACAACGGCCACAACTCGATCCAGTGGCCCGGCTTCTCGTTCACGTTCCGTCACCGCGCTCGTCGCTTCGAGCTGTCGGACTACCGCCTGCGTCCGGCGGCGTGAGCCGGGCGGCCTGGGTGTCCAGGCCGGTGCCGCGCAGCAGGTCGGTGGCCGTGGCCCGGATCTGGCCCACCACCATGTTGGTGCGCAGATCGCTGCGGTGCTCCAGCACCGAGGTGGCCTGGTCCGCCGCCTGGCGCGCCAGGTAGCGCGTCTCCTCGTCCTCCTCCCCGGGTGTGGCCAGCTCGCGGGCCAGCGCCCGCACCGCATCGGCCAGGATCGACACGGCGTCGGCCAGCTCGGAATCCGGGTCGCCCGTGCGCGCGGCCTGGGCGGCGTTGCGGGCCAGGATGCGGGTGTTGCGCACCGCGTAGTCCACCTGCCGCGCGGCGTCGGAGTACGCGCGCAGGTGGCCCAGCGAGCGTCGCCGCCGCGCGGGCGACAGCCACGCGTTCTCGCGTCCCACGGCCAGCGCGTCGTAGAACCCGCTGATCTCCTCGTCCAGCGCCCGCACGCGGTTCAGCGCGTGCTCGGCGGGGCCCTGGTCGGCGTCGGCCAGCGCCACGGCCGTCTCGTCCAGCGCCAGCGCCAGCTCGTCCAGGACCTTGCCGGCCGCCTTGCCCATCTGGCGCACCGGGTCGCGGGGGAACAGCACCTGGCTCAGCAGCAGCGCCACGGCGGCGCCGATCAGCGCGTCGAACAGCCGGTCCAGCGTGCCGCCCGCGCTGATGCCGGGCAGCGTGATCACCAGGATGGCGGAGATGGCCGCCTGGTTGACCAGCAGGATGCCCGCCCCCATCAGCAGCGCGAAGCCCATGGCCAGCACCACCACCACGCCGATCTGCCACGTGCCGGTGCCGATCAGCTGCACCAGCAGGTCCGCGATCAGGATGCCCACGGCCACGCCCAGCGCCAGCTCCACCGCCCGCCGGCGCGGCTGGCCGCGCGAGAGCCCCAGTGCCAGCACCGCCGACACGGGGGCGAAGAAGGGCTGGGGCTGGCCCACGATCAGCTTGGCGGCCTGCCACGCCACCGCGGCGGCCACGCCGGTCTGCAGGATCTCCAGCCAGGCGCCCGTGACCCGGTCCAGCCGCCGCCGCGCCGAGGAGCGCACCGCGGCCACCGCGTGGGCTTCGCGCAGGCGGTCGGTGCGCTCGCTCACGCGCTAGCCGCCGAACAGCTCGCGGGCACGCTCGGCCACCAGCGCGGGCTTCTCCTCGCCGATGAAGTGGCCAGAGTCGGGCACCTTCTCCAGCGTCAGGTCGTCGCCGTGCTCTTCGATGCCCTCCAGGGTCACCGGCGCCACGTAGGCGTCGTGGATGCCGAACAGGAACCGGGTGGGCTGCGTCAGCCGCCGCTCCGTCAGGTCGGGGCCCGGGGCGCGGCCCAGCGCGGTCTTCACGTACGTGCGGTACAGGAGCTTGGACGCCCGGGCCCGGGCCGGCTCGCCCAGGCGCAGCGCGTAGGCCATCGCGTCCTGCTCGGTCATCCCGGACGGGTGGACCGCGTCGCGCCGGATGCTGTCGGCCACCATCTGCGGACGCCGGCGCAGCACCACGTCGCCGACCAGCGCCATGGCCACGGCGTACCAGCTGCGCCGGACCTGGGCGATCAGGCGCGGTGAGCGCCGCACCCAGGGAGCGATGGTGTTCAGGATCACCATCCGCCGGACCCGCTCGGGCGCCGTCAGCGCTAGCGCGAAGGCGGTGGTGCCGCCCCAGTCGTGGCCGATCACGTCCACCTGCTCGATCTCCAGGGCATCGAGCAACGCTGCCGCGTCGGCCGCGAACGTGGCCGGGTCGTACCCGCCCGGCGGGCAGTCGCTCCAGCCGAAGCCGCGGAGGTCCGGCGCGATCAGGCGGTAGTGCGGGGCGAGCAGCGGGATCACGTGGCGCCAGCACCAGGCGTGCTGGGGATAGCCGTGCAGCAGCAGCACCGGCCGCGCGCCGGGGTCGCCGGCCTCCAGCACGTGCAGGTCGATGGGGCCCGCGTCCGCGGTCGCCACGGTCACCGTGCGGTGGCGGGCCCCGGGGACGTCGGGTGGATCGGTGGCATCGATGGCGTCGATCCTACGGCCGCGCTAGCGCTTGGTGCCGATGAAGCTCAGCGCCACCTCGCCGCGGACCAGCAGGCGGTACATCCGGTAGGCGCGCCGGCCCAGGCCGGAGCGCTGCAGCCGGCGCAGTCCCTGCATCTTCAGCGCGTCCCAGCGCCCGGCGCCGTCGCCGGGCGGCGGCAGGTCCCCCATGAAGAAGAGCAGGTTGGCCGGGTCCTGCAGCTCGATCGCGAAGCCGGCCTTGCGCGCGGCGCGCAGGTAGGTGGGGGCGAAGTAGATGTTCTCGTTGCCCTCGAACTCCGCCACCTCCTCGGCGTGGTGGCGCTGGAGGTCGCGCAGCGTGCGCAGCGGCTCGTTGATCACCAGCATCTGCCCGCCCGGCTTCAGCACCCGGTGGATCTCGCGGAACGTGCGGGCCAGCGTGTCAGTGCCGTTGTGGTGCAGCACCTCGCAGCAGAACACGTAGTCGAAGCTGTCCGCGGCGAACGGCAGGTCGTACATGCTGCCCAGCACGCGCTCGAAGTGGGGGCAGCCGGCATCAAGGAAGTACTCGGCGGTGCGCAGGCCCTGCAGGTCGGCCAGCGCGATGTCCAGCGCCACCGCGGACGCGCCCCGGCGCGCGAACAGGTTGCTCGCCCAGCACGTGTTCGATCCCACGTCCAGGACGCGGCTCCCGGGTGCCGGGTCCACGGCCTCGACCATCCGCTGGAAGGCGTGCTTCTGCATCCACCAGTAGCCGTTGGGCTCGTCGGGCAGGCGCAGGATGCGCTCGCGGTCCCAGCCGTCGGCGCGCATCACGTCGGCGAACCGCTCCAGGCCGGCCGCCTCGCGGGCGATCACTCCGCCGGGATCCGGCATCAGCTGCGCGATGCCCTCCTCGACGCCGAACGCGAACCCGCAGCTGCCGCACGTGAGCGTGCCCGTGCGCACCTCGCGCTCGTCCTCCATGGCGACCGTCAGCGTCAGGGAGCCATCGGTCCCGCAGGCGGTGCAGCGCAGGTCGGGTGAGAGGCCGGCCAGCAAGGGCGTGATGTTCGCAGAGTCGTGACTGCGTTCACCGCCCCGCCCACACCCCGGACGTGCGCGGTGCCGGGGCGTCGCCGTCGGCCGACTCGACCACCCCGGTGGCGCCCAGCGCGGCCAGCGCGAACGCGACCCAAACGGCCGCGATGGTGCGCTTGCGGGGCAGTGGGTGCACGCCTGCGCACTCTGCGCCTCCGCGGCCGCGGGCGGAATAGGGAATGTCCCCTACGGGCTCCTAGGTGCCGTCGAAGCGGCGGGCGCGCTCGGCCACGGCGTCCACCACGCGGGGCCATATCTGCGGGGGCATGTCGTGGCCCATGCCCTCGATCATCATCAGCTCCGCGCCCGGGATGGCGTCCGCGGTGGCCTTGCCTCCCGACGGGCGCACCAGGGTGTCCTGGTCGCCGTGGATCACCAGCGTGGGGGCGGTGATGCGGTCCAGCTCACCGGTGCGGTTGCCCGACTTCAGCACCGCGGCCATCTGGCGGCCGGTGCCGGCCGGGTTGCGCGCGCGGTCGAAGGCGATCCCGGCCCGCTCGCGCACCGCGTCCTCGTCCGCCGGGAAGCCCGGCGAGCCGATCGCCCGCCACAGCTCCACGCTGTGCTCGAGGTAGGCCGCGCGCTCGCGCGGGGCGGGGCGCAGCAGGTAGCGATAGCGTCCGGGGTGGGGCTGGCCCTTCAGCCGGTGGCCGGTGGTGGACATGATCGACGTCAGCGTGCGCACGCTGGCCGGGCTGCGGGCCGCCATCGTCTGGGCCACCATGCCGCCCAGCGACGCGCCCACGACGTGGGCGGGAGCCAGGTCCAGC
>DASQLM010000208.1:0-3404 GCA_035630015.1 Thermoleophilaceae bacterium | reverse complement strand
GTTCACGCGGGCCAGGTCGCGGTTGGTCGGGCCGAGGCGGGCGTAGGTCTCCTGGAGGTCGCTGCCGCGGCCCTTGAGGCCCTTGCCGGCGCCGGTGACCAGCAGCTGCAGGTAGGAGCGCGTGTCGGTGTCCAGCGCGCTCAGGATCTCGTCGGGGTCGATGTCGGGCGCGGTGCTGGCCGACGGGATGACCCCGTTCTCGGCCATCGGCTTGCCGGTCCCGGGGTCGACCTCGATGAACATGTCCTTCAGGCCGGTCTTGGTGCGCAGCAGCGCGGTGGCGTCGCGCCTGACGTAGTTCTTGTACTTGGCCTCGATCTGCAGCTCCACCAGGGCCTTGCCCTCCTTGAGCTGGACCTTGCCGATCTGGCCGATCTCGACGCCGGCGGTGCGCACGGTCTGGCCCTGGCCGGGCTGCACGGCCTGGGCGTCGTCGAGCTCCACCTTCAACACGTACGGCTTCTCCTGGACCAGCGGGAAGCGCAACCGCTGGTTGGACAGGATGTAGCCACCGATGCCGGCGGCCAGGATGACCAGGGCCAGGATGGCCACGAAATCGCCCAGGTGGTCTTTCAGGGCCTTCTTCACGGCTTGTTCTCCTCGGCCAGTTTCTTCAGGCCCTTCTCGAACTTCTTCTTGGCCTTGGCGCCGTCGCCCTTCTGCCACTCCCGGTAGAGCGACCGCGCCTTCAGCAGCTTCTGGCCGTCGATCTTCTTCGGTGTGTTGCGCACGGCCCGGGCCGTGGCGCCCTGGCCGCCGGTGGGGAACTGCAGGATGCTGCCGCCGGGGGCGTTGAGGTTCGGCTTCTCCTGGGTCTCGCAGGCCACGTCCGGGCGCCGCGGCGGCGGCTGCTTGCCACCGTCGGAGGGAGCCGCCGGGCGCACGTTCAGCGGCGGCGCCGCCGCACTGGTGCGGAAGTAGGAGAGGTTGCCGTCGTTCACGCGGCTCTCGCCGGCCAGGCCCACGAAGCCGCGGTTGGCCTGGGTGAGCGGCTTCTGGTTGTTCTGCTGGGGCTCGTCCGGGTCGGGGACGCGGTCGTTGGCGAAGGGCACCAGCACGGCGTTGGTGCAGGAGGACAGCGTTCGCGCTTGGCCCAGCAGCGGCACCGAGCGCTTGCTGAGCGTGACGAAGTTGGGGATCTGCAGCCGTAGCTGGCGCGCCGTGCCGCGCAGCTCGCTGGGCCGGACCAGCAGCCGCGCCTGGCGGATGAAGGGCAGCGAGGCCTCCAGCGTCGGCCCGCTGGAGCGGACGCCGGGCAGCGCCTCCCGGGAGAACACGCGCAGCGTGGGCAGCGCCGAGTTCAGCGAGGCCAACGCCGGCGATCCGACGCGCAGGGTGCGGTCCAGCGCGGGGATCGAGCGCTCCAGCGCGGCGTCCTGGCTGGCGAACGCGCCGGCGACGGTGTTGAAGTTGGTGACCAGCCCCTTGAGCGCGTTCTCGTCGGCGTTCAGCGCGGCGAACGTGCGGGCCTGGCCGCGGAACACGCGTTGCAGGTCCTTGCTGGGCTCCTGACCCAGCAGCGCGTCGGTGGCCACGGCGGTGCTGCTGAACGCCTTCGGCCCGGTGCGCAGGGCCTCGTTGAAGCCCTCGGCGCCCTTGCCCTCCAGGCCCTTGGAGTACTCCTTCAGGAACACCTGCAGGTCAGATCGGGTGTCGCTCTGCAGCGCGGACAGCACGTCGCCGAACTGGACCGGCGCCGCGGTCTGCGTGGTGGGGATCGTCTTGCCGCTATCGAGGGTGTCCGCGGAGGGCGACCCCGGTTTGATGTCCACGAAGAAGTTGCCCTCCAGGAACACGCGCGGGCGAACCTTCAGCTGCGCGTCCTTATGGATCGGAAGCGCGCTGTCCTTGAGCTCCATCGTGATCGTCGCGGCGCCCTTGGTGCCCCCGATGGCCTCGACCTTCTTGACCTTGCCCACCTCCACGCCGGCGATGCGCACCGGCGAGTTGGGCTTGATGTTGTTTGCCGACACGAACGCGGCCTTGAGCACGTAGGGACGCGCGAACGGGTTGGCCTTCGTGAAGGCCATGAACACGGCGAAGGTGAGCAGGCCGACGGTGATCAGCCCCGCCACGAACGGGGTCATCCCCCGCTGGTCCGCGCGCTTTTTCTTCCTGGCGGCCATCAGCGCAGCTTGTCCACGTCTCGGAGGTTGTTCAGGCCCAGCTGACGCGACTTGTAGGTGCCGCCGGACAGGATCGGGAAGTTGCTGATGCTGACGCCCGCGTTGCCTCCGCTGGGGTCGCCATTGGGTGCGGTCTTGGTTCCCGCGTAGCGGTTGGGACCGAGCGGGCCGCGCACCCAGCCGTTCTGCCCTATCTGGCAGTCGGCGTTGCCCTGGGCGTCGATGGCCGGCTGGTAGGGCTGGCTGTAGAAGCGGTTCAGCTGCTCGGGCCCCACGCTGGCGCCCACCGGATCGACGCCGGGCGGGGTGTCCACCGGGCGCGAGGAGCGGATCGATCCCAGGCTGTTCGCCTGCAGGACGTTGGGCAGACGGGCGCCCTGCTGCTGCACGGTGCCGCCCAGCGGGCTGACCTCGGACTGGTGCTCGCCCAGCGGGTGGACGAAGTAGTTCCAGTAGTTGCACACCGTCTGGTAGGGAGCGATGAACTCCATCGCCGGCCGGACCACGGTGAACGTGGTGCGAAGGTCGCGCAGCGCAAGCAGCGTGTTCGGGTTCTCGAACAGGTCGTCGAGCGCGTCGAAGTTGTCGCCCAGGCGTTCGTTCAGGCCCACCGTGCGCGGCAGCACCGGCGTGCCCACCTTGAACGCCTGGTTGATGGCAGGCAGCGAACGCGGCAGCTCGTTGACCGCGGGCCGCAGCCGCCGCGACAGGTCCGCGAAGTCGGCCAGGAAGGGACGCTGCACGCGGAACGAGCGGACCGCGGTATCGATCGTGCCCGGCGACCGCTCGATGGTCTGCTGCAGCGCCACAGGGTCGGAGCTGAAGGCCGCGAACGTGGTGGCCATGTTCGCGAACAGCTCGGCCTGGGTCGCGGCGACGGGCGCCAGCTGGCCGACCGTCTCACCCAGCTCGGGGAAGAAGTTGGCCAGCCCGGTGTCGGGGTCGTTGAGCGTGCTCATGACCGGGGTCAGGTAGGAGAAGAACGGGTTCAGCGCCTGGATCGAGTTGTTCAGCGCCCGGCCGCGGCCCGAGAACGCGTCGCCGAAGCCCTCCAGCGCCGCCTGCGAGTTCTGCCGCGTCTTGTCGTCGAGCGTGGAGTACACGTCCTCGAGCTCGAGGCCCTCGCTGGCGTTCTTCAGCGGCACCGTGGCGCCGGCGGCGAACGTCTCCTTGCCCTTCCCCGGCGTCAGCTCCACGTACTTCAGGCCCAGCGCCGACCGCGGCCGGATCTTCACCGTGGTGTTCCGGGCCAGCGGCTCGACGGTCTTGTCGAGCTTC
>DASQLM010000207.1:0-6567 GCA_035630015.1 Thermoleophilaceae bacterium | reverse complement strand
ACGTATGGGCGAAGTCGCCACGATTGACGCTGGCCAGCAGCACCTGAGGGCATTGGAGCACGCCAACAGAGTCCGGCTGGCCCGCGCCGAGATGAAACGTGGCATCGCCCGGGGTGATCTGGGCGTGGTCGATGTCATCGTCGACTGCCCGTGGCAGGTCGAGAGCATGTCCATCAGCGATCTGCTGATGAGCCAGAAGCGCTGGGGCCGCGCGCGCTGCCGGCGCCTGCTGACCTCGATCGGGATCCCCGAGAACAAACAGGTCGGGACCCTGACCGACCGCCAGCGCTCGGCCGTCGCCGACGTGCTGCGTTCGAAGCGCCCGAGCGCCCCGCGCTCGGAGACGTCCTTCCGCGCCCTCTCCAGCGTCTAGGGCGCCCCTCAGGGCGGCCACCGTCAGTCCGGGGTGATCCCCGGGCCGACGGTGGCCAGCTCCACGATGTGGCCGTCGGGGTCGCGCACGTACAGCGACTTGAAGAACGTGCGGTCCATGACCTCGGTGGCAGCGACGCCCTGGGCGGCCAGGTACTCGGCCCAGGCGTGCAGCTCCTCCTCGGTCTCGATCGAGAGGGCGAAATGGTGGGTCGAGCCCACCCCCACCGATCCGGGCTCGAGCTGCGGATACTCGAGGCAGGTGATCAGCGTGCCGGGGCGGCCCTCCTCGTCGCCGAAGAACAGGTGGCGGGCGCCCTGGTCGTCCTCGTTCACGGTCTGCTTGACCATCCGCATGCCCAGGATGTTGCGGTAGAAGGCCGTCGAGGCCTCGAGGTCCGAGCACAGGAGCGTCAGGTGGTGCAGCCCGGCGATGCGCAGGCGCCGCTGCGGGGCGTCCGTGGGATCGGTCATGCCCTGCACCTTATGGGCACTAACGGAAGCTGAGCCCGCCCGACTTGGCCTGGAAGAGCTTGCGCAGCCCCCAGAACGCGGCGGCGAAGGTCAGCACGCCGGCCACCAGCACCAGCCCGATCGGGTTCAGCCGCAGCACCAGCCCGCCCAGGACCATGACCACGATCGACGTGGCACCGGCCAGCAGCGCGGTGTGGGAGCGAAAGCCCGTCACGTGCTCACGCACGGCCAGCTCCAGGCCCGCCAGCGACGCGATGGCCAGCCCGGCCGCCAGCCGCCGGTTGCCGGCCTCGCCGCCGCCGGAGAGCAGCCCCCAGACCATCAGCCCGATGCCGGCCAGCGTGACCAGCTCGGTCAGCGGGAACGGCGCCCACAGCGGCGGCGGTCGCTCGTCGGCCGACACCCGGCCGGCGCGGGACTTGGGCGCTGCCGCCACGGGCTCGCCGCGGCGGGCGGCCTCGGCCCGGCGCCGGCGCGCGGCGTCGCGCTCGGCCCGGGTGCTCCCGGTCGGGGCGGCCGAGCCCTCTGGCTGGCCGCTGCGCTTGCGGCTTCGCTTTCCCATTCGCTGTGGAAGGGCTACGGCGTCAGCCGTAGCCCCCGGCTAACGGACAACCGCTGGAGATCTTGACGCGCCACCAGTTCAGGAGCATGCCGACAACGCCCCAGCGGGGGCGCACGTGCCAGTGCTTGCAGCCCGGCTCGCCGATGTCCTCGTTGCCCACCCGCACCCACTTGTGCTCCTCGGGGGCCAGCAGCATTTCCTCGATCAGGCAGCGATAGCCCTCCTCGCGGCGGGCCACGGCCTCGCGGTCACCGCGGGCGAGCGCCAGGCGCTCGGCCATGTCGTCGCGCACCTGCTCCAGCTCGCCGAGCGTCAGCAGCCGGGGGCCGCCACGGGCGGGCACCGAGAAGTCGAAGCCCTTGCGCGGCCAGGTGGACACCGCGACCGAGGACAACTCGCCCTCCAGGCGCTCGACCTGGTCCAGCAGCGACCTGCGAGCCGGGCGCTCATCCGGAGCGAAGCGCGGCGCGAGCGCCGGCAGATCCGTCGTGTGGCGCTCCAAGACGTCAGCCACTGCTCCCCTCTCCCTTCGAAGACGTGGCCCCACGATACCAGCGCTCCGGCCGCCGGTCAGCCCCTCGGCGGCGCCAATCAGTCCTGGGCCTGGAGTATCTCGGCCACGGTCCACAGCGCCTCCTCGACGGCGATCAGGGGCACCCCGTTCGCAGCCAGCGCGGTCAGCACCATGGCGGTGGTGGCGGGCGAGACCCCGCGGTCGGGGGCCACGTCGCCGTCCAGGGTGGCCAGCACGTGCTCGCGGTCGGCCACGACGATCTGGCGCGAGCTCAGGGCCCGGCCGGAGGTGCCCAGGCTCTCGCCCCGGGCGGTGGTGCGCAGACCCAGCTCGGCGCCCACCCGGTCCGCGTCGAACGCCATGACCGGCACGCCGGTCTCCAGCGTGGCGATGACCAGGGCGTCGTCCAGCAGGTTTCGGCTCGTCAGCGTCCCGGCGCGCAGCCGCTCGACGGCGATCGCCTCGGCGGGCGGGCGGTCCACGTCGGGATCCAGGCCGACCTTGCGCCACAGCACCCGGTAGGCCCACGGCACCGGGTCCTGGCGCATGTGCACCACGTGCCCGCCGGTGATCCGCCCGGCCATCACCCGCAGGCGATCGCGCACGCTGTGCGGGGTGCGGCCCGACCGGGCCTGGACGCGGGCGCTCCACAGCCCCAGCCCCGGCAGCTCCTCGGCCAGCTCGCCCTCCACCCAGCCGGGCTCCAGTACCGGGTCGCCCACGCCGTTCATCGCCTTCGCAGCAGCGCCCGCGTGTGGGCGCTCAGCTGTTTCTCCGTCAGGTTGCCCAGGTCGGTGCGGCGCACGATGCCGCGCCCGTCGCTGAACACGGTGGTGGGGCACACGCCCACGCCGTACAGGTTGGTCACGGCGCCGTCGCGGTCCACGCCCACGGGCATCCCCCAGCCGCGCCTGCGGACGATCCGCTCCGCCTCGCTGCGCTTCTCGCCGCTCATGACCACGGCGAAGTTGACCTGCGGGAACGCCTTGCGCATGCGCTCCACCCGATCGACCTGCGGCTCGCAGTCGGTGCCCTCCGTGGCGATCATGGTCAGGACCGTGGGTCGCCGGCGCAGCTCACAGGAGTTCAGCACGGACTCGGTGCGCACCTCGCACGCGGACAGCCGCTTGCCCGCGCTCGCGGCGTCCTTGGGGGCCTGGAACACGTTGGCGTCGAAGTCATCGTTCACGTTGCTGGTGGCCAGCGGAGCGGCGAACGCCGGCAGCGTCTCCCCCGGCTGCGGGCCGCGCACGCCCGCGCCCTTGTTGGGCAGGCTGGTGGTGAACAGCAGCACGCTGATCCCCATCAGCGCGAGGATGCCGACCGCCCACGCGTAGCGGTTGCCCGGGCGCGGGACCTCGGGCCTGCGCCGCGCCGGGTCGTCGGGCTCGGGGTTGACCCGGTCCTCGTGCTCGAACCGCTCGGCCGCCGAGGGCTTGCGCGGCTCACCCAGGTCCCCGAAGCGGTCCTCAGGCACCGCGCCGCCTCAGCCGAGGGCGGGGCAGCGGCAGCCGCGCGCCCAGGTCGCGGGCCGCTCCGGCCAGCTCGGCCAGCAGCGGCCGCGGGTTCAGATCGCGCAGCGTGAACTCGCCGTGCTGCTCGGCCCAGACCAGCGCGGCGGGCAGCACCAGCATCACGCCGGCAAGCGACACGCCCAGGTCCACCACGGTCAGGATCCCGAAGTCGCGCAGCATCCGGATGTCGGAGAAAATCAGGACGGCGAAACCGGCGATGGCGGTCACGCCGGAGGCCATGACCGCGGCGCCCGTGGAGCGGTAGGTCAGCTCGATCGCGCGCGCCGGCGGGCTGCCGGCCTCGCGCTCCTGGCGGTAGCGCGCCGACAGCAGCACGCTGAACTCCGTCGAGATGGCGATCACGAGAGCGCCAAGGGTCACCGACATCGGGTTCAGCTTCACCGACAGCGGCCCGGGCAGCAGGCCCAGCAGGAACATCAGCCCGGCGGCCCAGCCGGTGGCCAGCGCGATCGGGATCAGCGGCACGGCCGCCTCGCGGGCGCTGCGCCGGAAGGCCAGGAGCACCAGGAACACCGCGACCAGCGCCGCCAGCAGCGTGAACGCGCGCCGCAGCGGCGAGGACAGCTGCGAGTTGGCCTCGGCGGCCAGCGCGGGCAGGCCGACCACGTCGGCGGTGACGCCGGCGGGCGGGTCCAGCCGGTCCTCGATCGACTCCACGATCTTCTTCTGTTCGGCCAGCGACTGCAGTCGCACGCCGAAGGCCAGGTTGGCGGTGCGCCGGTCGCGGGTGATCACGCCCTGCGAGAAATAGGCGGGCACCGAGTCCAGCAGCCCGCGTGTCTGCTCCGCGCGGCGTGTGTCGACGGTGCGGAACAGGTCGGGCAGCGAAAGGGCGGGGCACAGATCGGGCGGGTTGCGGGTCTGCGAGCAGCTGTCGCCGGTCTTGTAGCCGCCGGCCTTGAGCGTGCTGTCCTGGAACTTGGTCATCCACGCCACCACCGCGGGATCGGTGATGTCCTTGGCCCGCACCACCACGTCGATCTCGCCCGCCACCCCGGTCTCCTTCTGCAGGGTGTTCACGTCCTGCAGCGCCTGCAGGTCCTGTGGCACCAGCTCGCGCACGTCGGACACCACCTCGCTCTGGGTGTCCACGGCCAGGCCCAAGACCGCCACCGCGAAGCCCACGGCCAGCACCCGGCGCGGGCGGTGGACGGCGTGGGCCAGCGCGCGCTCGGAGGTCTCGATGCCCCAGAGCCGCACCCTGGCCCAGCGCCAGCCCACGGCCTGCCCCGCCCCGGACGCGGCCACGCTGTCCCAGCCGCTCCGCGTGCGGGCGCGCACGCCGGGAAAGCGCGGGCCGCGCTCGGTGGGGGCGAAGCGCACGAGCGCGGCGAAGCCGGCGGTGGCCGCGCAGGCCAGCGCCACCACCACGCCGAGCACCAGTAGCGCACCGAAGCCGCGCACCAGCGGCACGGGCGAGAGCAGCAGCACCAGGAAGCCGACGGCGGTGGCCAGCCCGGCGGTGGCGATGGTCGGCCCGCCGGCCGTGGCCGCCGACACCGCGGCCTCGCCATCGTCCAGTCCGCGCCCGCGGGCCTCGTCGTGGCGGGCCTGGAACTGGATCGCGTAGTCCACCGCCAACCCGATCAGCACGGGCAGCACGGCGATCGAGGCCATGGTCAGGCTGCCCCCCGCCAGCGACAGGGCGCCGAAGGTCAGCGCGGCGGCGGCCAGCGCGACGCCGAGCGGCAGCAGCCGCAGGCGCGTGCGGAACACCAGGGCCAGCGTGGCCGCCATCAGCAGCAGCGCGGCACCCAGCAGCACGAAGATGGCGCTGCGCACGGCGTCGGCCAGGCCCTGCACCACCACCGGGATGCCGGTGACCACGTAGCGCGCGCCCGCGGTGGGCTTGAGCGACTTGTCGGCGGTGGCCTGCTGGATCAGCTCGATCGAGCGGTTGCGGTCGGCCTCGCTCAGGCCCGGCCGCAGCCGCACCTGGACCACGGCCGAGGTGGAGCTGGGGAACAGGTAGGCGAACCGGGTCTTGGGCTGGCCGACCCCGCGCTTGTTGTCGAACACCAGCGTGGAGATGAAGTCGGGGTTGTCCAGCGACGGCAGGCCGGTGAGTCCGTAGCGCAGCGCCAGCTGCAGGGTCTGCTGGGTGAACTGGCTCTGCACCTGGCGCCGGGCGGCATCGGCCAGCTGGCGCTGGCGGGCCTTGGAGTCGCCGCGCTTGGCGGAGGCCTTTCGGGCCGCCGCCGCCACCTGGTCGGCCTGCTGGGTGGTGGCCGTCTGGCGCTGGGCCAGCTGGCCGGTGATCTGGTTGACCGCCGTGTTGATGAACGTGCCCGGCCCGTAGACCACCTTGGCCGGCTTGAGCTTGGCCAGCTCCCGGCACGGGGCGGGCAGCTGCTTCAGGCCCTTGGCCGGCACGTTGCCCGACAGGCAGCCCTCGAGCTTGACCAGCCGGCCGAGGTCGGGGCTCAGCAGCGTGCGCTGGAGGTCGCCCTTGCCCTTGGTGCCCTTGACCAGCACCACCACGGCGTCGTCGCCGAAGTCGCGCTTGAACCGCTCGCTGGCCTGAGCACGGTCGGAGGAGCCGGACACCAGCGTGTCCACCCCGGTCTGCGGCTCCAGTCGCAGCGCAAGGGCCGCGCCGGCCAGCGCCAGCACGCCGACGACGGCCAGGACCAGCGTGGGCCGTCGCGTCACCGCCCGCGCCAGCGAGCCGAAGAAGTCCTCCCTCACGAGCCGGAGCTTAGGGAGCCGGGATCGGCTTCAGCTGAGGGAACCGGCCCGGCTGGTCGACCAGCCGGCCCAGGGGTGCCTGCTCCCGGCAGGAAGGCGAGACGACCCCGTACGGGGTGTACGCGAACTTCTCGATCAGACGGCGCAGGTTCGCGTTCAGCCGGCTGTTGCGCTCGGGCGGCCCCAGGAAGGTGGCGGGGCCGGGGTTGGCGCACAGGTAGCTGCCGAAGGTGGGCAGCCCGCGCGCGAGCTGCTTGTAGGCGCCCGGCTCGGGGTAGGGGTTCGAGCGGTTGCTGGGCAGGCGCTTCTGGTACGGGGCCAGGACCTCGGGGCTGATCGGGTTGGTGGTGCGCAGGTAGTGGACCAGCTTGCTGCTGTTGGTGCCGGGGTCCGCGGCCTGCGTGGTGCCGGCGGCGTTGCCC
>DASQLM010000206.1:0-4250 GCA_035630015.1 Thermoleophilaceae bacterium | reverse complement strand
CCTCCAGCGCCAGCCGCTGGCGCTCGCCGCCGGAGAGGTCGCGCGGGTTGGCCTCGCCGCGGTCCGGGATGCCCGCCGGCGCCAGCGCCTCGGGGCCGGCCTCCTCGCGCGCGTGGTCGTGGATCAGGTAGTCGCCGGGGTTCTGCAGCAGCAGCGCCACGTCGCCGCTGAGCTCGATCCGGCCGCGAGTGGGCTCCACGAGGCCCTTCAGGTGCCGTAGCAGCGTCGACTTCCCGGCGCCGTTGCGGCCCATCAGCGCGACCAGCTCCCCGGGCGCCAGCTCCAGGTCGATCCCCCGTAGGACCTGGGGGCCGTCCTCCAGCTCGCACCACAGGTCCCGCACGCGCAGCGCGCGGCCGGCCGCCGGCCGGCGCTCCTCGGCCGGCGCCGGCCCGCCCGCGGGCGTCAGGCCGGTGCGGCGCAGCGTCTCGCGCGCCTGCTTGACCGACGTGGGCGCCGGGTGCAGCCCGGCGCCGGCGAACAGCCGCGCGACCGGGGTCGACAGGGCGCCGCCGCGGGACAGGTCCCATTCCAGGAAGCCCGCCGGGTCGCCGTCGTGGGCCACCCGGCCGCTGTCGACGGCCACCACCCGGTCGGCGGCGGGCAGGCAGCGCTCCAACCGATGCTCGGCCAGCACGACCGCCGTCCCCCACTCCTCGTTGACGCGGCGCAGGAGCCACACCAGCTCGTCGCCCGCCACCGGGTCCAGCTGCGAGGTGGGCTCGTCCAGCAGCAGCAACCGCGGCCGTCCCACCAGCGCCGAGGCGATGGCCACCCGCTGCAGCTCGCCGCCCGACAGCGAGTCGGTGCGCCGGTCCAGCAGGTTCGCCACGCCCATGGTCAGCGCCACCTCCTCGACCTGGCGGGCGATGGCGTCGGCGTCGTGGCCCCGGTGCTCGAGCGCCAGCGCGATCTCGGCCCGCACGCCGCCCATGACCACCTGCGACTCGGGATCCTGGAAGACGGTGCCGCACACCGCCGACAGCTCGGCGGGGCCGTGCTCGCGCAGGTCCATCTCGCCGACCGTCAGCGTGCCGCGGGCGTGGCCGCCGTGGAAGTGGGGCACCAGGCCGCAGAGCGCGCGCAGCAGCGTCGACTTGCCCGAGCCCGACAGGCCCGCCAGCACGGTGAACGTGCCCTCCTCGAGCTCCAGGTCCACGCCGGCCAGCGCGTCGGCGTCGCGGCCCGCGTAGCGGTAACCGAAGTCTTCGGCGCGCGCCAGCACCTCAGGCACGGGCGGCCACCCCCAGCCGCGCCGAGCGGCCGGCGAAGGGCAGCGCCGCGCCCGCCAGCACGACGACGCAGGCGGCCAGCTCCCCCGGGCCCAGCGCCATCTCGAGCGTCGGGTACTCCTGCACCCAGCCCGCTCCCGCGACGCGCAGCGCCACCGCGCCGCCGGCCACCAGGGCGGCGGCCACGAGCACGCGCGTGTCGTGGCGCGAGCGCCGGCGCCGGCCGCGGGCGGGCCGGACGGCGTTGGAGTAGCCGCGCACCTCCAGGGCGGCGGCAACGTCGACGGCGCGCTCCAGCGATCCGGCCAGCGCCGCCCGGGCCACCTGCAGCCGGCCGGCGGGCCGCGGGCGGCAGCGCGAGGCGTCGCTCATGCGCGCCGCGTCGCGCGCCAGCACCGGCACCAGCCGGGTGGCCAGGACCGCGGTGAGCGCCGAGCGGTAGGACACCCGCCGCAGAACCCGCAGCACGTCGTCCTGGTCCACGCAGGCCGAGAACAGCGCGAAGGCCATGCCGAACACCACCACGCGGTAGCCCTGGATCAGGCCGGACATGGTGGCCTCGAGCGTGATGTCGAAGCGGTGGCCGAACACGGTGCCGCCGCGGAAGAGGACGGTGGCGCCCTCGTTGTAGACCAGCGGGTTGATCAGGCTTACCAGCAGCCCCAGCGGCAACGTGATCCGCAGCGCGCGCAGCAGCTGCTCCCCCACCCCGGCCGCGGCGGCACATCCCACGATGGCGGCCAGCGTGGCGGTCAGCACCAGCGGGTGCGGGTACAGGATGCACACCAGCGCGAAGGCGCCGCACAGCGCCGACGCGGGGCCGGCGCCCGCCGTATGCAGCGGGCTGGGCCGCGGCTGGTAGACCGGGACGAAGCCGGGCCTCACCTGGCGGCCTCGACCGGGAGCTTGACCGGCGCGCCGCGGGCCGGGGCGGCCACGGCGAAGGCGTCGCGCAGGTCCGTGCGCCGGAACGCGTCGACGGCGCGCTCCAGGCCGGCCTGCGAGCCACCGGTGACCACCCACGCCAGCTGGTCGTCGCGGGGCCGGAGGGCGGCCACCAGGCCGGCGTCGCGGCCGGCGTTGGTGACTGTGCGGCCCGAGTCGTCCAGCAGCGACAGCTCGCCGGACCTGCTGAAGCGGGCGAAGACGGCGCTGCGCCGTGGGCCCTGCTCCAGCGCCCGCACGGTGGGCAGGTTGCGGGCGGTGGCCCAGCGGGCCACCACCACGCGCGCCACGTTTTGGGTTCCCTGGGTGCCCAGGGCCGACCCCGTGGCGGGCGCGCCGGCGTCGCGCAGGATCTTCTTGACCCGCTCGCACGGTCCGCCGGTGGCGTCCTCGCACTCCACCCGCACCGGCAGCTTGCGGCCCTCCAGCCCACGCACGAACGGCTCGGGGAAGGCGCCGACGATGGCCGGGATGTCCTGGCGCACCTTCGTCGAGTGGTAGTCCCACTGGACCACGTCGCCGCCGCTGAGCTCGTAGTCGTCCGCGGCCTCACCACCCACCACGCCGTTCACGAAGTACAGCCACGCGCGGCCGCCGCTCGCGGCCACGCCGTCGATCGACTGCACGAAGCCGCCGCCGTAGCGCGTCTTCACACGATTGCCGCCCTGCAGCAGGCGCATCACGGTGTCGCTCTCGCGGACGCTGCCCAGCGAGCGCTGGTCCAGCCGCTGCTGGCCGAAGTCGCGCGTGACCACCTGGTCCACGCCGCCACCCTCCTGCTCGGCGCCGGCGCCGATGCCGCAGCCGGCGAGGGCGATCGCGGCGGTCGCCAGGACGGCCAGGGAGCGCGCTGCGCGTGTGATGGAGATGGTCATGATCGCCCCGTCCTCGAGGGTTCGCCGATCGCGGCCGGAGGAAGGTCTCCTGGCTCCGGGCTCAGCGCCGCGCCTTCCCGGCCGGCCGGCGGCCCGCCAGTGGCGTCATGCGACGCTTCGTCACCCGGTCACAGTGGCGGGACCGCGCCGGACTCTCACCGGACTTCCCGACCACCGACCGTGTTGGTCCGGTTGAGAATACAGCCGGTCTCAGCCGCGGCGGGCCGCCGCTTCGGCCACCAGCCGCAGCAGCACCGCCACGCTGGCCACCAGCAGGGCGGCGACCACGAAGAACACGGTGTGCTCCTGCGCGTAGCCCACCAGGTCCGGCAGGCGGAAGGCCACGATGCCCAGGACCACGATGGCGGTGGCGATCCCGCCCGCGACCAGCGCCAGCACCAGTCCGGCGCCCGACACGGCGTCGACCACCGCGCGGCTGCGCCGCGCGAGCGCCCCGCGGCCGGCCCGCTCGGGGTAGCGGGCGTCCAGGGCGCGCAGGCCGGCCAGCAGCACCAGCGACCAGCCGGTGGCCAGCAGGAAGCCGCCGATCACGTCGCTGGGGAAGTGCCAGCCCATCGAGACCACCGAGAACGAGACGCCGAGGGCCAGCGCCGCCCCCACCACCGCGGCCGCGGGCCGCAGCCGCGGCGAGACCACCAGCACCAGCGCGATCGCCAGCGTCATCGACGCCGTGGCGTGGCCGCTGGGGAACGCCGCCGGCGCCACGTGGGCGCCGCCGATCAGGTCGTCGTAGCGCGGGTAGGCCAGCAGCGCCTTGAGCAGCTGGCTGGAGATGCTGGTCAGGCCGACCAGGACCAACACCAGTGCGGCCATCCGCGGGCGCCCGCGCGCGAGCGCGACGCCGGCCAGCACCAGCGCGATCGCGGCAACCTGCGGAGGGTCGCCGAGCTGCCCGAGCCACGTGGTCAGGCGGCTGACGTCGGGGCGCTGCAGGCCCAGGAAGCCCTGGAACGCCGAGGCGTCCAGCCAGCGGGCGTCGGGCGACCCGTAGGCCAGCGCCAGCATGGCCAGGAACGCGACCGCGCACAGCGCAGCCGCCTTCAGCAGTGTGGAGGGCCGTACGACCATCGAAGTCAAGCTAGCGAGATCGCGCGTCGGCGCTACACTCATTCGCCGTCAAGCCGCCATCGTCTAGGGGACTAGGACGCCGCCCTCTCACGGCGGAAACAGGGGTTCG
>DASQLM010000205.1:0-10179 GCA_035630015.1 Thermoleophilaceae bacterium | reverse complement strand
ACGCGCGCGTGGATGGCGCCCCGCTCGGTCTCCAGGTCGTGCGTCTCGAAGCCCTCGAACAGGTTCACGGGGCTCGTGTACCCGTGCTATGGTAGTTGCATACACAACTACTTGGAGGGCATCACGATGAGCGAGCTGGTCTACCAGGAGCGCCCCGCCTCCGGCGACGCCGAGGGGCTGCTGGTCCTGCACCACGGGCGCGGGACCGACGAGCACGACCTGCTCGGCCTGGCCGACGCCCTGGACCCCCAGCGACGCCTGCACGTGATGACCCCGGGCGGGCCGCTGACCATCCCGGGCTGGCCGGGAAAGCACTGGTACGCGGTCCCGCGCGTTGGCTACCCCGACCCGGACACGTTCCGGGCGGCGTACGACGCGCTGGCGGCCTTCCACGACCAGACGTGGGAGCGCACCGGCATCGCGCCGGCGGACACCGTGCTCGGCGGCTTCTCGATGGGCTCGGTCATGAGCTACTCGCTGGGCCTGAGCGGCGACCGCCCCGCCCCCGCGGGGATCCTGGCCTTCTCGGGGTTCATCCCCACGGTGGAGGGCTGGCAGGCCGGCCTGGAGGACCGCGCCGGACTGCCCGTGTTCATCGCCCACGGCCGCCGCGACCCGATCATGGACGTGGAGTTCGCGCGCCGCGCGCGTGAGACGCTGACCGCCGGCGGTCTGGACGTGAGCTACCACGAGTCGGACGTGGACCACCAGATCGATCCCGCCCACCTGGCGGCCGCCACGAGGTGGCTGGACGAGCGGTACGGGGCCTAGTCGTGCCGGTGGACCTCGAGCAGGCGCTGCGCACGGCCGTCGAATCCGGTGACTGGCCCGCTGCCGGGCCGCTGCTGGCGCCGGACGTGGCGCTGCACTCCTCGTCGCCGCGGGGGGTGGTGCACAGGCACGGCCGCGACGACGTCGTGGCCCACCTGGGCGTCCCCGGCCCGGGCACGGTGCCCCACTGGGAGGCCCGCGAGTGGCCGCCCGGCCTGGCCATCACCTTCGAGTGGCACGGGGCGGACAGCCGCGACCGCCGCCGCTGGTACGTGCGCCGCCACGACGCCGGCCTGGTGCGAGACATCTGGAGCTACGCCGCGCGGCCGTCCGAGGACGGCGGCGCGCCGGCGGGCGTGCCCGACGCGGTGCTGGCCGCGGTCGAGGCCGAGGGCGGCCCCGAGCCGCTGACCCACGGAGGCAACTCGGGCGCCGCGCTGATGCGCCTGCGCGGCGCGCGCGGCCAGGACCTGGTGGTCAAGCGCACGGCGCCGGGCGAGGACTGGCTGGCGCGGGTCACCGGCGACCGCGGCCGGGTGCGCTCGCTGTGGGACCACGGCGCGTTCGCCGCGATGCCCGCGTCGATCGATTCCGGCATCGCGGCGGTGGTGGCCGAGGACGACGCCGACTGGGTGGTCATGCGCGACGTGTCGGCCCACCTGCTGGACGCCGAGCGGACCCTGGGCCGCGACGAGGCCCGGCGCGTGCTGGCCGCCGCGGCCCAGATGCACCAGACTTTCAGCGGCGACCCCCTCCCGGGCGCCGCCACCCTGGAGGCGCGGCTGGGCATGTCCTCCCCGCGCGTGGCCGACGCCGAGCGCGACTCGCCGGACCTGCTGCCCAAGCAGATCGAGCTGGCGTGGGAGGCGTTCGCCGACGTGTGCCCGGACGACCTGGCCGAGCCGGTCCTCCGGCTGGCGCGCGACCCCGCGCCGTTGGCCGGCGCGCTGCTGACCGCCGCTCCGGCCACGCTGTTGCACGGCGACCTGCGCGACGACAACCTGGGCTTCGACGGCGACCGGGTGGTGCTGATCGACTGGGACCTGGCCACCGCCGGCACGCCCACCGTGGAGTTCGCGTGGTTCCTGCTCCAGGACGCATGGCGGATCGACGCGTCCCGCGACGACATCGAGGCCGACTACCGCGCGGCCGAGGCCGAGCTGGACGCCGACGAGGTCGAGCTGGGCATGCTCTCCGGCCTGGTGCAGTACGGCTGGCTGCTTGGCCACTCGGCGCGGGTGCACCCGGACCCCGAGGAGACCCGCTGGGCCGGCGAGGAGCTGGGCTGGTGGGTCCCGCGCGTGCGGCGCGCGCTCGAGCACCTGGGCTCGGCGCCGGGCGTTTAGACCGTTCGCAGGCTCCCGGCCGCCCTCAGCCCTTCCACCAGCTCGAGTGTCTCGACGAACACCGCCAGCGCGTCCACCCGCTCCAGCAGCCCCGGTGTGAACGTCAGCACCACGTCCTTCTGGCCGCGCAACGCGTCGGCCACGGCCAGCTGGAGCGCCTGGTGCAGCGCGTTGGCGCCGGCGGGCCCGCCCTCCTGGCCCTGGTCCAGCAGGTAGGGCGCGTCACGCACCGCGGCCTCGGGCTCGTCGGCCGGGGAGCCGACCGTGTGCCGTCCGTTGCGGATCATGGTCGCCGCCAGGGGCTCGCGCTCGCGGACCTCGTCGCCCAGGTAGAAGGTCGCGTCGATGTCGCGGTCGGCCAGCGCGCGCAGGATCGTGGGCAGCGCCGGGCTGACCGACGGCGCCTCGGCCTCCCCGGACTCGAGATCCTCCGCCGCGGTCAGCCCGTGGAAGGCGATGGCGACGGACGCGCTCATGCCCCGAGCCTAGGCTGATGGCCATGGAAGAAGACGTCCGCCACCTGCTCAACGCGACCAAGACCTGGGCGGTGGTCGGCTGCTCGCCTGATCGAGCGCGGGACTCCAACCGGATCGCCTCGCTGCTCCAGAGCCGCGGCTATCGCGTGATCCCGGTGAACCCGGCGGTCGAGGGCGACCTGCTCGGCGAGCGTTGCTACGCCCGCCTGGCCGACATCCCGGCGTCCGAGGGCGTGGAGGTGGTGGACATCTTCCGGCGTGCCGACCAGGCCGGTGTGCACGTGGACGAGGCCATCGCCGCCGGGGTGACCGGCGTGTGGATGCAGCTGGGCGTGGTCGACCACGACGCCGCCGAGCGGGCCCGCGCCTCCGGCCTGCGTGTGGTCATGGACCGCTGCCCGGCCATCGAGCTGCCGCGGCTGGCCGCCTAGGTCTCGGCCCGCAGGTAGCCCACGACCACGTCGCCGAGCATCTGGCGGTAGCGCTTTCGCAGCCGCGGCGACGTCAGGTCGCGGTCGAAGATGGCGCCGAACGTGTGGCGGTTGGCCACGCGGAACACGCAGAAGGAGCTGATCAGCATGTGCAGGTCCACGGCGTCGACCTTGCGCGTGAACTCCCCGCTGGCCAGGCCCCGGTCCAGGATCCGGTCGATCAGCTCGATCACCGGGCTGTTCTGGCCGGCGAAGTCCTCCAGGCCGGCGATGTGCTCGGCGTGGTGGATGTTCTCGATGCTGACCAGGCGGATGAAGTCGGGGTGCGACTCGTGGTGGTCGAAGGTCAGCTCGGCCAGCCGGCGGATGGCGGCGGTGGGCTCGAGGTGGTCCACCTCGATGGTCTGCTCGGACGCGCGGATGACCGAGTAGGCCTGCTGGAGCACCGCCTGGTAGAGCTGCTCCTTGCCGCCGAAGTAGTAGTAGAGCATCCGCTTCGTGGTGCGGGTGCGGGCCGCGATCTCGTCAACGCGCGCGCCCGCGAAGCCCTGCTCGGCGAACTCGCGCGTGGACACCTCCAGGATCTCCGCGCGGGTACGCCCGGCGTCGCGCTGCCGTTCTCCGGTCGCCGGTGAGGCCACCCGGCAAGCCTACGGGTTTGGGCGGCTTTCCCGATGGGAACTAACTCACTGGTTCGTACATTAGGACGATCCATGGGGAGCGAGAACGGGGACATCCACCAGGGCGAGCGCGTCGACGTGGCGCTCGTCGGCGCGGGCATCGAGCACTCGCTCAGCCCGGCGCTGCACGAGCGCGAGGGCGATCTGTTGGGCTTCGACTACCGCTACCGGCTGCTCGACCTCCCCTCCGGCACGCCGATCGCCGAGGTGGTCGAGCGGTGCCGCCTGGAGGGCCTGCGCGGCCTGAACGTGACGCATCCGTTCAAGCAGGAGGTGCTGGACTCCCTCGACCGCCTGTCACCCGAGGCCGCCGCGCTCGGCGCGGTCAACACCGTCCTCTTCGGCCCCCACGGCGCCGAGGGTCACAACACCGACACCCAGGGCTTTCGCGATGCGTTCACCGCCGGGCTCCCGGACGCGGCCAGCGACCGTGTGGTCGTGGTCGGCGCCGGAGGCGCGGGGGCGGCGGTGGCCTACGCGCTGCTGGGCCTCGACGCGGGGCAGGTGCGCGTCGTGGACCGCGACCCTGGCCGGGCGGGCGACCTGGTGGCAAAGCTGACCGATCACTTCGGGTCCGGCCGCGCGGTACCCGCGGACCGCATCGAGCTGGACGACGCCGACGGCCTGGTGCACGCCACGCCCACGGGCATGGGCGGGGGTGAGGAGAGCGCGGTGGACGCCGGGCTCCTGGACCCGCGCCTGTGGGTGGCGGAAGTCGTGTACATGCCGCTGGACACCCGGCTGTTGCGCGACGCCCGCGCCGCCGGCTGCACCACCCTGGACGGCGGCGCCATGGTGGCCTCCCAGGCGGCCGGCTCGCTGGAGCTGTTCACCGGCGTGGCCCCCGACCGCGCGCGTATGGCCGCCCACATGGCCGACCTGGTGGCCGGGCAGCGGGAGGCGGCGCGATGAGGACCGCGATCGCCACCGTGTCTCTGAGCGGATCGCTGGAGGACAAGCTCGCGGCCGCGGCCTCGGCCGGCTTCGACGGCGTCGAGATCTTCGAGCCCGACCTGGTGGCCTCGCCGCTGTCGCCCGCGCGCGTGCGCGAGACGGCGGACGGCCTGGGCCTGTCGATCGACATGTATCAGCCCTTCCGCGACTTCGAGGGCGTGGGGCCCGAGCGCCTGGAGGCCAACCTGCGCCGGGCGCGGCGCAAGTTCGAGCTCATGGGCGAGCTGGGCGCCGGCACGATGCTGGTCTGCTCCAACGTGGCCGAGGACGCCATCGACGACCCCGAGCTGTCGGCGGCCCAGCTACACCGGCTGGCTGAGGAGGCGCAGCAGCACGGCGTGCGGATCGCTTTCGAGGCGCTGGCCTGGGGCCGGCACATCAGCGACTACCGCGACGCCTGGGCCGTGGTCGAGCGCGCGGACCATCCCGCGCTGGGCACCTGCCTGGACTCCTTCCACATCCTGTCGCGCGGCAGCGACCCGGCCGCGATCGAGCGCATCCCCGGCGACAAGATCTTCTACCTGCAGCTGGCCGACGCGCCGGTGCTGGGCATGGACGTGCTCCAGTGGAGCCGTCACCACCGCTGCTTCCCGGGCCAGGGCGGCTTCGACCTGGCGGCCTTCATGGGCCACGTGCGGGCCGCGGGTTACGACGGCCCGTGGTCGCTCGAGGTCTTCAACGACCACTTCCGCCAGGCCGAGCCCGAGCGCATCGCCGTCGACGCCCGCCGGTCGCTGCTGGCGCTGGGCGAGCAGGTCGGCGCGGCCGACGTCCCGCCCGCCCCGCGGGCCGAGCGGTTCGCGTTCGCCGAGCTGGCCGTGGGGCCGGCCTCCGGCGACCGGGCGGCCGAGGTGCTGGAGGCCATGGGCTTCGCGCACGTGGGCCCGCACCGCTCCAAGCCCGTGCACCAGTGGCGCCAGGGCGACGCGCGCGTGCTGCTCAACCACGGCGACGGCCACGCGGGGGACGACGCGCTGGTGTCCGCCCTGGGCGTGGAGAGCGCCGACCCCGACGGCGCCGCCGCCCGCGCCGAGGACCTGGGCGCCGCGCTGCTGCCGCGCCGCCGCGGCCCGGGCGAGGCCGACCTGGCTGCCATCGCCGCCCCCGACGACACCACCGTCCTGTTCTGCCGGACCACCTCCGGCCGCGACCTGTGGGTGGGCGACTTCGTGGATCTCGAGGGGCACCCCGGGGGCGACGAATGCGGCATCACCGGTGTGGACCACATCGTGCTCTCGCAGCCCTTCGACTACTTCGACGAGGCGGTGCTGTTCTACCGCTCGGTGCTGGGGCTGGAGCCCCGGTCGGCCCAGGACGTGGCGGCGCCGCACGGGCTGCTCAGCTCGCGCGCGCTCGAGGCGGCCGACGGCCGGCTACGGCTGGCCATCACCGTGCCGAGGCTGGGCGGCGGCGACGGTCGCCTCGGCGAACTGCAGCACGTGGCCTTCGCCGGCCGCGACGTGCTCGGGTCCGCCCACCGGATGCGCGAGCGCGGCGTGCCGCTGCTGGCGGTGCCCGACAACTACTACGAGGACCTCGAGGCCCGCACGGACCTCGGGCCGGAGCGCATCGAGGCGCTGCGCGCCGCCGGCGTGCTGTACGACGCCGACGACCGCGGCGGCGAGTTCCTCCAGCTGTTCACGGAGATGATCGGCGACCGCCTGTTCTTCGAGGTCGTCCAGCGGGTCGGCGGCTACGACGGCTACGGGGCAGCCAACTCGCCCGTGCGCCTCGCCGCCCAGCTCAACAACGTCACGCAGGATGGGAGAGGAGTCCACGCATGAGCACCCACGGAACCGTCACGCAGGAACCGCCCGGTCAGGCCGGGCCGCCTCCGGGGGGCCAGGCCATGGAGGAGTCCATGGTGCGCGACCTGCCCAAGCCCGAGGGGCTGCGGCGGCTGATCGGACCCAGCGTGATCCTGGTGGGCGTCGGGGTGGCCTCCGGCGAGTACCTCCTGTTCCCGTTCATCGCCTCCAAGGCGGGCCTGGCCTTCCTGTGGGCGGCCCTGGCAGGCGTGGCCATGCAGTTCTTCATCAACATGGAGATCGAGCGCTACACGCTGGCCACCGGCCAGACCGCGCTCACGGGCTTCACGCGGCTGTGGAAGCCGTGGTCGCTGATCCTGGTGTTCCTGGCGCTGGTAGCCACCGTCTGGCCCGGCTGGGCCACGTCGGCCGCGACCATCACCACGTTCGCCGTCGGCGGCGGCAACGTGAACACCATCGCCATCGCCGGGCTGCTGGCCATCGGCATCGCGCTCACCAGCTCGCCGGTCGTCTACCAGACGGTCGAGCGGCTGGAGCTGTTGAAGGTGGGTGCGCTGCTGGTGTTCGTGGTCATCGCCCTGTTCGCCGCGATCAGCGGCACCGCGTACCGCGACACCAGCGAGATCGCCACCTCGTTCGGCACCTTCCCCAGCGAGATCGAGCTGGCCATCCTGGTCGGCGCCCTGGCCGCTGCCGGCGCCGGCGGGGCCAACAACCTGGTGCAGAGCAACTGGATCCGCGACAAGGGCTTCGGCATGGGCCACTACGCGCCGCGGATCGTCTCGCCCATCACCGGCGAGGAGGAGGCCGCGCTGTCCGGCCAGCGGTACGAGTTCCCCGAGGACGAGGCCAACATGTCGCGCTGGCGCGAGTGGTGGAAGAAGGCGAACCTGGAGCAGTTCTTCTCCTTCGCCGTCGTCGCGTTCGTCTCCATCACGGCGTTCTCGCTGATCGCCTACTCGACCGTGTACGGCAACCCCGACCTGCCGGACTCCAGCGACTTCTCGTTCATCTCGTTGGAGGCCGACGTGCTGGACGACAAGGTTGGCTCGTGGTTCGGGACCCTGTTCCTGGCCATCGGCGCCATCAGCCTGTTCGCCGCTGCGCTGGGCATCGTGGACTACGTCTCGCGGCTGGTGGCCGATGCCGTCCGCTGCGGCTACACCGAGGGCAGCAAGCGCTGGACCGAGAGCCGCCTGTACTTCGTGACCGTGTGGACCATGGTCATCGTGGGCAGCAGCATCCTGTTGGCGGGCTTCGACCAGCCGCTGGTGCTGGTCACCATCTCCACGGTCCTGGGCGGGTTCATCATGTTCGTGTACTCGAGCCTGCTGGTGGTCACCAACCGCCGCTACCTGTCGAACTCGCTTCAGCTGGGCGGCTACCGGCTGGCCATCATGGGCATCTCGATCGTGGTCCTGGGCGCGACCTCGGTCATCGTCGGGATCGACCAGTTCGGACAGCTGCTGTGAGCGCGCGGTTCGGAGCCCGGCTGCTGATCGCCCTGTTCGTGTGGGCCGCGTTCGTGGGCATCGCCTACGCGGTCGGGCTGGGTTAGCGGACGATCCGGAAGCGGCGGACGGTCAGGCGGCCCCGGTTCCCGGCGGGGTCCGACGGGCGCAGGCGCATGCGGTAGCGGCCCGGCTTCAGCGAACGGGTCCTGCCGCGTGGCCTGACCCGTCCGGAGAACCGGACCGTGTTCCACCCGGCGGGGAAGCGCTTGCCGAAGATGCGGATGGGGCGCCAGCGGCCGCGGGCCTTCTGCTGCACCACGGACACCACGGTTGCGGCCTCGGAGAGCGTGAAGTGGATCGTCGTACCGCCCTTCGCCGACGCCGACGCGCGGGAGGCCACGGCGAAGCCCGCGGGAGCGAACCCGATCTCCGAGAGGACCGGGGCGATGGTGTCGCGCGCAGGGGCGGGGGCCGGCGGCTGGGGGCGCGGCACGGCGGGCGGGTCGCCGACCGCGACGTCCGCGCTCGTCTGCTGCGCGTCCCCGGCGTAGTTGGCGGCGCTGACCCGGCAGCCGTAGCTGCCCGGCCCGGCCGGGGCGTACGAGCCGTTGGTCGCGCCGGCGAGGTCGGCACCGTCGCGTGTCCACTGGAAGGCGTAGGAGGCGGGCGCCCTGTAGAGCGAGGCCTCGAGCAGGTCGCCGGCCCACTCGCCCCGGGAGCAGGCGAGCGTGCGGGCCCCGGTGACCACCGGGGCACCGGTGCCCCGCGGCTGCTTCACCAAGATCGGGAACCTGGCGCCGTTTGTGCCCGCGCCGGACGTGTCCTGCACGCCGCCGCCGCTGCCGTCGAGGTTCACCCACGAGATGGCGTTGGCAGAGCCGCCGCCGACGTACATCCGTCCCGCCTCGGCGTCGATGCTCAGGCCGGCCGCCGCGCCGATGCTCGCGCCGGTGGTGTCCAGTGTGCCGCCCGCACCCGAGCCGTCGACGTTCGCGTAGGCGACGGTGCCGGACTGTTCGTTGACCCAGTACACCTTCGTCCCGCTGATGGCCAGGCCGACGATGGTGTCGGCGGGGGCGCCGCCGAGGTCGAGCTGCGTCACGCCGCCGGACCCGTCCAGGTTGGCGTAGGCGATTCCGGTGAAGGTGGACCACAGGATGCGCCCCCGGGCGCGGTCGATCAGCGGGGTCAGCCCCTGGGAGCCGGCGCCGCCCGTGGTGTTGAACGGGCCGCCGCCACTCCCGTCCAGGGCCGCGTAGCCGACCGGGCTGGTGGGTTCCGTGCCCCAGTAGACCCTTCCGCCAAGCGGGTCGACGGCGATTCCCTGCGGAGTGCCGGTCGGGGCGCCGGTGGTGTTCAGGGTGGCCGAGTTGCTTCCGTCGAGGTTGGCCGTGGTGATCGAGTTGGTTCCCCTGTCCGTCCAGTAGAGCTTTCCCGTCCGCACGTTCGCGGTGAGCCCGAACATGCCGACGATCGGCGTGGATATCGAGAGGGTCACGCCCCCGCCGCCGGCCAGGTCCGCTCGCGCCACCGTGTCGCTGTTCGTGTTCGCCCAGAACAGGGAGTCGGCCGCCGACGCGGGTGAGGCCGAGAGTGCGACCAGGGCGAGCCCGAGCGTGACGCCCAGCGTGGGAACGGATCGGTGAGGCATGTGGGGCTCCAGACGTCGCACTGCGATGTCGGAGGGCTGCCTCTGCGCTCCGGCCTGTCCGACTGTCATCGGCATGCCGGGGCCCGGGCTGAAGCGTCATCCCCCGGCCGCGGCCGGCCGTAGACGTGAGGTCACCCGCAACGAGAAGGAGCGCCGATGATCGGTGGAGTAGCCACAGTCTGGATTCCCGTGCAGGACGTCGACCGCGCAGTCGGCTTCTACCGCGACGCACTGGAGTTCGAGGTCAAACAGCAGGACGAGACCTGGGCCGAGGTGGACGCCAACGGCCTGATGATCGGCCTCAACGGCAACGAGCCCGACGGTGCCGGCGTCTCCGGTGGTCCGGTCGTGGCCTTCCAGGTCGAGGACGACCTGGAGAACGCGGTCAAGGAGCTCGAGGGCCGCGGCGTGACGTTCGACACCGGCATCTCCGAGCACCCGTGGGGCCGCATCGCCAACTTCAACGACAGCGAGGGCAACGACCTGCAGCTGTACCAGCCGCCGGCGAGCTAGGCCCGGACCAGCTCGACGGTGTTCCCGTCGGGGTCGGCCAGCGCGGCGTCGCGGCCGGCCGGGAACGCCAGGTGCGCGTTCTCGGTCGGCTCGCCCTCCACGATCGAGAAGTCGCCGCCGTCGGGCCGGTCGCT
>DASQLM010000204.1:0-3610 GCA_035630015.1 Thermoleophilaceae bacterium | reverse complement strand
CGGCGCGCTCGACCAGCTGCTCGGCCTGGCCGCTGAAGGTGTTGAGCTGGTTCTGGACCTGCACGTCGCTGGCGTCGGCCGGGGCGGAGAGCGTGCGGAACAGGTTGCGGCTCTCCTGGTCGGACTCGCGCACCAGCGCCGAGACGTCGCGCACGTATTCGCGGTAGGCGCTCTCCTTACGGGAGGACAAGCACCCCCGGAAGAGGAGCACCACCAAGAGCAGTACGACGATTCCCACCCCGGCGGCGACCAAGCGCCTTACCATGAGGGTTTGGCGATCGGTTGAAGGACCCGCCGGTGGCGGGCGGCGCCCCGATCGGGCGCGCGGTGCTGGCTGATCCGGTTCGTCGAAGAAGGACAGGTCGCGCCTCGCTTCCGGTGGGGAGTATGACCTTTCCATCGGTTGTCCTGCCTCTGAGACCCTCTGGGGCAGCAGGGGGAGCGCCCCCGCAGCAGAACTACGAACCCAGATGAGCAGGTCCGAGACCACCACTATCCCCGAAGGCGAGCCCACCGTGCGGCTCGGCCCCGGCCGCGCCGGCGGCCGCGTCGTGCTGGACCGGTACCGCCTGGAGGAGCGCCTGGGCGCCGGAGGCTTCGGCGTGGTGTGGCGCGCGCACGACCTCAAGCTCGAGCGCGACGTCGCCGTCAAGGCCGTGCCGCGCTCGGGCAGCGAGCCCGAGCGGGCCCGCACCGAGCGCGAGGCGTTGGCCGCCGCGCGGCTGAACCACCCGGGAATCGTGGCCCTGTACGAGTTCGGCTACGACGACGAGGCGATCTACCTGGTGTCGGAGCTCGTGGAGGGCGCCACGCTTGGCGACCTGACCGCCGAGGGGGCTCTGTCGGACCGCGACGTGGCACGGATCGGCCACGCGCTCTCGGAGGCCCTCCAGCACGCGCACGCGCGCGGCGTGATCCACCGCGACGTCAAGCCCGCCAACGTGATGGTGCTGGCCGAGCCCGCCGCCGGCGCCGGCTTCGCCAAGCTGACCGACCTCGGGGTGGCCCACGTGTCCAGTGCCGACGACCTGACCGCCACCGGCGACGTGGTGGGAACGCTGGCCTACATGGCCCCCGAGCAGGCGGAGGGCCGGCGGGCCACCGCGGCGTGCGACGTGTACTCGCTCGCGCTGACCCTGTACGAGGCCTGGACCGGCAGCAACCCCGTGCGCGCCCGCGGGGCCGCGGCGACCGCCCGGCGCCTGGGCATGGCGCTGCCGCCGCTGCGCTCCCTGCGCGCGGACATGCCGGCCGACCTGGCCGAGGTGGTGGACGCGGCGCTGGACCCCGACCCCCAGTACCGGCCGGACCCGGCCGAGCTGGCGGAGGTCCTGGAGGGCGTGGCCGACGACCTCTCGGACGAGGGTGGGCTGGTGGAGCCCGAGACCATCGAGCGCTTCGGCCTGACCACCGTGCGAGCCCGCACCCGCTTGCTGACGCTGATGCACCGCGGCTCGGCGGCGGCCGCGCCGCACCCGGTCGAGCCCTGGGCTCCGCGCCGCGGCGGCGCCCTGGCCGTCAGGGCGGCCGCCGGGACCGCGGCGGGAACCGTGGCCGTGACCGGCTTCGCCCAGCTGGGCTCCGCCCCGACGTTCTCGCCGCTGGCCGCGGGGGTTGCGGTGGCGCTGGTGGTCGCCGTGCTCCCGCGCGTGGGCTGGCTCGTATCGGCGGCCTCGTTCTGCCTCTGGCTGGCCAGCGCCGGCGGCGAGCCGGGCTCGGCGCTCGTGCTGGCGCTGGCGCTGGGCGTCACGCCGCTGTTGCTGCCGCGTGCGGGCGCACTGTGGTCGGTGCCCGCGCTGGCGCCGCTGCTGGGCCTGGCGGGCATCGCCCCGATGTTCGTGGGGCTCGCCGCCCTGGCGCCGACGGCCTGGCGCCGGGCCGGCCTGGCCGCCGCGGGTTTCGTCTGGCTGGCCGTCACGGAGGTCGTGACGGGGCGCGACCTGCTGTTCGGCGTGGCCGACGGCACCCTGGCCCGTGCGCGCTGGGAGGGCTCCATGGCGTCCGCGGCCTCCGACGCGCTGGCCCCCCTGTTCACTTCCGCGGCACTGTTGCCGGCCGTGGTCTGGGCGGCGTTCGCGGTCGCGCTGCCGCTGCTGGCCCGGGGTCGCTGGGCCGCGCTCGACCTGCTCCTGGGCGGCGTCTGGGCGATCGGCCTGGTGCTGGCCCACGACCGGCTCGGCGAGCTGATGTCCACCGCCTCCGGCCTCCAGACGGCCCGTGGCGCCGTGGCGGGCGCCGTGCTCGGCGCCCTGGTTGCCGTGACCGCCATCCTGCTGACCCCTCCCCGGCCCGACGTGCCCCCGGAACCGGCACTACCCTGACCGCGACCGATGAGCGTTCTGAAGAACCTGGAGGCGAAGCTCGGGGGCCTGGTCGAAGGCGCGTTCAGCCGCGCCTTCAAGTCGCGCGTGGAACCCGTCGAGCTGGCGCGCAAGCTCGCCCGCGAGATGGAGGAGAGCAAGCAGGTCTCGGTCTCCCGCGTGTACGTGCCCAACCACTACCGCGTGTTCCTCTCGCCCCAGGACCGCGAGCAGTTCGAGAGCTACGAGCCGGCACTGCGCAAGGAGCTGTCGGACTACCTGCTCGAGCACGCCCGCGCCGAGCGGCTGGCGCTGACCAGCAGGCCGGCGGTGGAGTTCATGACCGACGAGCGCCTGGGCCTCGGCGAGTTCGGCATCCAGGCCCAGCTGCTGGGCGAGCCCGAGCCCGAGCCCGGCGCCGACCTGGCCGAGGCGGCGCCCTCGCAGGGCGACTTCGGACACACGATGGTCTACTCGCCGGACCGGGCCGCGCGCAAGCTCGAGGCCGAGCCGGTGGCGCCGTCACGGGCGGTGCTGGCGGGCGCCGGCCGGCGCACGGTCCTCAGCGGGGCGCGCGTGGTCGTCGGCCGCAGCCGCGACTGTGAGATCACCGTGGACGACGCCAACGTGTCCCGCCGCCACGCCGAACTGCGGCCCAAGGACGACTCCTGGATGGTCGTGGACCTGGGCTCGACCAACGGCATCAAGGTGAACAACCGGCGCGTCGAGTCGGCCGTGCTGCGCCACGGCGACGTGCTCACCGTCGGCCTGACCGAGCTCGACTTCGAGCTGGAGTAGGCGGGTCACGTGGACGATCCGCTCGCCGTGGCGCTCAAGTTCGGCTTCCTGGCCGTGCTCTACCTGTTCCTGCTGTGGGTGTCCCGCAGCGCCCTGCGCGACCTGACCCGCGGCCAGGACGCCGGCACGTCCTCGGAGCCGGTGGACGCTCCCGGCGGCCGACGCACGCGCGACGAGCCCCAGGAGGGCGGCCTGCTGGCGCACATGTCCCCGCACCTGACCGTGGTGGCCGCGCTGGGCCACGAGCCGGGCGACGTGATCGACATCCCGGACGGCGCCACCATGGGCAGGGGCGACTCGGCCGACATCAACGTTGACGACCCGTTCGCGTCGTCGGCCCACGCCAGGATCTACGCACGCGGCGACTTCATGCAGCTCGAGGACATGGGCTCGACCAACGGCACCTACCTCAACGGACGGCCGGTCCGCGGCGCCGAGCGGCTCAAGGAGGCCGACTCGATCCGGATCGGCGACACCGAGTACCGCTACGGGGAATAGCCGATGCTGCGGGT
>DASQLM010000203.1:0-4997 GCA_035630015.1 Thermoleophilaceae bacterium | reverse complement strand
ACCAGCGAGATGGCGATCCAGGCCACGCTCCAGATGGAGGCGGCGCGGATGGACATCGCGCCGTCGCGCCCGCGAACGATCAGCAGGTCGATGACCAGGAGCACTGCCAGGGCGATCAGAAGGGCGATCCATTGCATCGTGGGTGAGGCCTCCGCGAGTCGTCGGTGAACGGTCGCGAAGGTTTCTCCTTCCCCGTGCTGGGGCGCTGGTGCCGGGCGGGCGATATGCGCCACACCGTGCTGACGGCAGTCAGCCTCCGGGATACTTCCCTTCGGTCGGCCGGACTGTAGCGACTTGATCCGGGTGGTACCTTTGATCTCGGCCTTCTGAAGGCCTGCCTATGCGCTTCTTCGACTGACAACCGCCACGCCCGCCGCGCTCGCGGTTGTCACATCGTTCGTCGTTCCGTCGTCGAAGGAGCACCCTTGTCTTCCACCGTCATCGACGCCCGAGGCGTCACCGTCACCTACGAATCCCGTGTCGTGCTCGACTCGGTCGACGTCCGCGTGGGCCGGGACAGCCGGCTCGCGCTGATCGGCCCGAACGGGTCCGGCAAGTCGACCCTGCTGCGCGTGCTGGCCGGGTCCGAGCCGTCCTGGACCGGCTCCGTGTACCGCCACGGCGAGATCGGCCACGTGCCGCAGCTGGCCGGCCACGAGGGCAGCGAGACCGCGCGTCAGGTGATCCTGGAGCGGATCGGCGTGGCCGCCGCCTCCGGCGAGGTAGACCGCCTGGCGTCCCGCCTGGCCGGGGGTGACCTCGAGGCGGTAGACAACCACGCGGCCGCCCTGGACCGCTGGATGGCGCTGGGCGGCGCCGACGCCGAGCCGCGGCTGGAGACGGCCGCGGACGAGGCCGGGCTGGATCGCGAGCTGCTGGATCGCCCGCTGGCGTCGCTGTCCGGCGGCCAGGCGGCCCGCGCGGGCCTGGCCGCCATGCGCACGTCGCGCTTCGACGCGCTGCTGCTGGACGAGCCCACCAACCACCTGGACGCGGACGGCCTGGCCTTCCTGGCCCGGCTGCTGGACGAGGCGGCCGGGGGAGTGGTCATGGCCTCCCACGACCGTGGCGTCCTGGCCGCCTTCTCCCGCGAGCTGGTGGAGCTGGACCCCCGCACCGGGCGCGCCACCCACTACGGCGGCGGCTGGGAGGCCTACGAGCGCGAGCGCGGCGCCGCCCGCGAGCGCGAACGGGCCGAGTACGAGCAGGCCTCGGCCCGGCGCTCGCAGCTGGAGAACGCCGACCAAGAGGTGCGCCGGCGCGCCGCGGCCAGCAAGCGCAACGGCGTCCGGATCGGCCGCGACGGCGACAAGCACGGCCGCGAGTGGGTGAAGATGCGCAGCGAGGAGGCACAGTCGCGGGCACGCAAGATCGGCACCCGCGCGGCCCGCGTGCACGTGCCGGACAAGCCCCACGTCCCGGCCCGGCTGCGTCTGGCGCTGACCCGCGGCGAGCGGCGCGGCGGACCGGTGGTGGCGCTGGAGGCCGCGGTGCTGCGCCGTGGCGAGTGGTCGCTGGGCCCCCTGGACCTGGCGCTCGAGCACGGCGACCGGGTGGTGCTCGAGGGCCCCAACGGCTCGGGCAAGTCCACGCTGCTGGCTGCGCTGGCCGGAGACCTCGAGCCGGCCGCGGGGGCACGTCGCAGCTCGGCGGGGGCCGTGGTGGCGGTGCTGGGCCAGCACCGCGCCGCCCTGGACCGCGCCGAGTCGGTGGCCGCTGGCGTGCGGGCGGTGACCGGCCTGGACCAGTCCGACGCCCGCACCGCGCTGGCGGCGTTCGGCCTCGGGGCGCGGGAGGTCACCAGGCCCGCCACCACGCTGTCGCCGGGTGAGCGCACGCGGGCCGAGCTGGCGGTGGTGGCCCACCGCCGCGCGACCTGCCTGTTGCTCGACGAGCCCACGAACCACCTGGATGTGGAGTCGCTGGAGGTGCTGGAGGCGGCACTGGCCGACTGGCCCGGAGCGCTGGTGGTGGCCACCCACGACTCGAGCCTGCGCCGGTCGCTGGCGCTGGAGCGGTCCGTGCAACTGGGCGCCCACCCGGTCCGGGCGGATTCCTAGCGTGGCCGCATGCTCAGAGAGGACCGGGCCGCCGATTTCCTGACCGACGGCGTGTGGCTGTGGCGCCGCCACAGCTTCTGCGTCGGCCGGCGCGTGGCGCCGCCGCTGAGCCCGCGCCGGCTGGCCCGTCTACGGGTCGTGCAGGAGCGCGAGCCGGTCTGCCTGCTCGAGGACGAGGGCCGGCGCTGGTGGTGGTACTCGCACCGCTTCTTCAGCGAGGCCGACGACCTCTCGCCGGCCGACGTGACGGCGCTCGTGGCGGACCGCGACCGCCGCCGCACCCGCAAGCTCGAGCGCGCTCATGCGGCGCTCGAGGCCGAGGCGGCCACGGCCCGCCGGGCCCCGATCCCGCGCGAGGTCCGCCGGGCCGTCTGGCAGCGCGACGGCGGTCGCTGCGTGGAGTGCGGCGCCGGCTTCGACCTCCAGTACGACCACGTGATCCCACACTCGATGGGCGGGGCCGACACCGAGGCCAACCTGCAGCTGCTGTGCGGCGACTGCAACCGCGCGAAGGGCGACGCGCTCTAGGAGCCCGCGGCGCCGTTCTCGAGCCGCGTCATCTGCACCGCCGCGTCCAGCTCGGCCCGTGCCCGGCCCCGGAACACGCCCTTGATGGGGGGCACGTCGGAGTAGAAGCGCCCGTGGCCGATCTTCACGTGCTGCTCGCCGGCCAGGCCCCGATTGGTGGGGTCGGCGCCGGTCCAGGCCGGCTCGTCTTCGCCGGGCGCGGGTAGCAGTGCCTCCACCCACGCGTGGGTCTCGACCTCGGCCGAGTCGCCCCCCGCCTCGGACGCCGCGAACAGGTAGCCCGACACGTAACGGGCGGCGATGCCGTGGGTGCGCAGCAGGATCAGGCCCAGGTGCACGAAGTCCTGGCACACCCCGGCGCCGCCGGCCAGCAGGTCCTCCACGGTGGAGCCCACGTAGGTGGCGCCCTTCTTGTACTCGAACCGGGCGGGGATGGACTCGGTCAGCGCCTGCAGCGTCTCGGCCGGGGTGTCGCGCCTGACGGCGGCCGCCAGCTCGTCCACGGCCGGACCGGTGGGCTGCTCGCCGGCGGGCAGCAGGAACTCGCCCGCGGCCTCGCGGTAGGCGGGCGTGTCCAGCTGCTCCCAGCCGCCGGCCGCGGGCTCGGGCGGCTTCTCATTGGTCACGCGGGCGCGGGCCTCGATCGACAGCCGCTCGTGGCCCTCGATCAGGTTGAACTCGATGACCTCGGTGCCGAAGTAGTCGGTGTAGCTGTGCAGCCGGGCCGCGGGGTCCACCCGCACCTCGAACGCGTCCAGGCTCTGGTTCGCGGTCACGGCCGGACGCACGCGCAGCGCGTTGTGCTGGTCGTAGACCGGGCTGTCGTAGCGGTACTCGGTCAGGTAGCGGATCGAGTACTTCACGCGCCACCGCCGTACTGGCGCGTCACGCCCTGGCCCTGGAAGTAGCGCCGGTCGATTTCCTCGTCCGCCGCGTCCAGCTCGTGCTGGACCTCGCGGAACGCGGGCGCCAGGTCCTCGCCGGCCAGGCTGTTGCCGCTGCGGAACTTCAGGTCCGCCGAGATCCGTGCCAGCCGCAGCACGGGAGGGGCCTCAAGGGGATCGGCCTCGGCGCGTGACAGCGCGCCGTGCAGCGACTCGACCGACGCCGCCACCGAGTCCGGGAAGTCGCGCTCGAACAGCAGGAAGCGGGTCACCGGGCCGGCGTTGGGCGGCGCCGCGGCCGACCGCATGAACGCCTGGAAGCCACCGACCGAGCGCAGCAGGGCCAGCGCGTTGCCGTCCCGGCGCGGCACCTCGCGGTCGTCGTCCTCCTCCTTCTGGCGCGTGGGCGGCAGCGCCACCCGGAGCATCCGCAGCACCATGTCGGCGGCCTCCAGGCGGCCGCCGGCCACCAGGAACGCGCGCGCCTCGTCCTTCTGCATCGTGCGCGACGTCAGGCCCCAGAACAGCGCCGTGCGCTCCTTCACGTAGGCGTAGATCGAGTACGGGCCAGTGCGCAGGCCCGAGTCCAGGTTGGCGCCCTGCATGCCCAGGTTGAAGGTGTTCACCGACTCCCACATCTCGGCCGAGATGGTGTCGCGGACGGTGCGCGCGCCCTCGCGGGCGCGCTCCACGCAGGCGCGGATGGACACCGGGTTCTGGGGATCCAGCGTCAGCGCCCCGATGACCTCGTCGCGCTGGGCGGCCACCCCCGGCGTGACCTGGTGCTGGGCGCCCATGATGGTCAGCAGCGAGTCCCAGGTAAGCGTGACCGACGTGGGGTCGTCCAGGCGCCCCTGCAGGTCGGCGTGGAACAGGCCGTCGAGCATCCGCGCCGTGTGCTCGGCGCGGACCAGGTGCCGGCCGAGCCAGTAGACGTCGTGGGCGTTGCGGGCCAGCATCAGCGCTTGCGGCCCTGCTGCTGCTGACGTTCCTGCTGATGCCAGCCGGCCTGGCGCAGGCCCGGCATGGTCGGCGGGTCGAACGGGTCGAAGGTCTCGCCGGGCGGGGGCTCCTCCAGCTCGTCGGCCAGCACCCAGGTGTCCTTCGAGCCGCCACCCTGAGAGCTGTTCACGATCATCGAGCCCTCGCGCAGCGCCACGCGCGTCAGGCCGCCGGGCACGATCGAGATCTCGTCGCCGAAGACCGCGAACGGGCGCAGGTCCACGTGGCAGGGGGCCAGCGACCCGTCGGGGCGCACGGTGGGCACCGTGGACAGGTTCACGGTCTCCTGGGCGATCCAGCGCTCGGGCGCAATCTCCAGCACCCGGCGCTGCTCGGCGATCTGCTCCTCGGTCGCGTGGGGGCCGATGAACACGCCCTTGCCGCCCGACTCGCCGGTGGGCTTGACCACCAGCTCGTCCAGGCGCGAGAGCGCGTGGGCGCGCTGCTCGGGGTCGCCGAGCAGGTAGGTCTTGACGTTGTCCAGGATCGGCTCCTCGCCCAGGTAGAAGCGGATCATCTCCGG
>DASQLM010000202.1:0-2165 GCA_035630015.1 Thermoleophilaceae bacterium | reverse complement strand
ATCGAGGCCGGCGCCGTGATGAGCCCGATGGCGCTGGGCCTGGTGGCCGGCGCCGGCAGCTCGCACAAGGCCGCGCTTCGGCTCGGCACCGCCCGAGTCGTGGCCATCGGCCTGACGGGCGTGGCCGTGATGCTGGCCCTGACCACGCTCTGGACCCCGACCACCGCCACCCCGTGGCTGGTGGCCTGGTTCCTCGGGGTGGCGCTGTCGATGGGCTGGATCATGGCCCCGGCCACCGACGCGGTCGTGGGCGCCGTGCCCGCGGACAAGTCGGGCGTGGCCTCGGCAACGAACACGGTGGCGCGCATGGTGGCCGGCGCCCTGGGCGTAGCGGTGACCGGCTCGCTGGTCAGCTCGCTGTACTCCAGCGACCTGGAGGGCAAGCTCGACCGCCTGCCCCCCGCCCCACGTGGCGCCGCCGAGGACTCGATCGGCGCGGCACACGCCATCGCCGCGAAGCTCCCCGGTGGCGGCGACGAACTGGTGACCGTGACCAGCGACGCGTTCAGCCAGGCGATGGGGTCCGGCCTCCTGGTCGGCGCCGGCATGGCGGCGGTGGCCGCGGTGCTGGTCGCGCGTTTCCTGCCCGGCCGCGGCGATACGGTCGATTCGTGAGCACCTCGCCGACAGAGCCCGCGCCCACCCGGGGGCGCGGGCGGCCGCGCAGCCAGGAGGCCGACGAGGCAATCCTGAGCGCCACGATCACGCTCGTGGCCGAGTACGGGGTCTATGGCCTGAGCATCGAGGCGGTCGCCGCCGAGGCGGGAGTCGGCAAGACCACGATCTACCGCCGGTGGCAGACCAAGGAGGACCTCGTCGTCGCCGCCCTCGCTCGGATGCGGCCACCGCCCGAGCTGCCCCCGGACACCGGCTCGCTCGAGGGCGACCTCACGACCTTGAGCGAAGCGCAGATCGCCCGGGTCGCCGGCACCAAGCTCCCATGGGTGGCGCCGCGGGTGCTTTCCGAGGCCATGGGCGACCCCGAGTTCCACGCCCGCGTACTTGATGCCTTCATCAACCCGATCCGAGAGCTGCTCGGAAAGCTGGTGCGGCGGGCGATCGAGCGCGGCGAGCTGGCCACCGACACGGACGTCGATCAGGCGATCGATCTGATCCACGCCATGGTGATCTTCCGCGTGCTGATGTCGGCAGGCGACCTGAGCCGCTCCTTTCGCGAGATGACGCGAATCTCGCGGATCCTGCTCGCATCGTTCCCGCCCTAGCGCGGCACCGAGTCCGGGCCGAGGTCGCGCAGCAGCCGCCGCGCCACCCCCTCGAGCGTCCGGTCGGCGTACGCCTTTGTCGGCGTGTTGGTGACCATGATCCCCACGGCCACCCGCCGGCCGTCGCGTTCGAACAGCGCCACCTGGTGGTCGCGCTCGCCGTAGTCGCCCCAGCCCCCCTTGAAGTAGAGCCGCCAGCCGGACGGCCGGGCGCGCGCGATGCCCCAGCGCTCAGAGCGGACAACGGAACCCAGCAGCCGCAGCGCGGTGGCGCGGTGGCGGCGCGCAACGAACCGGTCCAGCTTCAGGAAGAAGCGCGTCTGGTCGGCCGTGCTGATGCGCGTCGCGCCCCACGAGGGCGCGGTGGCGAACCGGCGCATCCCGGCTCGGCGTGCCAGCCGGCTCAGCGACTCGTTGCCGACGATGTCGCGCACACGCGACGCGGCGCGATTGTTCGAACGCCGGATCATCGGCGACAGCAGGGCGTAGTCGCCCGAGCGCAGCCTGCGCCCGCGCACCTCGGAGCGGTTGAGGTAACTGACCAACAGCATCGCCTTGACCACGCTGGCCGAGCGGTCCACGCGATCGCCGCGGTAGCCCCACGCGCGCCGCTCGGTCCGGACCGTGAACGACACCGACCCGGCGCGGTCGCGGGCGTAGTCGCGCGCGGTGTCCACGTCCGGGGACCATGGGGCCGCCGCCAGGGCCCCGATGACCAATGCCGTCTTCATCGCACCTAATCTTGACGGGATGGAAGCGCCGCGGCCCACAGGCATCGAAGGCAGCCGCCTGCCCGGCCCGTACCCGGTGGGCAGCTACGCGGCCCAGCTCAAGCAGCGCCTGCGCGAGTTCGCCAACGTCCAGGTGTTCGGCGAGGTGTGGAACCTGGGCGGGTCCAGGGCCAAGGTCTACTTCGAGCTGCGCGACGAGCGCGGGGCGCTG
>DASQLM010000201.1:0-3078 GCA_035630015.1 Thermoleophilaceae bacterium | reverse complement strand
GTCGTCGTTGCCGCACAGCAGGTCCAGGCCGTCGATGGGCGCCAGGTCCTCGTAGCGGGCCTGCTTGACCGCCTCGATGCCGTCGATCTGGCCCAGCTCGGCCAGCAGGTCGTTGGACATGTCCGTGCCCGTGCGGTGGGGAACGTTGTAGGCCACGATCGGCAGGTCCGTGGCGGCGGCGACGGCCGAGTAGTGGGCCAGGAGGCCGGCCCGGTTCGGCCGGTTGTAGTACGGCGTGACCACGAGCGCGGCGTCCACCCCACATTCCGCGGCGCGCTCGGTCAGCTCGATCGAGTGGCGTGTGTCGTTGGTGCCGGTGCCCGCGATGACCGTGGCGTCCCCCGCCACCTCCACCCCGAGCGTCCACAGGGCGACGTCCTCCTCATCGGTGACCGTCGAGCCCTCACCCGTGGTGCCGGCCAGGACGACCCCGTCCGAGCCGTTGGCCAGGAGGTGGCGGATCAGGTCAGCGGCGGCCTCCTCGTCGAGACCCCCGTCGGGACCGAACGGGGTGACCATCGCGGTGAGCACACCGCGCGGGGTCATTGGATCGGCTTGAAGGGATCCGGGGTCGAGTTCACACCTTCCTTGACCTCGGGCGCGGGCTGCGGCGTCTCGGTCGCGGGCGGGGGCGTCTCGGCCGCGGGTTGCTCGGCCTGCGGTTCCTGCGCGGGCGCGGGCTGGCCGACGTCGGCGGGCGCGGCCGGCGCGGGCGGGCTCTGAGCCGCCGGGGGCTCCTGGATCGGGCGCCCGTGCTTGTCGTAGCGCACGCCTCCACCGGACTGGGCGTCACCCTGCTGGCCCTCGTTGAACTGCTTCTGGGCCTCCTCGATCTTCTGCTGCGCCTGGTCCGCCATCTGCTTTGCCTTGTCCATGAAGCCCATGTGGTCTCCCTCCTCGCGGTCGCCTGCTCTGGACCTTACCGCGCACCCCCGGCGGCGGTGGAACGGCTGCACCGGCCCACCATGCCACGGCCAGATGTCAAAATGGAGCCGGACTCGCATGCCAGAGAAGGACTACAGCCACCGCACGAACGCCCAGAAGCTGGGCGTGAAGGCGGACGAGCGCCTCGAGGTCTCCGGGGACGTGGGCCCCGGCCTGCGCGCGGACATCAAGGACGCGCTCGGCCGCGGGCTGGTCCGCTCCGGCGACCTGGACGGCGCGATCGTCATGGTCGGCTCGCTCGAGGAGGGTCAGGAGACGCTGGTGCGCTACCGCGCCCGGTTGCGCGACGCCGGCTACCTGTGGGTGCTGACCTACAAGCGCGGCCACGACGACTACCTCAACCAGATGTCGCTGGTGCCCTACGCCAAGCGGGTGGGCCTGATCGACAACAAGACCTGCTCGATCGACGACGAGCGTTCGGCCATCCGCTTCGTGGTGCCGCGCGCTCTGCGCAACAACGGCGCGGGCTAACCGAAGGCTACGACCACGAGGGAGTGGTTGAGGTCGCCCTGCGTGGCTCCGGCCAGGCGACCGAACTCCCCGCGCGTGTAGGCGCCCGCCACCTCGGGCCCGATGCCCAGCGCCGCCACCAGCGTCCCCGCCTCCGCATGGAGGGCGGGCCCGTGGCCGCCAAGGGCGTCCAGGCGCCCCGAGCAGTCGAAGATCAGCGCGGCCCGCGCCGGCTCGCCGGCCAGCGGCTCCAGCGCCTCCACGGCGGCGGAGTAGGTGCTCTCCACGATCGCGTCGGAGGTCAGGCGGGTGAACTGGAGCGCGGTGCCGGCAGGGATCTTCGTGGACGTCCCGATCCCTCCCCCGGGAAGGCGGCCGAACACGTGGCGCAGCCTGCGCGGATGGCCCGCGTCGGGCAGCAGCAGCGGGTGCACGGAGGCGATCTCCGCGAAACGCTCGTCGCTCAGGCGCGGCCCGTGGAGGCCGATGCGCTCGAGCAGCACGTCCTCGGCCGGGCGATCGTCGAGTCGTAGCAGGGCGCGCCCGTCGGCCGCGGTGATCACGGCGGGGTCTCCGGGCAGCAGGGCGGCTCCGTCCGCGATCCCGATCCCGATGGGCGCGGGCGAGCGCAGCGCGACGGCCACCACGCGGTCACGGCCCCAGGTGCCACCGCCGAATTGGGCCTCGCCGTCGGCTCCGGAGGCCCCGCCCACGATCGGGATCTCGGGGCCGGCCACCTCGGCCGCGCCGGCCGCCACCGCGGACTGGTCCTCCGTCGAGGAATCCAGGAACAGGATCAGCAGGGTCTGGCCCTCGCCCCCGCTGACGCCCGCAAGGGCCCGGCCCGCCGCGTCGTAGCCCGCGGCCCACAGCCCGGCGGAGGCCTGGTCCGCGACGCCGATGCCGGTCGTGACCTGGTCCCCGAAGGCCAGCGCCGAGCAGCCGCCGGCGATGGCGCCGGACGACGCGATCGAGCCGTTCGTGGTCATGCCCACCACCGGCACGCCCCGCGCGGCTCCGACGGCCTGCGTGAACGCTCGCTCGGCGCCGAGCGCGGAGTCGGGGAAGATCAGAACCAGCTCGGGGCCGGCGACGCCGGCGACGGCGCGGGCCACTGCGTCGGCGGTGGCATTCGGGCCGTGCCCCGAGCCGCCTTGCGCGAGCGGCGCGGGCATGCTCGGCGAACTGGCCTCCGGGGGCGGGCGGAGGGCGGACATGCTGTCCGCATCGGCCGTTGACGCTCAAGACTTGAGCGGCAACGTGCCAGCGGGCTACAGCAGGTTCTCGAGCCCCACGGTGGGAGAGCGCTCCAGCGAGCCGACCTTGCGGACGGCGAGCAGCACGCCGGGCATGAACGACTCGCGGTCGATGGAGTCGTGGCGGATGGTCAGCGTCTGCCCCACCCCGCCGAAGATGATCTCCTCGTGGGCCACCAGGCCCGGCAGGCGCACGGAGTGGATGGGCTCGTGCACGTTGGCACCGGCCTCGGCAAGCACCTCGGCCGTGTGCTTGGCGGTGCCCGAGGGGGCGTCCAGCTTCTGATCGTGGTGCAGCTCGATGATCTCGCACTCGGGCATGTGCGCCGCGGCCAGCTTCGCGGCCTCGATCATCAGCACCGCGCCGATGGCGAAGTTGGGCCCGAAGAACAGGTTGGCCGAACCCACGCCCTCGAGCTCGGAGAAG
>DASQLM010000200.1:0-3420 GCA_035630015.1 Thermoleophilaceae bacterium | reverse complement strand
CACACCCCGGAGGGCTTCGCCTTCCAGCAGAAGGCCATGAGCGAGGGCTGGCAGGCCGCCGTGGCCGAGCGCGACGGCCCGTTCGCCTGATGCACGGACTGTTTCAGGCTCCGTAACTCGGGACGGATTCGAAGGTCCCGCCTCGCGGACCGGCAAGGACGGGCCATGACTTCCTCACGCAGGGGGATCACGAGCGCCCTGGCCCTGGTGGCCACGTTGTGCCTCGTGTCGACCGCCCACGCCACCGTCCATACCGTCCAGCCCGGCGAGACCCTGTGGTCCATAGCCTCGGCCAACGGCCTCTCTCCCAGCTCACTCGCGGCCGCGAACGGGCTGCCGGCCGACTCCCACGTGATCGCCGGCCGGACGCTGACCGTCCCGGCCGGTCAGCCCTCGGGCGCCACCGGCGCGTCGTCGTCGCTGGTGTCCGCCGTCGGCTGGCAGGAGAGCGGCCACAACAACTCGATGGTCTCCTCCGCGGGCGCGATGGGGATCATGCAGGTCATGCCCGGCACCTGGGACTGGGTCGAGCAGAACCTGGCCGGGCGCCAGCTGGACCCGGCCTCCCCCCAGGACAACGTGCAGGCGGGCACGCTCTACCTCAACCACCTGATCGCGCGGGCGGGCGGCGACGAGGCCACGGCCATCGCCGGCTACTACCAGGGACCGGAGTCGGTCAGGCGGATCGGGATGCTGCCCGAGACCCAGCGCTACGTGGCCAACGTGCAGGCGCTGCGCAGCCGCATGGGCCGCTAGCGCGGCGCGCCGATCACCATCACGTGGCGGGGTGACTGCTCGATGAGCTCCTGGGTCACCCCGCCCAGCAGCCGCTGGGCCAGGGGCCGGCGGGTCGGGTGGCCCACCAGGATCATGCTCGCGTCGACCTGCTCGGCCGTCTCGAGGATGGTGTCCGCCGCACGGCCGCTGCGGCCCTCGGCCCGGGCGGTGATGCCGCGCTCGGCCAGCCGCTCGGCCGCCTTGCGCGCGGCCGCATCGGCCCGCTCCAGCGACTCCTTGCGGGGCAGGGCCTCGAAGCGCTGACTCTCCACGTCGTCGACCGACAGCACGTACAGGTCGGCGCCGGTGTCGGCCACCATCTCGGCGGCCGCGTCGGTCACCCACGGCTCGTCCCCGTCGGGGCGCACGTAGACCAGGATCGTCTTCATCCGGACAGCTCCTCCACGTCCAGGGGCCCGGTGGACCCGGTGATCAGCCTGTTTACCGCCCACAGCACGGCGCCCAGCGCCAGCAGCAGCAGCGCGCGTACGAACACCTCGCTGTCGTCGGTGAACTTGTCGTACAGCAGGTACAGCGCCACCAGGCCGCCGAGCACGGGCACGAAGGTCGGGGTGGTGAAGTGCTCGTGCTCGACGCGGTCGCGGCGCAGCACCAGGACCGTGATGTTCACGATCACGAACACGCCCAGCAGCAGGATCACGGTGGTGTCCGCCAGCGATTCCAGGTCGCCGCTCAGGATCAGCACCATCGCCAGCAGCGTGGTGAAGAAGATGGCCACGTGGGGCGTGCGGCGGGACTCCAGCGTGCGCCCGAACACGCGCGGCACGATGCCCTGGCGCGACATGCCGTACACCAGCCGCGAGGCCATGATCATGTTGATCAGCGCGCCGTTGGCCACGGCCAGCAGGGCGATGAAGGAGAACAGCTTGACCGGGATGCCCAGCGGGCCCTCGCGCACCACCTCGAGCAGGGCGCCGTCGGAGTCGGCCAGCACGTCGGTGGACACCACCATCGACGCGGTCAGGGTCACCAGCAGGTAGATCACGCCGGCTATCGCCAGGCCCAGGAACAGCGCGCGCGGAAACGCCCGCGAGGGGTTCTTGGTCTCCTCCGCCACGTTGACCGCGTCCTCGAAGCCGATCAGCGCGTAGAAGGCCAGCGAGGCACCGCCGACCATCACGGCGACCACGCTCTCCCCCTCCCGGAACTCGAAGTTGCGCGAGAAGTCGGCATCACCCTGGGCCAGCGCCGCCACGCCGATCGCCACGATCAGGATCAGCCCGGTGACCTCGACCGCGGTCAGGGCCACGTTGACCTTCACGGACTCCGAGATGCCGCGCAGGTTCACGGCCGCCACGACCAGGATGAACGCCAGCGCGACGATGTCCAGGTTCACCGTCAGGAACTCCTGGAAGTAGTCGCCGGCGAAGGCCCGGGAGAGCGTCGCGGCCGAGGCGATGCCCGAGCACATGACCGCGAACGCGACCATGAACGTGAAGAAGGGCTTGTCGTACGCGCGATTCACGTACAGTGCAGAGCCCGCCGCCATCGGGTACTTGGTCACCAGCTCGGCGTATGCGAACGCCGTCAGGGCCGCCAGCACCAGTGCGGCGGTGAATGCCGTCCAGATGGCGCCGCCCACCTCGGCGCTGACCTCCCCGACCAAGGCGTAGATCCCGGCGCCCAGCACGTCCCCGACCACGAAGACCAGCAGCAGCTTCGCGCCGATGACCCGTTTGAGCGGAGTTTCGGCGGCGGGGCTTTGGGCATCGGACATTGTTGGCCCGTACCCATTCATGTGCCCGGCCATCCGTGCCGATGATCCATAAGGCCGTTTGGGCGCGAAACACCCGTCCCGGGACCTCCCGAGAGGCCCGGCGGGGTAGCAAACTTACCAAAAGTAAGCTACAATGGTCCTAGTTCCGAACCAAGCCGAGTAAAGAGAGAAGGAAACCACCACGGCTACGAACAACCTCACCCCGGAAGCCACCACGGATTCCATCCAGCTGTTCTTCAACGAGGCGGCTCGTCATCCCCTGCTCACAGCCGAGGAGGAGATCGATCTGGCCCAGCGCATCGAGAAGGGCGACCTGGCCGCGAAGGATCGCATGATCAACGCGAACCTGCGGCTCGTGATCTCCATCGCGCGCAAGTACCAGGGCCAGGGACTGCCCCTGGGCGACCTCATCCAGGAAGGCATGCTGGGCCTGATCCGTGCCGTCGAGAAGTTCGACTGGCGCAAGGGGTTCAAGTTCTCCACCTACGGCACCCTCTGGGTCCGCCAGGCCATCGGCCGCGGGCTGGCCAACTCCAGCCGCACCGTTCGGCTCCCCGTCCACATCGCCAGCCAGGCGCGCAAGATCCGCGATCGCGAGCGCGAGCTCGGCGCCACCCTCGGCCGCGACCCGACGGAGGAGGAGCTTGCCGAGTCGCTCGAGATGAGCGTCGAGGAGATCCACGACATCCGGGCTGCCGACCAGACGCCCACCAGCCTCGACCGAGGCGTGGGCGACTCCGAGGAGACCGCCCTGGGTGACCTGATCCCCGACGACGCCGACGGTCCCTCCGAGGAGGCGGCCGAGAACGAGCACGACCGGACGGTCATGCAGGTCGTCTCGCAGCTGCCCAGCCCCGAGAAGGACGTCCTGACGCTCCGGTTCGGGCTCGGCAAGTCGGAGGCGG
>DASQLM010000199.1:0-31688 GCA_035630015.1 Thermoleophilaceae bacterium | reverse complement strand
TCGCTCAGCGTGGGTTTTCCCGTCAGAACCGTGGGGTAATCGCATCATTAGGTGACCTAACGATCTTGAGGGAGGTCGGGGAGAGATGCGAACTGCTGCTGCCGTGCTCGCCGCGGCCGCGCTGGCACTGGCCGGCTGCGGCGGCGGAGGCACCGAGGCCAAGAAGGAGGGCGAGAACACCAAGGTCGTGGTCGGGGTGATCCCGATCGCCGACGTCGCCCCGCTCTACCTGGGTGTCCAGAAGGGCTTCTTCAAGGACGAGAAGCTGAACGTCGAGCCCAAGCCGATCCAGGGCGGCGCGGAGGCGGTGCCCGCGGTGACCGCCAACGAGATCCAGTTCGCCTTCGGCAACGCGATCTCGCTGCTGCAGGCCAAGCAGCGCGGCATCGACCTGCGCATCGCCACCGAAGGCGTGCAGGGCGGCTCGTCCGACAAGGACTCGACCAACGGGATGCTGGTCAAGAAGGGCAGCTCGATCAAGTCCGCCAAGGACCTGGAGGGCAAGACGATCGCGGTGAACACGCTGAACAACCTGGGCGACGTGACCACGCGCGCGGCGCAGGAGAACCAGGGCGCCGACCCGTCCAAGCTCAAGTTCGTGGAGGTGCCCTTCCCGGACATGCTCGCGGCGCTGGAGCGTGGGTCGGTGGACGCGGTCTGGATCCCCGAGCCGTTCGTGAGCCAGGGCGTGGCCCAGGGCGCGACCAAGCTCTACGACCCGTTCGTGGAGGTGGGCAAGCGGCTGACGCCGTCCCAGTACTTCGGCTCGGCCAAGTTCCTGGACGCGAACCCCGACGTGGAGAAGCGCTTCGCGCGCGCCATGAACAAGTCGCTGGACTACGCGCGTGAGAACGAGGCCGAGGTGCGCAAGATCATCCCCACCTACTCGGCCATCCCCAAGCCGGTGGCGGCCAAGGTGCCGCTGCCCTACTGGACGTCGGAACTGAACGTGGAGTCCGTGCTCCAGCAGGGCGAGCTGGCGAAGAAGTACAAGGCGCTCAAGGGCGAGCCCGACGTGGACGCGATCCTGCCCAAGGAGGGCGGTTCGTGATCGACGTGGACAAGGTCGTGGCCATCGACGTGCACACGCACGTCGAGGTCTCGGCCGACGGCCACGACCCGATGCCACCCGTGCTGCGCGAGGCGTCGGCCAAGTACTTCCGCGGCGGGGGCGGGACGCCCACGGTGGCGGACGTGGCCGAGCACTTCCGCGAGCGCGACATGGCGGCGGTGGTGTTCACGGTGGACTACGAGAGCCAGTCGGGGATCCCGCCAGTGTCCAACGACGAGGTGATCGCGGGCGCGGCCGAGAACGACGACGTGCTGATCCCGTTCGCCAGCGTCGACCCGTGGCGCGACGACGCCCTGGAGCGCGTGCGCGCGGCCGTCGACGCGGGCGCGCGCGGGTTCAAGTTCCACCCCAACCTGCAGGCCTTCTTCCCCAACGACCGCGACGTCTACCCGCTCTACGAGGCCATCGAGGCCGCGGGGCTGCCCGCGCTGTTCCACACCGGCCACAGCGGCATCGGCTCGGGTGTCCCGGGCGGCGGCGGCATCCGCCTGAAGTACTCGAACCCGATCTACGTGGACGACGTGGCGGCCGACTTCCCCGCCATGCCGATCGTGCTGGCCCACCCCTCGTTCCCGTGGCAGGACGAGGCCATCTCGATGGCCATGCACAAGCCGCAGGTGCACATCGACCTGTCCGGCTGGTCGCCGAAGTACTTCCCGCCCCAGCTGGTGCGCTACGCCAACACCCTGCTGAGGCGCCAGGTCCTGTTCGGCTCGGACTTTCCGATGATCCCGCCCGACAAGTGGCTGCGCGACTTCGAGAAAGCCGACTTCGACGACGAGGTCAGGCCGCTGGTGCTCAAGGACAACGCGGCGAGGCTGCTGGGGCTGGACTGAGCTCGGGAACACGGCTTGCCCGGGCGCGACCCGCGTGAGACGATCGGGGCCGTTCGACAGAGAGGGAGGTCATGGACGAGCAGCGAGTGCTCTCGGTCCCGCTCTTCGCCGGGCTCTCGAAGCAGGAGCGGCTGACGGTCGCCCAGCACGCCGACGAGCTCGAGTTCGATGAGGGCAGGTACCTCGTGCGCGAGGGCGAGTTCCCGTATGAGTTCTTCATCCTCGAGGAGGGCCACGCCGAGGTGACCCAGGACGGCGAGCACCTGGCAGACCTCGCGCCGGGTGACTTCTTCGGCGAGATGGCCCTGGTGAACCGCGCCAAGCGCAACGCCAGCGTGATCGCCAGTTCTCCGGTCAGGGTCGTGGTCATGACCGGCCAGGCGTTCCGCCAGATGAAGCGCGAGATGCCCGCGATCTGCGAGCGGATCACGCACGAGGTCGAAGAGCGCGGTCGCTCGATCGCGTCCGCGTAGGTCGTCAGGCCGCCGCTCGCAGCGAGCGGTCGACCGCCTCGGGCGAGAGCACGTATTCGATGGCCATGGTGGCCGCCCCGATCACGCCCGCCCGGTCGCCGAGCTGGCACGGGACGATCCGGAGGTCTCGCGTCGCCAGGGGCAGGGACCGGCTGAAGATCCCCTCGCGTACGCCCGCCAGGAGCTGCGCGCGCGCCTCGGCGATGTCGCCGCCGATCACGATGACCGCCGGGTTGAAGAAGTTGACGGTGCCCGCGAGCACCTCGCCGAGGGCGCGGCCGGCGTCGCGCACCATCCGGATCGCATCCGCGTTGCCCGCCTGGACCAGGGCGACGACGTCGCGGCTCGTGGACGCGCGCTCGCCGGACTCGGCCAGTCGCCTGGCCAGCGCCTGGCCGCCGGCCACCGCCTCCAGGCAACCGACGTTGCCGCAGCGGCAGACCACGTCCTCGCTGCCGGTCACCCGGACGTGGCCGATGTCGCCGGCGGCGCCGCGGGCGCCGCGGTGGATGTGGCCGTCGGCCACGATGCCGCAGCCGATGCCCGTGCCGACCTTGATCAGCAGCAGGTGCTGGGTCTGGCGCCAGTTCATCCAGTGTTCGCCGCGCGCCATGATGTTCACGTCGTTGTCCACGAGCACCGGTGCGGCGTACCGGTCCGCGAACCAGGCGGGAATGGCGAAGTCGTCCCAGCCGGGCATGATCGGCGGGTTGACCGGCCGCCCGCCGTCGAACTCGACGGGCCCCGGCACCCCGATGCCGATCCCCCGCACGTCGGTCGCGGGACGGCCGACCTCCTCGAGCAGGTCGGTGAAGCGGTCGGACACCCACTCCAGGACCTTCTCCGGCCCGAGCGCGATGTCCAGGTCGGATGCGCGCTCGGCCAGCGGTGCTCCGAGGAGGTCGCTGACGGCCACACGCGCGTGCGTCGCCCCCAGGTCCGCGACCAGGACCACACCCGCCCCGTGGTTGAACGCCAGGACGGTTGGTGGGCGCCCTCCGGTCGAGGTGCTGCCACCCGCCTCGTAGACCAGGTCCTGGCGCAGCAGCGCCTCGACCCGCTGGGCGACGGTCGAGCGGGCCAGGCCGGTCGCCCGCGCGAGGTCCGCGCGGGTGACCGCGACGTCGTCGCGGATCAGGCCCAGGAGCGCGCCGGCACTGGCCGGTGAGGACGGCGGGGGGTGCTCGTTCGTCCTCATGGAGGACAAAAGTACATCAGTACCTGGGCGAATTCCCGCTCTTATGGTTGTCGAGAATCAAACTTAGGGTTGACTCTCGCACTAAGTCGGTTTAGGTTCGCGCCGATGGCTCCTCTACGGGCAGCGATTGCGGGTACCGGCTTCATCGGCGGTGTCCACGCTCGATCGGCGCGCCTGGCCGGAGCTTCGATCGCCGGTGTCGCGGCCTCCTCCCCGCGGAGCGCCGAAGATGCCGCCGCGGTGCTGGGCGCCGAGCGCGCCTTCGACTCGGCCGAGGAGATGGTCCGCGACCCGGGCGTGGACGTCGTGCACATCTGTACGCCCAACCACCTCCACCTCCCGCTGGCCGAGGCGGCGCTGGCGGCCGGCAAGCACGTGATCTGCGAGAAGCCGCTGGCCCTGGACGGCGCCGGAGCGCAGCGGCTGGTCGACGCCGCGTCCGGCTCGGGGCTCCAGGCGGCCGTGCCGTTCGTCTACCGCTACTACCCGATGGTGCGCGAGGCGCGCGAGCGGGTCGGCAGCGGCGGGGCCGGCGCCCTGCGCCTGATACACGGCAGCTATCTGCAGGACTGGCTCCTGCAGCCGGAGGACGGCAACTGGCGCGTCGACGCGCAGACGGGGGGCGCCTCGCGCGCCTTCGCCGACATCGGCTCGCACTGGTGCGACCTGGCCGAGTTCGTCTCGGGCCAGCGCATCACCCGCGTCTGCGCCCGGATGCTGACCGCGGTGCCCGAGCGGGCCGGCGCCGAGGGCCGTCAGGCTTTCGCCTCGGGCGGGCCGAGCGGGGAGATGCGCCCGGTGACCACAGAGGACGCCGTCGTGGTCCAGTTCGAGACCGACGCGGGCGCGCTGGGGTCGCTGGTGGCCAGCCAGGTGTCGGCGGGCCGCAAGAACCGGCTCTGGATCGAGTTCGACGGCGCGGACGAGTCGCTGGCCTTCGACCACGAACAGCCGGAGGAGCTGTGGTGCGGCCGCCGCGAGGCCGCCACGGTCCTCCAGCGCGACCCCGCGACCCTCTCGTCGCCGGCCGCGCGGTACGCGTTCCTCCCCGGCGGGCACCCCCAGGGCTACGCCGACTGCTTCGACGCGTTCGTGGCCGACCTGTACGCGGCGGCTCGTGGTGGCTCCGCCGCGGAGGGCATGCCGGCCTTCACGGACGGCCTGCGCGCCGCGCTGATCACGGACGCGGTCCTGACCTCCGCCCGCGAGGGTCGCTGGGTGGACGTGGTCTCCGACCTGGCGGGTGCCGTCGACGCGCCGGTGGTGGCCCCGTGAAGCTCGGCTTCCTGACCGCCTGCATGCCGGAGCGCGAGCTCGAGGACATCGCCGCGTGGGCGGCGGGCAACGGCTACGAGGCCCTGGAGCTGGCCGCGTGGCCGCACCTGGGCGACCGGCCGTTCACCGCGAGCCACGTGAAGGCCGACGCCTTCGACGAGGCCGAGGCGGACCGCGTGCTGGGCACGCTTCAGGAGCACGGCCTGACGCTTTCGGCGCTGGCCTACTACGACAACAACCTGGCCGCGGACCCGGCCGAGCGCGAGGCCTACCACGCGCACCTGCGCGCCTGCATCGATGCCGCCGCAGCGCTGGGCGGCGTGCCCGTCGGGACGTTCATCGGACGCGATCCCGGCCGCAGCGTGGCCGAGAACCTGCGGGAGGCCGAGCGCGTGTTCCCGCCGCTCGTGGAGTACGCCGGCGAGCGCGGCGTGCGTCTGATGATCGAGAACTGCGTGATGGAGGGCTGGCACCCGGACGGATACCCCGGGAACCTGGCCTACTCGCCGGAGCTGTGGGAGTGGATGTTCGAGCTGGGCCTCTACCTCAACTTCGATCCCTCCCACCTCCTGTGGCTGGGCATCGATCCGGTGGAGGCGCTCAAACCGTACGTGGACCGCGTCGCGCACGCCCACGCGAAGGACGCCGAGACGTTCCCGGCCGAGCGCAACCGCTACGGCTTCTTCGGCCGCACCTCGTCGCGCGAAGAGGACCCATGGGACATGGGCTGGTGGCGCTACCGCGTGCCGGGCCTGGGCGCGGTCGACTTCCGCCACTACGTGGACACGCTCTACGAAGGCGGCTTCGACGGCGTGCTGTCGGTCGAGCACGAGGACCCGGTGTGGGGCGGGTCGCCCGAGCTGGTCGAGGCGGGCTTGCGGATCGCCCACAACAACCTCCGCGGGCTGGTGGTCCGGTGAACACGATCCTCGAGGTACGGGACCTGGTGAAGGAGTACCCCGGCGTCAAGGCCCTGCGGGGTGTCGACCTGGACGTCCGCGAGGCCGAGGTGCACTGCCTGCTGGGACCGAACGGGGCGGGCAAGTCCACGCTGATCAAGTGCGTGTCCGGAGCGGTCGAGCCCACCAGCGGCCAGATCCGGTTCCAGGGCGAGCCGTTGCCGGCCGGCGACCCGGCGGGCTCCCTCAAGCGCGGCGTGGCCACGATCTACCAGGAGCTCGACCTGGTCGAGGACCTCAGCGTCGCCGAGAGCGTCTTCCTCGCGCACGAGCCCCGGCGTGGGCCGCTGCTGGACCTGGACAAGATGTACCGCGACTCCGCCGCGCTGCTGGCGCGGCTCGGGCACGAGGGGATCCCACCGCGCGCGAAGGTGGGCGCGCTGCGCCCCGCCGCGCAGCAGATCGTGTCGATCGCCCGCGCCCTGTCGGGCGACGTGCGGCTGCTGATCATGGACGAGCCGTCGGCGATCCTGGACGGGTCGGAGATCGAGACGCTGTTCGAGGTGGTCCGCCGCCTGACCGGGGAGGGCGTGGGCGTGGTCTACATCTCCCACCGCCTGGACGAGATCCGCCGGATCGGCGACCGCGTGACGGTGCTGGCCGACGGCGCCACCGCGGCCAACGGCCTGCCCGCCACCACGCCGACCGACGAGCTGGTCGAGCTGATGGTGGGCCGCAAGGTCGACCAGCTCTACCCGGACCGTCCCGTGGGCACCGACAAGCTGCTGCTCGAGGTCAAGGACGCGAAGCGGCTCCCGGCCGTGCGCGGTGTGAGCCTGCGCGTGCACGCGGGCGAGGTGGTCGGGCTGGGCGGGCTGGTGGGCTCGGGCCGCACGGAGCTCCTGCGCCTGATCTACGGACTCGACCAGCCGGAGGAGGGCGAGGTGTTCATCGACGGCGAGCGGCTGCCGCCGAACCGTCCCGACCGTGCGATCAAGAAGGGGCTTGGGCTGGCGCCGGAGGACCGCAAGTCCCAGGCCCTGGTGCTGGACTGGAGCCAGACGAAGAACGTGACGCTTGCGGATCTGCACCGTTTCTCGCGGCTGGTCCTGAACATCAAGACCGAGCGCGCCCGGGCCCGCGAGCAGCTGCAGCAGCTGCAGACGGTGCCCGACGACCCCGACCGCCACGCCCGGCTGCTCTCGGGCGGCAACCAGCAGAAGGTCGTGCTGGCTCGCTGGCTGCTGCACGAGTGCCGGGTGCTGATGCTCGACGAGCCCACCCGCGGGGTGGACGTGGCCACCAAGGCCGAGATCTACCGGATCGTCAGCGACCTGGCCAAGGCGGGGCTCGGAGTGCTCGTGGTCTCGTCCGAGCTCGAGGAGCTGGTGGGCATCTGCAGCCGCGTCCTGGTCATGCGCGAGGGCGAGATCGTGGCCGAGGTCGCGGGCCAGGACGCCACCGAACGTGAGCTGCTCCGCCACGCCGTCGCACCCACCGATGCCCCAGTACTCGCCGAGGAGGTCGAATGACCACGTCCCAAGCCGACGCCGCCGAAGGTCCCAGCCGGGCGGCCGGCGCGCTCGAGCGCGCGAAGACCGCGGAGGCACAGCAGTACGTGCTCGCGGGGGTCCTGGTCCTGTTGTTCATCGTCGGCGCCGTGCTCAAGCCGGACACGTTCCCGACCTGGGACAACATCCGGAACATGCTCACCCAGGCGAGCGTGATCGGCGTCCTGGCGATGGGCATGACCTTCGTGATCGCCACGGCGGGCATCGACCTGTCGGTGGGCTCGATGCTGGCCGCCGCCGGCCTCTTCGGGGGCATCCTGGTCGGCGACGACGGCACCAGCAGCCTGGTGTTCATCGCCGGAGCGCTGGTCTTCGCCACCGTGCTCGGCACGGTGAACGCGACCGCCATCGCATACGGCCGGGTCGTCCCGTTCATCGCGACGCTGGCGATGTTCTCGATCGGCCGGGGCATCGCGTTGCTGCTCAACGACAAGCTGCCGGTCAGCCTGCTCGACCTGAACGGCGGGTCGTTCGGCGAGCCCGCCGTCTTCTCGCTGGCGTGGTTCGGCAACGGCCGGATCATCGGGATCCCGGTGTCCGTGTACGTCTTCCTGGGGATCACGATCGCGGGCTGGGTGCTCCTGAACCGGACGCGCTATGGCCGCTACGTGGTGGCCGTGGGCGGCAACCGCGAGGCCGCGCGCATCGCGGGCGTCCCGGTCCGGAAGATCATCTTCAGCGTCTACGTGCTGTCGGGGCTGCTGGCCGGAGTCGGCACGGTGCTCCTCTGCGCCCGGCTCGGAAGCGCCTCGCCGGTCAGCGGAAACCTCTACGAGCTCGACGCCATCGGCGCCGTGGTCATCGGCGGCACCAGCCTCGCGGGCGGCCGCGCGTCGATCGTCGGCACGTTCCTCGGGGTCCTGACCTTCGCGCTGATCTTCAGCCTCATGACGCAGCTCAACCTTTCGACCGAGGTACAGCAGGTGACCAAGGGCTTGATCGTCCTCGGAGCTGTCCTGCTGCAGCGCCCGGAGGCGCGTTACTGATGGCCGAAAGCGCCGCACAAGGGAACAACACTCAATCGGGGAGGTACATCATGTCGCGATTGCGACTACTCATCTGCATCGCAGCAGCCTCGCTGCTGGCGGTCGGTGTCGCCGCCTGCGGCGGCGAGACGAAGACGGTCACCGAGGAGGCCGCCGGGACCCCGGCGGCCGGAGGCGATTCGGGCAAGACGGTGAACATCATCGCCAGCGTCCCGCCGACCGACCACGGCTGGCTCGGCGCGGTCTCCAAGAACGCCAAGTCGCAGGCGGAGAAGTACAAGGACGTCAAGTTCGAGCTGCTGCAGGCGGCCGACGCCGACTCTCAGGCCCAGCAGGTGGAACAGGCCATCGCGAAGAAGCCGGACGTCCTGGTGGTGCTGCCCCAGGACGGTGCCGCGCTGACCCCGGTGGCCCAGAAGGCCCAGCGGGCCGGCATCCCGGTCGTGAACATCGACCGCACGTTCACCAAGCCCGACGCCGCGACGGCCACGGTGCTGGGCGACAACTACCAGATCGGCACGCTGGCGGCGGACTACATCGCCAAGGAGCTGAAGTGCAAGGGCAACGTGGTGGAGATCCAGGGGCTGGCCGGCATCGAGGTCACGACGGATCGCACCAAGGGCTTCGCCGAGCAGCTCAAGAAGAAGTGCAAGGACGGCATCAAGATCGTCGCCCAGCAGCCGGGCGACTTCAACCCCGACGCCGGGCTCAAGGCGATGGAGAACATCCTCCAGGCCGAGAAGAAGATCGACGCCGTGTACACGCACGACGACGACATGGCCCAGGGGGTCGTCCAGGCCATCAAGACGTCCGGCCGCGAGAAGGAGATGTTCCTGACCGGGGTGGGCGGGTCGGAGGACGCGATGAAGCAGATCGCGGCCGGCGGGCTCTACCGCGCCACGTTCCTCTACAACCCGAACATGGCCGCCACCGGGATCAACATGGCGCGTCTGATCGGCCTGGGTGAGGGGTTCTCCGAGCTCGTACCGCCGGAGGTCCCGCGGAACCTGGTCGTGCCCGCCGCGGTGGTCACCAAGGACAACGTGAAGGAGTACGAGAAGTACGCGTTCAACTAGTGGGGTTCCCTCCCCGAGGCGAGCACGGCCCGCCGGATGCCCGGGGCATCCGGCGGGCCGCTCGCTCTGAGGGGTTGGGCCAACGCGCCAGGGGGTACACCGGTCCCGAGTCGAGGAGAGAGACGCAAGGAGGTCGGTGATGGGTCGTCGGTTCCCGCGGGCGGTCGTGCTCGCATCCCTGCTGTCGTGCCTGATCATCGCGTGGCCCGCGGTGGCCGCGAAGGGCAAGCGCAAGACCCCCACGCGTGACCGGGCCGCGCTGGCGGCGGTGCCCCAGCGGCTGGACATGGGCACCGAGCGGCGCATCAGCGCGCTGATCAAGCAGATGACCCTGCGCGAGAAGCTCGACCAGATCACGCTGCTCTCCGACGGGCAGATGAAGGAGGCCCCGGCCGAGGCCCGCAAGCCCGTGGGCAGCGTGTTCAGCGAGACCGACCCGGCGCTGATCAACAAGTACCAGCGCGACGCGGTGCAGAACTCGCGGCTGAAGATCCCGATCCTGTTCGCCTACGACACGATCCACGGCTTCCGCACCATCTTCCCCATCCCCCTGGCCACCGCCAGCAGCTTCGACCCACAGGTGGCCCGGGCCGACCACACCATCGGCGCCTTCGAGTCCGCCGCCGTGGGGCTCAAGCAGATCTACAGCCCGATGGTGGACGTCTCGCACGACGCCCGCTGGGGCCGCATCTCCGAGGGCGCGGGCGAGGACCCGTACATGAACTCGGTGATGGCCGCCGCGCGCGTGAAGGGCGCCCAGGGCACCAACTACGCCCGGCCCGACAAGACCGTGACCAGCGTCAAGCACTTCGCGGCCTACGGCCAGCCCGGTGACGGCCGCGACTACAACACCACCGACATGTCGCGCGGGACGCTGTGGAACACGTACCTGCCGCCGTTCAAGGCCGCGATCGACGCCGGCTCGGACACGCTGATGTGCTCGTTCAACGAGATCGTCGGCCGGCCCGGCTGCGCGAACCGCTACCTGGAGACGCGCGTGCTCAAGGAGAAGTGGGGCTTCGACGGGTTCGTGGAGAGCGACTACACCGCGGTGGCCGAGTTGCGCTCGTGCCCCGGGGAGCGCCCGGCCGGCGGCCCATGCGGCCACGGCGTCGCCGAGGACGGCAAGGACGCGGCCCGGCAGGCCCTGAACGCCGGCACCGACTCCGAGATGGTGTCCACCAACTTCCGTGACTTCGGCGCCCAGCTCGTGGCCCAGAAGAAGGTCCCGCGGGCCCGGATCGACGACGCCGTGCGGCGGATCCTGCGGGTGAAGTTCCGCGCCGGGCTGTTCCGCAACCCGTACGTGAACGTGGCCGCCGCGGAGGGCAAGCAGCTGCTGCCGCGCAACCGAGCCCAGGCGCGTAGGGCGGCCGCGCGCTCCACGGTGCTGCTCAAGAACGACAACGGGGCGCTGCCGCTGGACCCGTCCAAGTCCACGGCGGTCATCGGCCCGCTGGGCGACAGCGCGCACGACATGCTCGGGCCCTGGTGGGGCCGCGGCCGGGACGAGGACACCGTGTCCCTCCTGGCCGGCATGCGCGCCCGCAACCCGCGCACCACCTACACCCCGGGCTGCACGCTGAGCAACAACGACCTGTACGACCCCGCCAACGAGTGCGCGTCGGACAGCGGCTTCGCGGCCGCCGTGGCCGCCGCCCGTGCCGCCGACCAGGTGGTGGTCGCCGTCGGCGAGACGCGCGAGATGAGCGGCGAGGCCGAGTCGCGCTCGATGCTCGACCTGCCGGGCCGCCAGGAGGAGCTGATCAGGGCGATCAAGGCCACCGGCAAGCCGTTCTCGGTCGTGCTGTTCAACGGCCGGCCGCTGAAGCTGGACGAGGTGGCCGCGGCCGCACCGGCGATCCTGGAGGCGTGGTTCCCCGGCGTGGAGGGCGGCAACGGCGTGGCGGACGTGGTCTACGGCAAGGTCAACCCGGGCGGCAAGCTGCCGGTGAGCTTCCCGCGCAACGAGGGCCAGGTGCCGATCTTCTACAACCACAAGCCCACCGGCCGCCCCTGCGACCCGACCTCGAAGTACAACTCGCGCCACCGCGACATCCTCAGCTGCGGCCCGCTGTACGAGTTCGGCTACGGCCTGAGCTACACCACGTTCACGGTCGCGCCGGCGGGCATCAGCCCGAACCGGATGGACGCCCGGCGCGGCCGCGTGACGGTCAGGGCCCGGGTCACCAACACCGGCAAGCGGGCCGGGGACGAGGTCGCCCAGCTGTACGTGAACGACCCGGTCGCCAGCATCTCCCAGCCCGTCCGGCGGCTGCGCGGGTTCGAGCGCGTGACGCTCCAGCCCGCCCAGTCGAAGGTGGTGTCGTGGACGCTCGGCCGCGAGGACGTGGGCTTCTACGACCGCAAGGGCCGCTTCCTGGTCGAGAACGGGCGCATCGACACGTACGTGGGCAACACCTCGAGCCAGTCCGACGGCAAGCAGTCGTTCAGGGTGACCGGAGGATCCCCACCGCGGTAGGCCCGATGCCCCATGATGTGGGGGCCGTGCCCGGACCCGACATCGAGATCGACTACCGCTTCACTCTGGCCAACGAGCGCACGTTCCTGGCCTGGATCCGGACCGCGCTGGCTCTGATCGCGGGCGGCATCGCGGCCGCCAAGGCGCTGGAGTTCAACCACGACGTCTACCGCTGGATCGTCGCCGCGCCGCCGATCGCCGGCGGCGCGCTGCTGGCCCTGGAGGCCAGCGCCCGGCGGTTGACCTACCAGACCGCGATGCGGGCGCACGGGCCGCTGCCGGGCAGCCGTGGCCTGCGGGTCCTGGGAGTCGCGCTCGGTGTGTACGCAGTGGTCGCGCTGGTGGCCATCGTGCTGGACGGCTGAGGGCCCGCGATGACCGCCGTCACCTGGCTCGGCCACTCCACCGTGCTCATCGAGACCGGCGGCGCGCGGCTGCTGACCGACCCGGTGCTGCGCCCCCGCGTGGCGCACCTGACCAGGCGGGCGGCGGCCGTGGACGTCGGCGAGCTGGGGCCGCTGGACGCCGTGCTGCTTTCGCACGTACACCGCGACCACCTGGACGTCCCGACCCTGCGGACCGTCCCCGCCGGCGTCCCGGTGGTGGCGCCGGTTGGCGCAGCCGCCCTGATCGGCGGCGGCCGCACGGTGCACGAGCTGGAGCCCGGCGAGCAGCTGGAGCTGGGCGGCGCGAGCATCGCGGCCACCCCGGCGGTGCACGAGGTCCGGCGCCGCTTCCGCGCGGTGCAGGCGCTGGGGTTCGTGGCGGGCGGCGTCTACTTCGCGGGCGACACCGACGTGTTCGCCGGGATGAGCGCCCTGGGTCCCGTGGACACCGCCCTGCTCCCCGTGTGGGGCTGGGGGACCAGCCTCGGCGCCGGCCACATGGACCCCCCGGCGGCGGCCGAGGCGGCCGCCCTGATCGGGCCGCGGACGGCGGTGCCGATCCACTGGGGCACGTATTTCCCGGCGCACCTCGGCCGCAGCGGCCACCCGCTGCTGCGCGACCCCCCGCACGACTTCGCGCACCACGTGGGCAAGCGCTCGCCCGGGATTCGCGTCGTGGTGCCCGCCGTAGGTGAGAGGGTGGAGCTGTGAGGCCCGTCGCGCGAATCCTGCTCGTCTGGCTGATCGAGGCCGTTGCGCTCGTGCTGGCCGCGGCCGTGCTGCCCGGGGTCGACCTGGACAACCGCGTGGAGGCGCTGGTCGCGGTGGCCCTGATCGGCGTGATGAACGCGGTGCTGTGGCCGCTGCTGGCACGGCTGACCCTGCGCCTGATGGTGCTGACCGCCGGCCTGATGACGCTGGTCCTGAACGGGGCGCTGATCCTGGCCACCGCGGCCGTGCTGCCGGGCTTCGCCGTGGACGGGCTGGGCGACGCGGTGCTGGCGTCGCTGATCCTGACGGCGGTCAACCTCGCCGTGAGCGGGTTGCTGGCCATCGACGACGACGGCTCCTTCTACAACGCGGTGATCCGCCGCGGCGCGCGCCGCATGGCCCGGCCCGAGGACACCGCCGAGCCGGGCGTGTTCATGCTCGAGATCGACGGCCTGTCCGAGCAGACACTGCGCCGTGCCATCGAGGGGGGCCACGTGCCCACGATTGCGCGCTGGCTGGAGGAGGGCAGCCACCGGCTGGTGCCCTGGGAGTGCGACCTGTCGTGCCAGACCTCGGCCAGCCAGGCCGGGATCCTGCTGGGCGACAACACCGACATCCCCGCCTTCCGCTGGTACGACAAGGCCGAGGGCCGGATCGTGGTGTCCAGCTCGGGCGCGGACTGCGCCGCGCTGGAGAAGCGCCTCTCGGACGGCGACGGCCTGCTGGCCGACGACGGGGTCAGCGTCGGGAACCTGCTGTCCGGCGACGCTCCCCGGTCGCTGTTCACGTTCAGCACTGCCTCGGTGCGCAACAAGCCGCCGAAGGACCTGCTGGGGCTGTTCGCCAACCCGTACGGGGTGACCCGGATCGTCACGCTGATGCTGCGCGAGATGGCGGCCGAGCGATGGTGGGCGCTACGCCAGCGGATGCGCGACGAGCAGCCGCGGATCAAGCGCACGCGCAAGTACGCCCTGACCCGCGCGGGCGTGACCGTCGCCCTGCGCGACCTGAGCACCGCCACGCTGATGGCCAACCTGTTCGCCGGCACGCGGGTGGCCTACGCCACCTTCTTCGGCTACGACGAGGTGGCCCACCACTCCGGCATCGAGCGTGGCGACGCCTTCCGCACGCTGCACGCCATCGACCGCCAGTTCGCGCGGCTGGAACGCGCGGCCGCGCTGGGCCCGCGTCCGTACGAGTTCGTGGTCCTGGCCGACCACGGCCAGAGCCAGGGCGCCACGTTCCTGCAGCGCTACGGCCTGTCCCTCGAGGAGGTGGTGCGCGACTCCCTGACCGACCCGCACACGGCGGGCGACCTGGGCCCTGCCCAGGAGGCGCGCGCCGGACTGGGCAGCGCGCTGAACGAGGTGGCCGACGGGGAGGGCGTGACCAGCCGCCTGGCCGACGGCGCCACCCCGGACGACGCGCCGGACACCGGTGGCGCCCGTGCCGTGGTGCTGGCCTCGGGCAACCTGGGGCTGGTGTACCTGACCGAGGGCGACGGCCGTCTCACGCAGGAGGAGGTCGAGCGCCTGCACCCCGACCTACTGCCCACGCTGGTGGCGCACGACGGCGTCTCGTTCGTCCGCGTGCACTCGGAGGCCGACGGCCCCGTGGTGCTCAGCAGGGACGGCAGCCACCGCCTGCGCGACGGCCACGTGGAGGGCATCGACCCGCTGGTGCCGTTCGGCCCCAACGCCGCCGCCCACCTGCTGCGCCACGACGACTTCGCGCATACGCCCGACGTGCTGGTGAACTCGCTCTACGACCCGGACACCGAGGAGGTGGCGGCGTTCGAGGAGCTGGTGGGATCGCACGGCGGCCTCGGCGGCCCGCAGGCCCATCCGTTCGCGGTGATCCCCAGCGGGTGGGAGGTGCCCGAGGAGCCGATCGTGGGCACCGCGGCCCTGCACCGGCAGCTCAAGCGCTGGAGTGCTCCTGGCCGGCCAGCCCCGTCCCGATGACCAGCAGGTAAGAGGTCAGCACGGCTATCCCGATCGGGGCCACGTTGGCCGCATCGACGGTGACGGCGAAGGCCACGATCGCGATCAGGCTGAACGGGATCGCCACCGCCGCTCCCGGCACGGCAGCCATGGCGGCGGGGACCGCGAGCCCGACCGGGATCCCCGGGATGATCACGTGGATCGCCATGCCCAGTGTGCCGCCGAGGAAGAGCATCGGGAAGATCGTGCCGCCGATGTAACCGGTCGAGAGACTGGCGGCGAACGTGGCCATCTTGGCGACGATGACGGCGATCAGCAGGCCCGCACCCAGCGCCGGCCCCTGGTCGACGATCACCTCCAGCTCGCCGGAGCCGGAGAAGAGGGTGAGCGGGAGCAGGTAGGCCATCAGCCCGATGAAAAGGCCCCCTGCCGTGGCCAGGGCCACGGGGTGCGATGACGCCGGCCCGGTCACCCGCGCTGCCACCTTGATGGCGATGCCGGTGACGACCGCCACCACGGCGCCCACGGCCCCGATGCCGACCGCCGCGAACATGTGCCATACCTCGAGGTCGTAGCCGGGCACGTCGTACAAGTCGAGGAAGGTGTGCCCGATGACGGGGTAGAGCACGGCGAAACCGAGGGTCGAGGCGACCACCGTGGGAATGAGCCGCTCGACCGGCCGGTCGCTTCCCGGCCGCGCGATCTCGGCGATCATCAGCGGACCGAGCAGCGGCGCCGTGAACAGCCCGCCGAAGGCACCCGCCATGCCGGTGAGCGTGTGGGCCTTGCGGGTCTCGGGGTCGGCCTTCTTCCGCTTGGCGATCCAGTCGCCCAGGCCGCCACCGAGCAGGCCGAGGCCGCCCTCGGGCCCGAGGCTGGCTCCGCCCATCAGCGACATCGCCGAGACGGCGACCGACGGCGCCACCACCTTGTGATCCACATGCGCGTCGGAGATCTCGGCGAAGAGGTCGGGTTGGCGAGCAGTCGTCAGCCACCGACGCATCAGGCCGACCAGCAACCCGAAGCCCGTGGCCAGGGGGATCCACCACCACGTGCCACCTGCGAAGTCGTGATCGGTCGGTTGCCCCCACAGCTCCTGCGGCAGCTTCTCGACGAGCCCGAGCCAGGCGATCCCCACGGCCCCCATGACCAGGCCGAACACGCCGGCCCAGCCCGTGATGCTCCAGAAGCTCCGCTGGCGGGCGAAGGCGCTCACCGGTCACCCCCGGCGCGCGCCCGCGGAGCCAGGTTGGACACGCCCACGGAGACGACGGTGACCAGGTAGAGCTGGCCGACCAGCGCCTCGAACACGGCAAGCGTGCGCCCGAGGTCGCCGCGCGCGGTCAGGTCGCCGAAGCCGACCGTGGTCAGCGTGGAGAAGCTGAAGTAGTTGCACCGCTCCGGGGTCGCCGCGACGCCCTGGGCGAAGAACGGCTCGCCGCCGAGGTTGTCGATGGCGCCGTACACGAACGCGAAGAGCATCCCGACGAGCACGTACAGCGCCAGGCCACCGAGCACGGCCTCGAGGGTCACGGCCTTGTGCCGGCGCACGCTGCGGAGCATCCCGACAACCAGCATCGGCGGGGCCAGGGCCACGAGCGCGGCGTTCGTGAGCCGGCCGATCCCCGCCGCGGTGTGATCGCCGATCACGACGGTCACGATCACCGCGGCCACCGCGGCGGCGACGCCCGCCGCAGCAAGGCGGAGCCGGTGGGACGGCATGTCCGCTGCCCAGAACGTGAGCAACAGGGTGCTGCCGAGCAGCGCGGTGACCACGACCTGGGCCCAGTCGCTGCCCGACAGCGTGCCCTCCACCATGAACGAGGCCGTGATGAAGATCAGCACCAGGCCGAAGCGCTGGCGCCGCCCGGGGCCGTCGGTGCTCGCGCTCACTCGGCGCCGGTCCGAAGGGCCGCCATCCGTTCCCTGCGCGGACGTCCGCCCTCACGCAGCATGATCTTGATCACCGCCGCGAAGGGCACGGCCAGGATGGCGCCGACCACTCCCAGGATCGAGCTGGCTATGAGCACGGCGACGATGGTGGTGAACGGCGACAGCGACACCGCCTTGCGGTAGACCAGCGGGTAGACCACGTAGTTCTCGATCTGCTGGTAGATCAGCTGGATCACACCCATCGCGATGGCCACCGGCGTGCTGACCGTGAGTGCCACCAGCACCAGGATCACCGCGGCGATCGTGGCGCCCACCTGCGGGATCAGGTCGAGGAAGCCGACGATCATGGCCAGGACGATCGGGAACGGGAGCCCGAACGCCCAGGCCGACAGCCCGGCCACCGTGGCCGCGACCAGCGAGATGGCCACGTTGCCCAGCAGGGAGTCGGAGATGGCGTCGATCGACTCCTCCACCACGGGGCGCCAGCGCTCCTCGACGGCCGGATGCGCGAACCCGAACAGCCACTCGGTGATGGCCGGGCGCTCCATCAGCAGGAACAGCGCCAGAAAGGACAGCGTGACCAGCGACAGGACCGACCCGAACACCCCGCCCGCGATCCCGAGCAGGGTGTTGGCCGCATCCGGGAGCCCCTTGGCCAGGTCCTCCAGCGCGGAGCGCACCGAGTCCTTGCTGCTTTCGCTGGTGAGCGTGTCGAACGCGGCCGTCTGGGTGAGCTGGTCCCAGTACTCCGGCAGCTTGTCCACGAACTCCCCGATCTGGTCCCACAGCGGTCCGACCGTGATCACCACGATCAGGAACACGGTCACGAACAGGCCGGCGAACACCGCCAGCGCGGCCCGCCCGCGGGGCCAGCCTCGCGCCACCAGGCGGCTGACCACCGGGTCGAGGCCCAGCGCCAGCACACCGGCCACGAAGATCGACAGCAGCGAGCCCAGCGAGACGAGGGCCAGGCCGACCGCGGCGGCGACGGCGACCGCCAGCAGCATCGTGCGCAGGCCGATGTTGACCTCGACCCGCTGAGGAGGTGGTTCGGTCACGCACTGGCCAATCTCTCACGGGGCCCGGCCGGACGCCAGGCCCCGCCCGCACCATCGCCCGGGCTGCCACCGTGCCTACATGCCTATCGCGACGTCGCGGTAGTCAGCGGGATCGTGCCGGCCACGACGGTCCCCGCGCCGGGCGAGGACGTGATCTCCACCGCGCCGCCGACCGCGGCCATGCGGTCGTGCATGTTGGTCATCCCGACGCCGGGGGCCATCATCTCGAGGTCGAAGCCGGCCCCGTCGTCACGGACCTCGAACACCAGGCCCTCGCGCTCACCCAGGACGACGGTCACAGAGTGGGCGTCGGGCGCGTGTTTGGACGCGTTCTGCATCGCCTCGAGACAGCAGAAGTAGACGGCGTTCTCGACGTAGGCGGGGTAGCGGCCGACCCCGTCCGGGTTCACCGTCGCCGCGACCGGCAGCCGCAGCGCGGCGGCGCGGAGGGCTTCGGCCAACCCGCGATCGGCCAGCAGCGAGGGGTACACCCCGCGTCCCAGTGCCTGGATCTCCTCCAGGGTCTTGTCCACCTCCTCGCCCAGCGCGTGCAGCCGCTCGAACCCGCCCTCCCGGTCTTGGCGGATCAGGTCCTCGGTCAGCTCGAGCTGGATACCCAGCGCGACCAGCCGTTGCTGGGCGCCGTCGTGCAGATCGCGCTCGATCCGGCGCCGCTCCCGGTCGCCGCTGGCCTGGATCCGCGTGCGCGACCTGCGTACCTCCTCCAGGGAAATCTCCACCTGGGCGGCCAGACGCCTGTTCTCCAGTGCGGTGAGCGCATAGGAAGCCACCGCCTGCAGAAAGGCGGTCTCCTCGAGGAGGGCCTCGTCGTGCACCAGCCCCGCCACCAGGCGGCCGTCCTCGCGCACCTCGGTCAGGCAACGCCCCGAGCCTGGCTCCGGTGGGGGCCAGAGCCGGCCTTCCCCGTCGACCCAGCGCGTCGGGCCGTCGGTCGGGTACACGACCTCCAGCGTCGGGTCGCCGACCGCGTTCGACAGCACCAGGCGGAGCTGGTCCCGGTCGAGGGCCCCGCGAGCCGCGACCCCAAGCTGCTGCAGCGCCCCCGCTGCGTACAGGCGGCGCTGGAGGAGGCCGAGCAGGAACGCCCCCGCCAGCGCCGGCACGGCGAGAGCGATCACCCACACCAGGGGCTCGGCTAACTCCGACCCCGGGCTGACCCTGCGTACTCCGATCGCCAGCGCGAAGACGCCCCACCGTGTCGTGGCCACCACGAGCACTGGGAGCAGGGTGAATCGGGTGATCGGCGTGGCGCGGGCCACGCGCTGGCCCAGGCGGGCGGTCACCGCCAAGAACAGAAGCATGGTCAGGATCTCCCGGACAGGCGCCACGACGTCACCCACGAACGCCGGTTCAGACCCGAGCAGGAAGGCGTTGCCCGGGCAGCCGGTCTCGCATGACGTCCATGGGCTGGGAGTCGGAAAACTCGCGTCGAGCAGCGCCGTGGGCAGGTAGAGGAACGCCACGAGCGCAACCCCTGCCCCGAAGAGCAGCCGGTCGACCCGGCCGTTCAACCGGCCGGAGGGGTACGCCAGGATGAGCCAGATCAGCCCCGCCTCGACGACCCAGCCCGCGACACGCCCGATGCTGTAGAGCACCTCATCGGAGGACTCCGAGAACGTGGTCAAGAACCACCCGAAGCCGGCAACCACCAGGAGGCGGCCGAAGCGGTCGTCCGGGCGGCTGTGCCACACGTACAGGCCGACGCTTACCGGCATGGCAACCATCGACGCCCGGGCCAGCCCGGCCAGGGCGGCCCCCTCGCCCTCGACGTTGGCCGAGGTGATAACGGCGGCCACGATCGTCGCGGCCAGTCCCGCTACGGCGATCACGATGAATTCGAACCTCAGTCGCCAATCCGCCACGCGGGTAGTTCCTGAGAGGCGGGCCTGGCCCAAGCGAGCTCCTAAGTTGGACGTTCCGATCCTGCCAGTAGCCGTGCTCGAACGCAAGCGCGCCCGCGGCTTACGAGGGCACGGCCTCCGCGGGCTCGACGTCCGGGAGGCGGACCATCCGGATCGCGCTGAACAATCCGAGCAGACCGGCGAGGATCGGCACGAGCAACGCGACCTGAAGGGCCAGGTTCGTCGCGTCGGTGTTGATGGTGAGGATCTCCTCCTGGACGGGCTCCGGTTCCTCGGCCAGCCGTTCGTCGAGTTCGGTGTTGCTCACGACCTGCGCGTCATCCTCCAGCGTCTGGGCGATCTGCTGCTGCTGCGAGGACGGGATCTCGGGACTCGCGTTCGTCATGTTGGTGAAGGCCAGTGAGAGGGTCGCGAGCAGCACGCCGCCGGCCACCGCCAAGCCGAACGACAGCCCGAACGAGCCCGCCGCGGAGTTCACCCCGGCCGCCTCGCTGATGCGCTGCTCGTCGATCGGCGCGAGCGTGTAGTTGTTGAGCTGCGACACCAGCAGGCCGAGCCCCGCTCCGGCGATCACGAGCGGGACGAGCAGGTACCAGCCGGTGTCCGCCTCGGGCACGATCGGGATGATCAGCGCCAGCCCAAGGGTGCTCAGCGCGAACCCGGTCCGGATGACCCTGGCGGGGTGACGCTTGCCGCTCCGCCGTCCCGCGAGGATCGCGACGGCGAACATCGTCAACGAGAGCGGGGCGATCGACAGGCCGGTCTGCAGGGCGTCGTATTCGAGCTTGACCTGCAGGAAGATCGGCAAGGCGATCATCGCCCCGCCCAGCGTGATGTTCTGCAGCATCTGCCCCGTGATCCCGATCCTGAAGCGCGGCAGCCCGAACAGGTCCGGATCGAGCACGGTCGCCTTGCCCTCGCGGTGGCGCCGCACCAGCCAGCGGGCGAGTGCCCACAGCGCCAGCGCTCCGACTGCGATCAACAGCAAGACGTAGTCGCCGCCCTCCTGCCATACGAGGATGCCCAGCACCACGCCACCCATCCCCACCACCGACAAGCCCGCGCCGACGAAGTCGACCTGCCGGTCGCCGGTGTAGGGAACGTCCTTGACTAGCCCGATCTGGGACAGCACCACCGCGATCACCACGACCTCCAGCAGGAAACCGACGCGCCACGACAGGTACGTGGTGACGAAGCCTCCGAGGAGCGGGCCCACCGCGGCAGCGATCGCGGCTGCGGCCCCGACCATGGCATATGTCTTCTTCTGCGCGGCTCCCTCGAAGTTCCCGTGGATCAGCGACTGCATTGCGGGCAGCAGAAGCGAGGCGCCGAGCCCTCCGATGATCGCCCAGAACACGATGACCGCCGTCAGACTCTGGGCCAGGGTCATCGCCAGGGCGCCGCTCGCGTACGCCAGCAGACCCAGGATGTACGCCCTCTTGCGTCCGAAGAGGTCGCCGAGCTTGCTGCTGATCAGGATGAATGCGGCGGACACCAGCGCCTCGAGCGCGATCGCACCCTGTACGGCGCTCACCGTCGTGTCCAGATCCCCGACCACCGACGAGATCGACACGTTCATCAGCGACGTGTCGACGACCAGCACGAACATCGCCGCCGCCAGCAGCAGCGACAGCCGCGTGTTCCCCGCTTCCTCAGGCATCAGGTGGATCCTCTTTCGCCCATCAGGCGCACACAAGGGTGTGGGCACCATTGCCCGCCACGAGCCTCTGAAGGAGGCTGCGCGTCATGAGCAAGTCCAAAAAGCGCAAGAAGCCGAAGAAGGGCACGAAACGCGCCCGTGGCGTGCTGGACCTTCCGAAGGCGGTCGAGAAGCGCATGGCCGAGGGCCGCGCCGAGCGCGAGTCGGTGCCGCTGGACGCCCACGGCGAGTGGGCGCCGCCGGATGACCGCCCCGACCCGGTCGGCATCCTCGAAGCGCAGGACGCGACCCGTGTGCCCGAGCTGGTGCCGATCCGGCACGGGCGGATGATCGTCTCCCCGTTTACGTTCTACCGCGGGAGCGCCGCGATCATGGCGTCGGATCTGTCGTCCACCCCGGCGACGGGATTGCGTGTGCAGTGCTGCGGCGACGCGCACCTGTCGAACTTCGGCGTCTTCGCGGCCCCGGATCGCCAGCTCGTGTTCGATCTGAACGATTTCGACGAGACGCTGCCGGCGCCGTTCGAGTGGGATGTCAAGCGCCTGGTCGCGAGCCTCGTCGTCGCCGCCCGCGGTAACGGCCACCGCCGCAAGGAGCAGCGCGCGGCCGTCCGCGCCGCCGCCGCCGCCTATCGGACGGCGATGGCCACGGCGGCGGAGATGCGCTTCCTCGACGTTTGGTACAAGCGATTCGACGCCGACGAGGTGCTCGGGGAGCTCTCCGCGAATGCCGACAAGGCTCAGATCAAAGCCGCCGAGAAGACGATCAGGAAGGCCGAGAAGCGTACGAGCCTGGGCTCGCTCTCGAAGTTCGCGGAGCGTGTGGACGGCGGCTACCGGATAAAGCAGCAGCCGCCCGTGATCGTGCGTCCGCCCGAGACGTTGACCGAGGAGTTCGAGCGGATCATCCAGCAGGGGCTCACCGACTACGCGAGGTCGCTCGCCCCCGACCGGCGAGTCGTCCTCGACCACTACCACTACGAGGATTTTGCGCGCAAGGTCGTCGGCGTCGGATCGGTCGGGACCGAGGCGATGATGCTCCTCTTGATGGGCGACCGCGACGATGATCCGCTGTTCCTGCAGATCAAGGAGGCGACCACATCGGTGCTCGCCCCCCATGCAGGCGCCAGCGAGTACGACCACCAGGGCGAGCGTGTGGTGCACGGCCAGCGGCTCGTTCAAGGCGCAAGCGACGCCTTCCTGGGCTGGTTCACCGGGACCGGCGGAAAAGGCCGCGAGTTCTATGTGCGCCAGCTGCGTGACAAGAAGGGCTCTGCCGCGGTCGAGGTGATGACGCCCTCGGGCCTGGCGACCTACGGCGGGCTTTGCGCCGCCACACTGGCGCGGGCGCACGCGCGCACGGGCGACGCGGCGAAGATCAGCGGCTACCTGGGCGACGACGACACGTTTGACCACGCACTCGAACGGTTCGCCGTCGCCTACGCCGATCAGAACGACGCTGACTACGCTGCGTTCACCCAGGCCGCCGATGAGCAGCGCATCGAAGTCGAACGCGGCATCTGACCAGAGGCTAGGCCAGCGCCTTCGCCTTGATCGAGTCGAACTCGGCCTGGGTGATGGTGCCGCTCTGCAGCAGCGCGTTCGCCTTCTCGATCTCGGCGGCGCTGTTGGAGGCCCCAGCCGACTGCGCGTACTCGGCCTGTGCCTTCTGGATCCGCTCCGCGTCGCGCTTGGCCATGTCGCCACCATGGGCGATCAGGTAGACCAGCACGCCCAGGAAGGGAACGACGATCAGGAAGAGCGTCCAACCGGCCTTGCCCCAGCCGGAGATGTCGTGGCGGCGGAAGATGTCGGTCAGAACCGAGACCAACACCCAGATCCACGCGACCCAGAAGAAGAACAGGATCATCGTGAAGAACACGTCGAGGAACGGATAGTCAGCTGCGATCACCATGGGGTTTGCCTCCTAGCCGGTTGAAAGGGTTGCCCCACCGAGGAGGCGTTGCTTCTCAAGATCGAACTCGGCCTGGGAGATGACGCCGCCGTCACGCAGCCGTCCGAGGCGCTCAAGCTGCTCAACGCGGTCGCCCGCATCCGGTTCCCGATGCGTCAGGCCGGAGAGCCATGCCCGGAAGCGCCTGAGGGTCTCCTCTCGGCTCGCGTCCGGATGCTCGCGGGCCGCCTGCCGGCGAAGGACCTCCACGCCGTAGGCCAGCACGGCGATCAGGAACACCATCGGCAGGAACATCCGCGTCGAGGGCACCGGGCCCCAGGCGATCAGCACCAGCACGATGACGGCCAATCCGCCGTAGGCGTAGCCCGGCTCGCGCAGCCAGGGGGCCAGCGCGCCGCGGACCGAGACGGCGACCCGGGTCGGGCCGGCCAGCCAAGCGGCCAGGACGATCACCACTCCGTAGGCCAGCATCGCCGTGGCGGCCTCCACCAGCAATGAGGTGCCGATGGTCCATGACGCCTCCGCCGCCGGCCGGACCCCGTCGGTCGTGGCCAGGGCATCGACGACGGCGCCGCCGGCCAGCGAGCGACCCACCAGGGCCAACGCGGCAGCCGCGATCAGGCCGAACCCGCACGCACGCAGCGCCTCGCGGCGCCACCCCCGGGCAAGGCCGATGGCCAGCGCGAAAAGGCCCAGCGTCAGGACCACGAGAACGATCGCAAGGGTCTTGAGCAACTGCAACAGGTCCTGCGCGAACCCGAGCTGGTCCGACTTGACGATGGTCAGCTGGGCCGCGTCGGCAGGAAGCGCCGCGGCGGCACGGCCCCCGATGCCGACCCGCTCCTGGGTCGCGGTCAGAAGCGACTTCAAGTCCAGGACGAGAACGCCGTTCTGTGTCGAGACCACGTCTCCCCCGCCTTCGAGCACCTGGATGAAGCGTCTGTGCGCCCGTCGGTTGAGTTGCTCCCACAGCTGCTGGGGACGGGGGCGCTGCAGCAGCTTGTCGACCGCCTGCTCCGCCGGCTGCCTGAGGGCGCCCGCCGCGGGGCCGGCCAGCGGATCGGCACGCGGGGGAAGGGCCTCTTCGATCGTCGCCTTCACGTCGACGTTCGTGTACAGCTGGTCCACCAAGAAGGCGGAGAGCTGACCCCGGATCGCGTCGTCCTCGAGCAGCTGGGTGCTGGTGTCCGTCCAGTTGTCGGTGTTGAGCAGCTGGCGGTTCGCCCAGACGGCGAAGATCGCCAGGAACGCGAGCAGGGACGCGACAAAGATCAGTGCCAGAGGCAGGCCTCGACGTCTCACTGGCGCTACCCAACCTGTCCGGAGGACTATTGGCAAGGACGTGTGCACGCGTCGCGTGCACGTGCAGGCATACCGAGAGGTGCCGTTTCAGCGGAGCCAGTGGCGAATCTCGAGTGCCACCGCGACGCCGAGCTCGTTCCCGGACAGCGCCCGGGGCAGAAGGGCCTCGGCGCGGGCTATCCGGTTGAGGGTCGTGTTGCGGTGCGTGAACAGCAGCCTCGCCGTTCGCGTCGCGCTCCCGCGCTCACGGAGAAAGACACGCAGCGTCTCACGGAGCTCCTCCTCCTTCGCGTCGGCCAGCTCGCCCAGCGTCGACGCGACGAACCGGCCCGCACGCGCCTCGTCGGCGGCGGCCAGAACCACGACCTCGACCTCCTCGTAGGCCACCAGCCGTTGGTCGCGGCCTCCCCGAGCCGCGAGCCGCTGTGCTGCGACGGCCTCCTCGTGGCTACGGCGGAAACCGCCGATGCCGGCAGCCGGCGTGCCCATCGCGACACTCACACCCGGCGGTCCACCCTCGGCGGCGGCCCGGATCACATCCAGGCCGGGCGGATCGGGCGGCGCCATCCACGCCCAGAGGACCGCTGTGCCGGCGGGCATCGAGAACGGGCGCTGGGCACCGGCGGCGCGGGCCAGATCGTCGGCCATCTGCTCGAGCGAACCCTGCCCCGCGACGGGCGCCTCGGGCGTCCAGACGACCAGCGCGACGTGGTCGCGGGCCAGTTCGTAGCCCAGCCGTGTGCTCGCCCGCTCCTCCGTGATCGGCGCCCCCTCGAGGACCAGGTTCACGGTCTGGACCCGGTGAGCCAGGCGGCCGCCCACCAGCTCCTCCCGTTCCAGCTCCATCCGGGCGTGGAGTCCGGCGAGGATGTCGTCGACGAACACGAACATCGATCGCGACGAGGCCTCGAGCATCGGGCCGAGGGTCGCGGCGTCGCTTGCCTCCTCGGTCGCCACCCGCATCCAGTGGCGGAAGGCGGTGTTCTGGCCCTGGCGGTACCCGGTCAGCAGCGCCTCCTGGTCGATGCCGCGGCGGACGACATCGCGGGCGATATCCAGCGCCTCCGGGGTGAGGTCGGGCGGAACGTGGCCACCGGGGTCACGGACGTTGGCCCGGAGCCATCGGAGCATGTTCGCCCGGTTGCTGGCACCGGCATCGGCGGCGATCGCCGGATCGGCGGCCAGCGCCGGCACGGCCTGGAGCACGGCGGAGTCCATCGCCGCGAACAGCTCGTCCGGGTCCTCGAGCACACGGCGAGCGGTCGACCGGATCTGCTCTCCCACCTCGGGGCCCGGCTCCTCCCACGTTTCCTTCACGCGCCCATCCTAGGCACTTTGCACATATCCAGCGTGAATATTGGGCGCTCAGACCCTGGTCGGCCGGCTTCGGCGGACGTAGCTTGAGCCAATGACCACCGCAGCCACCACCAACCCGGACGCACAGGTCACGCACCGCGACGACCTCGAGGTGACCGTTGCCATCATCGGTGCGGCCTTCAGCGGCATCGCCGCCGGCGTCAACCTCAAAAACGCCGGCGTCACCGACTTCGTGATGGTCGAGCGAGCCGACGACGTCGGCGGCGTGTGGCGCGACAACACGTATCCGGGCGCCGCCTGCGACACGCCCTCCCACCTCTACTCGTACTCGTTCGCTCCCAACGCCGAGTGGCAGCGCAGCTACTCCCGTCAGCCGCAGATCCTGGCGTACCAGCAGCGCGTCGTGGCGGAGGAGAACCTCGAGCCGCACCTCCGGCTGGGCGAGGAGGTCCTCGACGCCTCGTGGGACCACGCCTCGCAGCGCTGGATCATCGAGACGACGCGCCTGAACATCACCGCGCGGTTCCTGCTCGACTGCGCCGGCCCGCTGGTCGAGCCGTCGCTGCCCGACATCGAGGGCCTCGACTCGTTCGCCGGCCCCGTCTTCCACTCGGCGCGCTGGGACCACGAGGTTCCCCTCAACGGCAAGCGCGTCGCCGTGATCGGTACCGGCGCGTCGGCGGTCCAGTTCGTCCCCGAGGTCCAGCCCCAGGTTGACCGCCTGCTGGTCTTCCAGCGCACCGCTCCGTGGGTCTCTCCGAAGCTCGACCGGCGCATCGGCAAGCTCGAGCGCCGCATCCTGCGAGTAGTTCCGGTGCTGTCGAAGCTGCTCCGCGCGAACCAACTCGCCTACCGGGAGCTCGGCCACTACCCGGTCATGCGCCGCCGGCAGGTCGCCCGCAAGGCGGCCGAGGCGATCTCCCGCGCGATGCTCCGCGTCCAGGTTCGCGACCCCCGCCTGCGCGCGCAGCTCAAGCCCAACTTCGAGATCGGCTGCAAGCGCATCCTGATGTCGAACCAGTGGTACAAGGCGCTCGGCCGCCCCAACATCGACCTCGTCACCGAGGGGATTCGCGAGATCCGCCCCGGCGGGATCGTCACCGCCGACGGGGTCGAGCATCCGGTCGACGTGATCGTCCTGGGCACCGGGTTCCACGTGTTCGACGCCGAGATCGCACAGCGCGTCCACGGCCGCCACGGCGAGTCGCTGACCGAGGCCTGGGGCTCGGACCCCAAGGTCTTCCGCGGTACGACCGTGCACGGGTTCCCCAACCTGTTCCGGTTCGCCAGCGTCGGCTCGGGCCTGGGCCACGGGTCGATGGTGTGGCAGATGGAGGCGCAGGCCACCTACGCGGTCGACGCGATCCGCACGCTCGACCGGATGGGCATGGCGAGCGCCGACGTGCGCCCGTCGGCCGTGGACGACTACATCGAGGATGTCAGCGGGAAACTCCAGACCTCGGTGTGGATGGGAGGAGGCTGCCGCAGCTGGTACATGGACTCCAGCGGCGCCCCCACCGTGCTATGGCCGAAGTCCATGACCGAGTACCGGTGGACCACGCGCCACTTCGACGTCGAGAACTACGAGCTGCGTCCCGAGCTCGCGGCGACCGTGCCCCAGCCCGTCGCCCTGGAGGTGGTGGCGTGAGCTCGCGCACCGGTCTGAAGCGGGTCGGCCATCAGCGGTTGACGCTCCGCCTCGCGGCGCTCTGCGGTCCGACGACGACGCTGCTCGAGCTGGCCGCCAAGCACCCTTCGCCGGCGGCGCGCACGGCCCTCGACACGGCCTTCGCCGTGGTCGGCTCCCATCGGGGTCCGAAGGTGGAGACACGCAACCTCGTTCTCGACGGGCCCGCCGGCGCGCTGGCGGCCCGCCTCTTCGAGCCTGACTGCATCGAGGCCGGTGCCGGCCTCCTGGCCTACTTCCACGGCGGCGGTTTCGTCCTCGGCAGCATCGAGAGCCACGCCAACACCTGCCGCTTCATCGCCGCGCACGCCGGCTGCCGGGTCCTCTCCGTCGCGTACCGGCAGCCGCCGGAAGCCCCGTTCCCGGCCGCCTTCGACGACGCGCTCGCCGCCTACCGCTGGACCGTCGCGCACGCCTCCGACGTCGGCGCCGAGCCACTGCGCATCGGGGTCGGCGGCGACAGCGCCGGCGGCAACCTGGCCGCCGCCGTCGCCCTCGCCGCGGCCGACGACGACGTCGCGCCCTGCTTCGCCTGGATCCAGTACCCGGTCGTCGACGGCGACCTGGCCGCCTACCCCTCGGCACGGTCGTTCGCCGACAGACCGCTGCTGACCCTCCGCGCAGCGCAACGCATGCTCCGCCACTACGTCCCGGACGACCGCGACCGGACTGACCCGCGCTTCTCCGTGACCCACGCCGCCGGGCTCAGCCGGATGCCGCCGACCTATATCGCGACCGCGGGCATGGACCCGCTCCGCGACCAGGGCGAGCGCTTCGCCGAGCAGCTGCGGGCGGCCGGCGTGGCCGTGGAGGCGCGGCGGTTCGAGGGCCTTCCCCACGGCTTCGAGCTCCTGCTCGTCGACCGGGAAGCACGCGCCGCGACCGCCGAGACCTGCTCCGAGCTGGCCCGCGGGCTCAACCGAGCTGTACGACCGACCACGAAGCGCGACGAAAGGCTGTGTGTGACATGAGCACCTTCGACCTGAACGGGAAGGTGGCACTGGTCACCGGTGGGGCCAGGGGCATCGGCCTCGAAACGGCCCGAGCCCTGAGTGGCCGAGGTGCCGCGGTCGCGATCCTCGACCTCGATGACGACGAGGCCCGCGCCGCGGCGGCGCAGATTGGTCACCGCACGATCGGGTTCGGAGCCGACGTCACCGATCTCGACGCGGTGGAGTCGGTGGTCGATCAGACCGTCGATCGGTTCGGCGGCCTGGACATCGTGGTCGCCAACGCCGGGATCGCGCCAACGCCGGCGACCGTGCGGGTGACGGCGCCGGAGCAGTTCGATCGCGTGATCGAGGTCAATGTGCTCGGCGTCCACCGCACGGTGCACGCCGCCCTGCCCCAGATCGTCGAGCGCGGTGGCCACATCGTCGTGGTGTCCTCGGTCTATGCGTTCACCAACGGCGTCCTGCTGGCGCCCTACGCGATCGCGAAGGCCGGAGTCGAGCAGTTCGGCCGCGCACTGCGCGCCGAGCTGGCGCAGCACGGAGCCTCGGCGAGCGTGGCCTACTTCGGCTACATCGACACCGACATGGTCAGGGTCGGCTTCGCCGAGGAACTGGGCGAGCGGTTCAAGGCGACGTTCCCCAAGTGGCTGATGAAGCCGGTCGGGCCCGACTTCGCCGCCGCCGCGGTCGTTCGCGGCATCGAGCGCCGCGCTGCGCGCATCATCGCGCCACGCCGCTGGGTGCCGCTCTCCGTGCTGCGGGGCTTGATCAACCCGCTGCTCGACCGTCGCACCGAGCGCAACGCGCGGATCCAGGCGGTGGTCCGCGACGCGGACCACGCACAGTCTCGCGTGGCGTCGCCCGTCGCCTGACCGGCCGCGGCTCCTACGGAGGTCCGTCTTCAGCCGGCCGGTTGCGCGGCCGGCGGTCCTTCAGACGTTTGCGCGGCCGCTGGCTGTCCTCGGCCTTCAGCTTGAGGTATTCCTGCGCGACCGAGGTCAGCAGGGCCACGAGCACGCCGAAGCCGGTGAGGATGTAGATGATGGTGAAGATCTGCGTTCCGGCGGTGCTCGGAGACAGGTCTCCGAAACCGACGGTCGTGAGCGTGACGACGCAGAAGTAGAGGGATTCGATGATGGTCCAGTCCTCGAACCGCCAGTAGAAGAGCGTGCCGGTAAGGACCAGGGCCCCGGCCACGACGGGTAGCGCCTTGGTCTCGGGGTCGCGCCAGACCGCGGCGATGGCCCGCGCGAGTTCCTTGGCCGCGAGTAGGAGCGGGATCATGGACGGTTAGCCAATCCGTCCGGGAGCGACCTGGCAAGGACGCGTGCACGTGTCGCATGCACCTGTACGCCCCACTTAGGTCAGCTCCGAGGAGCCCTCGGGCAGCGTCTTCGCCCAGTCGGCGTAGCGGGCGACGAGCGGCGCCGCGCTCACGCCGTGGAGCACGATGCTGAGCAGCACGGTCGCCACGACCGTGGTCTCGATCGTCGCCATTCCGGGTAGGCCGGGCTCCTCGCTGATCACCACGAACAGCAGCGCGATGCTGGCAATCCCGCGTGGCCCGAACCAGCCCATGAATGCCACCGTCGGGGGGCGAAGCCCGGTGCCGATCACCGCCAGCGCGACAGGCACCATCCGGGCCACCGTCAGGCTGAGCACGGCGTAACCCGCCACCTCCCACGTCAGCTGGTCGAGCACGCCCGCGGCCAGGATCCCGAAGACGTAGAAGATGGCGAAAGAGAGCAGCTGGCCGTCCTCGTCCATGAACTCGGTGAGCCGGCCCCGCCGGTCACCCAGCGGAGCGGCGGCCAGCAGGCCGGCGACGAACGCGGCGATGAACCCGCTCGCGCCGATTGCGTCGGCGGCGAAGAAGGTGACAAGGGCCAGCGCCACCAGCGCCATCGGCTCGGTGGCCGCGGCCACAGTGCCTCGGGCCATTGCCAGCGCCACCAGCCGCCCGCCGATGGCCCCGGCGATCCCGCCCACCAGGATTCCTCCCCCGATGATGACCACCGCCTCGTGGGCCAGCCCGTGCTCCGGTGAACCCTCCAGGGCCACGGCGGCCGCCAGCGCGAACATCACCACGGGCACGCAGACACCGTCGTTGAGGCCGGCTTCCACATCCAGCCCGTTGCGCACGCGCTTGGGCACCCGGCTGTCAGCGACCACCGGCGCGGCCAGGGCTGCGTCCGTCGGCGCCAGTAGGGCACCTAGCAACAGCACCTCCCAGATGTCCAGATGCCCGAGCAGCGCCAGGCCGACGAGCACCCCTACCCCGATCGTGATCGGCAGGCCGATGCCCAGGAGCCGATCGGGCAGACCACTGTCCTCCCGGAGGCGGCGCAGCCCGAGGGTGGCCGCGTCAGCGAACAGGACGAGCGCGAGCGCGATCTCGGCAACCAGGAGCACCGCCTCCTGTTGTCCCGCCTCCAGCTCGGTGGGCTTGATGTCCGCGCCGCCCGCCACCCCCACGGCCAGCCCACCGAGCGCGAACACCATCGCCGGGCTGATGACGGTTCCGGCCAGCCGCTTGGAGAGCAGCGTGTACGCCAGCAGGACCGCGGCGAACAGTCCGAAACCGGTCATGGGTTCTAGCTCTGGAGCTCGATCTCGCCGGCCTTCCAGGACTTGTCGAAGAAGGGCTGCAGCGGGCTGTAGCAGCGCAGGATCACGAACCAGCCCTTCTCGGGATCGGTCTGGATCCAGTTGCCATCGGCGACGCCGTCCGGCTGGGCGGGCGAGAAGTACACGACGGTGGTGCCGTCCGCTTCGGCCTCCGCAGCCGGTGAGGGATACTCCTGGCTACCGGCGCGCGGCCATCGCTGGTGGGTCTGCAGCAGGGAGCGGGTCTGGTTGTCGTACACGTTGAGCGACCAGAACCGGGCCGCCGGGATGTCTTTGGGCAGGCTCACCCGGTAGGTCTTCGCGCCGTCGAAGGGATCACCGGCGGCGTCGACGTTGGCGACCAGGTACTGCGACCCGACGCCGGTCAGCCGCATGCACATGGCGGGGGTGATGGCGGTGGCGGTGTAGAACATCGAGGTGCGTGAGTGCAGCCGGCGGGCGCCCTTGTTCGGGTAGGGCTTGACGCCCTCCGGAGTGATCTCGGG
>DASQLM010000198.1:0-5584 GCA_035630015.1 Thermoleophilaceae bacterium | reverse complement strand
GCGAGCTGGAGTCCAAGCTCAAGGACGCCGAGTCGGCCCGCGACGACGCCGACGAGGACTCCGAGGAGCGCCGCCGCGCCGAGCGCGAGATCAAGCGCGCCAAGGCGTTCCTGGAGATCGCCGGCTCGTAGCTCAGGCGGTGGCCGGCTCCTCCTGGGGAGCCAGCGGCACGCCGATGGCGGACAGTCGCCGGGTCAGCGACTTGAAGGCGAAGCCGTTGACCTCCTCCGAGGTGTAGCCCAGCAGGCTCCAGTTGCTCTGGGGATCCTCGCCCGGGGGCACCAGCACGGCCGCCGCGGTGGGCAGCAGCTCCATCAGCTTGGCCCGCAGCACGTCGGCCAGGTCCGGATCGCGCCGGACGGCCTGCTGGAGGTACCAGGTGCCGTAGGCCACGTGGCGGTGCTCGTCGCGGGCCACGTTCTGAAAGCCCTCGACGAAGCCGGGCAGGATGCCCTCCTTCTCGAAGTAGTCCGTGATGAAGTTCTGGCCGGTCAGGGCCAGGGCTCCCTCGATGATCATGTGGTAGATCGTGACGAACTCGACCTTGGCGCGCACGTCCGACGGGTCGGCGATCAGCTTCCGGCCGGCGCCCACCAGCTCTTGGTCGAACAGCGTCACGAACGCGTCGTTGAGCTCCTCGCGCACCCGGGCCAGGCGCTGGTCGAAGGCCTCCTGCTCCAGGCCGACCACCTCGCGGTAGAAGCGGTCGAAGAACTTCATGTGGCGGGCCTCGTCCACCTGCTGGGTGGTCAGGAACGCCTCCTCGTCCTCGTCCTCGTAGGCCATCACCAGGCCCGAGAACTGGGTCGTGACCCGCTCTTCGCCGATGAAGAACGAGGACAGCAGCCAGACCACCTGGTCCTTGCGCTCCTCGCTCAGCGCGGCCCAGTCCTGCTTGTCGCGCGTGAAGTCGAGGTCCCCGACCTGCCAGTGCTGGCGTTCCCACAGGTCGTAGAGCTTGCGCGGATCGCTGAGCTCGAGGTCCCTGGCCTTGCTCTCGTCGGCCAGCGAGCCGGGGTCGCCCTGCTCCATCAGTTCGTCGAAGGTGAACAAGATCGCGGTCGTGCGGCTCTCGCGGAGCCTCAGGTCCGGCCGCGTGGTGCGCGAGCTCACCAACCCGGCGTTCGACGTGCCCACCACCCTGGCCGAAAGCCGCGGGCGGCTGTACACCGTGAACGCGCGCTTCGGTATCGCGCCGTCGCCCGACAACCGCTACGACGTGGTAAGAGTCGGCCGATGAACCCTTCGAAGCTGGACTTCATCGGCATTCCGTCCACCGACGCGGAGCGCTCGCGGGCGTTCTACGTGGACACGCTGGGCTTCCGTCCCGACACCAAGTCCCAGGCCGAGGTGTGGCTGGGGGAGACCTGCTTCGGGATCTGGGAGCCGGCGAGGCAGGGCATGGAGTTCGCGCCGCAGAAGAACGCCCACCCGGCCATCCACGTGGACGACATCGAGTCCGCTCGCGCCGAGCTGGAGGCCAAGGGCGTCGAGTTCGCCGGCGAGACGTTCGACACCGGCGTCTGTCACATGGCGCTGTTCACCGATCCCGACGGCAACGACCTGATGCTGCACCACCGCTACGCCCCGCAGAACTGAGATCAAGAGGCCGTTGCGGGCCCTGATCGGGGCCCAGCTCATACTGCTCGCCGTGGTCGCCGTGGGCACGGCGTTCTCGTTCTCGCGCTTCACGCTGGACGAGCGGGCCCACTTCGCCTACGTGGAGTCGGTGGCCACGGACCTGTCGATCCCCGAGGTGGGCGTCGACCTGGTCAGCCCGTCGATTGCGGCCGTGCACGAGGGCACCTACCCGGCGCCGCCGCGGGTGCCACCCGCGCGCCAGGGCCTGGGCGGCCAGAGCTACGAGGGCTTCCAGCCGCCGCTGTATTACGCGGTGGCGGTGCCCGCCTTCGAGCTCGCGGGCGGCGACTACCAGCGCAAGCTGCGGGTGGTGCGCCTGTTCAACGTGCTGCTGCTGGCCGGCACCGTGCTGCTGCTGTGGCTGCTGGTGCGCCGCGTGGCGGGCCCGGACGGCAGCGCGCAGGCGATGTTCGCGCTGGCTCTGACCGTGCTGCTGTGGCCCGGGGTGGTGCTGCGGGCGGTCACCGTGTCCAACGCGAGCCTGGAGCTGCTGCTGGGGATGGGCCTGGCACTGGCCTCGTGGGTGGTCTGGGAGCGGCGCAATGCCCGCTGGCTGCCCGCTCTGGCGCTGCTGCTCGGGGCCGGCATGCTCACGCGGCTGGCGCTGGTGGCGTTCGCGCCGGTGGTGGCGGTGGTGGCCTTCGACCTGCTGCGGCGGGCCACGACCCCGGCACGGGCGCTTGCCGCCGGGGCGGGGCTGGCCGCCATCCCGCTGCTGGTGCTGGCGCCGTGGCTGGCGCACAACTGGGACGTCTACGGGGCGCTGACCGGCGAGTCCGCCATCCGCGCTCTGCAGGAGCCGCTGCTGAACCCGAAGGGCACCCAGTTCGGGTTCGGCGAGTTCACCGACGGCGTGCGCGGGCTCAGCCGCGCCGTGGTCCCCGACGAGTGGTGGGTCAAGTTCCTGTCGGCGCCGTGGCGGATCGCCGGCTACCTGCTGGCGATCGCGTTCATCGCGGTGGTGGCCCTGGGCCTGGCCCGGCTGCCCCGCGAGCGGGCGGCGCGGCTGGCCACGATCGGCGTCGTGCCGGTGTTGGCGACACTCGCCTGGATCACCTACGCCCTGTTCGTGGGCAACTGGAACTTCTTCCTCCCGCGCTACCTCTACCCCGAGCTGGCGGTGCTGGGGGTGGTGGCGGCGGTGTGCGTGCGGGCCCTCGGCGGGGCGCGCTGGGTGCTGGGCTCGGCCGCCGGCTTGACGGTGGCGCTGGCCGCGCTGTGGCTCTACCTGGCCACCAGCGTGACGCCGTTCACGGGCTAGAGCGCGCCGAAGAAGCGCGCTGCGATCGGAGCGGCCACGGTGCCGCCGGCCCGCCCGTTCTCGACCAGGACGGCCACCGCCAGATCGCCGCGGAAGGCGATGAACCAGGCGTGGGTTGGCGGCGGGTCACCCCCGCCGTACTCGGCGGTGCCGCTCTTGCCGGCGGGCTGGCCCGGGAGCCCGGCCAGGGCGGTGCCGGACCCGTCCGTGACGACCCCCCGCATCAGCCGGCGCAGTGTGGCGGCCTCCCGCCGCTCCAGTGGGATCTCGCCCCTCCCGTCGCCTGGCGTCAGGCTCGGCGGGTGCCAGACGCCGGCCGCCACGGTGCCCGCCACCCCTGCCATGGCCAGCGGGCTGGTCAGGATCCGCGCCTGGCCGATCATGCTGGCCGCGCGCTCCACCTTCGTCCGCCCCGGGGGCACCTGCGACCGGGCGGCGGGCACGCGCAGGAAGTCCCCCTGGCCCAGCCCGAAGCGCTTGCCTGTGTCCCTGAGCGCGTCTGCGGGCAGCCTGGGGGCCAGCGACACGAAGGCCGTGTTGCACGAGTCTGCGAAGTCGGTGGCGAACGGCGGGTTGGCGCCACCGCCGCCCTCGAAGTTCTTGAACGAGCGCCCGTCCACGGTCAGCGTGCGCGGGCACGGCACGGGCTGGTCCACGTCCAGCCCGCGCTCCAGCAGCGCGGCCGTGCTCACGACCTTGAACGTGGAGCCGGGCGGGTAGTTGCCCTCCAGCGCCCGGTTGTACGTCGAGTCCACCGGCCGGTTGGCCACCGCCAGGACGTCACCGCTCGAGGGCTTGATCGCCACCAGCGCCGCCTCGTCGCGGCGGCCACCCAGGGCGGACTCCGCGGCGGCCTGCGTGCGCTGGTCGAGTGTCGTCCGCAGCGGCCGGCCCGCACGGCCGGGTCGCCGCACGAGGGTCTTGATCGGAACCCCGTCCGCTCTCAGCACCACGCGCCGGTCGGCGGTGGGCCGCAGCCTGCGCTCGAATCGACTCTGCAGGCCCCATTGGCCCACCTCGTCGCCGGGGGCGTAGCCTTTTCCCAGACGCTTCAGCTGCTCTGCCGTCGCCGGTCCCACACCGCCCAGCAGCGCACGGGCGAACGCCCGCGAGGGCGCCAGCTGGGCCGTGCCCGGGACCACCGTGGCGCCCGGGACCGCCTTCACCGCCGCCTCGACCCGCTGGTAGTCGCGCTCCCGTAGAGCGATGGCCTCCACGAACTGCTGCCTGCCGCCTCCTCGGATGGCCCGCTCCAGCGGCTTCGGGTCGATGTCCACGACCCCGGCCAGGGCGCGCGCGGTCGCCCGGGCGTCACGAACCTTGCCCGCCACGACCCCGACCCGCTGCACGGGCCGGGCCGTCATCAGCGGACGCCCGTCACGGCCCTCGATCGCGCCCCGGCGGCGGGGCTCGCGGGTGGTTCCAAGCCGGACGCCCGGCCCCAGCTCGGGGTGGACCACGGCGGGCCGCCAGTGCAGCTTCCAGTCGTCTCCGCGCTTCTGCAGCACCGCTCGGCTGCGATAGGCGAGCGGCCCGACGCCCGGGACCGACCACCGGACCCGGTACGCCACCGTCGCGCGATCGCCGTCGCGCTCCGGCTCGCCGGCCTCCACCCGCACCTTCGCGCCGTCGAGCCCGCCGCGGTTCTCGCGCAGCGCCGCGGCCGCCCGGCCGGGAGCGTCGGTCAGGCGGGCCGCCCCGCGGTCGTCACCGGCCGTCCAGGCCTCGGCAAAGCCGTCGGCAGCCTCCGCGGCGCCGTCGTCGCCCAGCAGGCGCGGCCCCAGCAGCGCCGCGGCAAGGGCCAGGCCGACGACTGCCGCCACGACCGCGACCGTCCTCATGGTGTTCGGGGCCCGCGTGCGCAAGCCGCGCATTAGAGCACCCGCCGGCCCCCCATCTGCTCGTGTTAGCCGTACCCCGGGCGGCACTCCCTACCCTTGGGGGCTCGCCGTACTCGACGACAGGGAACACATGAAGCTCGGCAAGCTGGCCCAGATGGCCAAGCAGCAGATCGACAAGCGCGGCGGCACCGAGGCGCTCAAGCAGGACGCCCAGCAGCTGCGCAACATCGCCAAGGGCCCCGGGAGCGCAGGCGACAAGGCCAAGCGCGCGGCCGACGCGATGAAGGAGCCCGGCGCTCCGGGCAAGGAACCGCGCCAGCCCCGGCGCACCTAAGAACGACGAAGGGCCGGCGATTGCCGGCCCTTCGTACGTCTGGGGTGGGTGTGAGGACTAGGCCGCTGCGCGCAGCGCGGCCAGCTCCTCGCGGTCGGCCAGCTTGCGCAGGGCGCGATCCTCGATCTGGCGGACGTTCTCGGCTGACAGGCCCAGACGGCGGCCGGTCTCGCGGAGCGCCACCGCCTCGGTTCGGCCAAGGCCGAAGCGCAGCGTCAGCACGTCCTTCTCGGGGCTGGGGAGCTGCGAGACGACCTGCATCACGGTGCGGTCGTGCTCGTTCTCCGCGGCCTCCTCGGAGGGTCCGTCGGCGTCGTCGGGGATCAGGTCACCCAGAGCCGTCTCCTCGGAGTCGCCCACACCCCTGTCGAGGCTGGTGGGCGTCTGGTCGGCGGCGCGGATGTCGTGGATCTCCTCGACGCTCATCTCGAGCGACTCGGCCAGCTCCTCCTCGGTCGGATCGCGGCCCAGCGTGGCGCCGAGCTCGCGCTCGCGATCGCGGATCTT
>DASQLM010000197.1:0-6421 GCA_035630015.1 Thermoleophilaceae bacterium | reverse complement strand
CGGCCTGCTGCGCCGCGACTTCGCCAACGGCTACGTGCTGCTGAACCAGCCGGGCAACTCCACCCGCACGGTGGCCACCGTCGGCGGCCGCGGCCCCGACGGCGCGCTGCGCAACGCGGTGACGCTGCGCGGCGGCCAGGGTGCCGTCGTGGTCGGCGACCTGCCCCCCATCGTGGTGCCGGTCCTGGCCAAGCCCGTGACCAACCCGGTCAGCGCGGTCGTGCGCAAGGTCCGCGGCGCCACCGGCGCCCGCAAGGGCAAGGCCGTGAGCCGCCGGGTCAAGGCCAAGGCCCGCCGCATCGCCCGCCGCTCCGTGCTGGTCAAGGGCAAGGTCCGCAAGGCCAAGACCGGCAAGGCCAAGGTGCGGATCCAGGTCCGCCGCCGCGCCGGCAAGCGCTGGGTCGCGGTGCGCTCCTCGACCGTGACCGTCAAGCGCAACGGCCGCTTCTCCAAGCTGTTCACCGGACTCAAGAAGGGCCGCTACACCGCCAAGGCGACCGCGGTCGGCCGCTCGACCGGCAAGGCCAAGGTCTCGGCGCGCGGCTTCCGCATCGCCCGCTAGAGGCCGCAGCCGGGACTAGAGTGCCGCCGATGCCGCGCGCCCTCCTGGTCTTCGAGCCCCCGGACGGGGGCGTGGCGGAGCACGTGCTGCAGCTGGCCACGCGACTCTCCGGTGAGGATGTCCAGGTGAGGGTTGCCGGACCCGCCGAGTCGGTGATCTACCCGGCGCTGGAGCGCGCCGGCGTGCCGTTCGAACGGCTGCCGTTCGGGCGCTCGCTGCGTCCCGGACCCTACGGCCGGGCGACGGCCCGGCTGCGCGCCCTCGCCCGCTCTGGCGACTACGACCTCCTGCACGTGCACTCCTCCAAGGCGGGCGGGGTGGCCCGCATCGCCGCGATCGGCTCGGGGCTGCCGGTGGTCTACACCCCCCATTGCTTCCCGTTCATCGGCCCCCAGAGCCGCGGCCGGCGGCTGGTCACCGCAGCCGCCGAGCGGGCGCTGGCGAAGCTGACCACCGCCATCGTGTGCGTCAGCGACGACGAGCGCCGCCAGGCGCTGGCCCTGCGCACCGCCCCGGCGGCACGCCTGCACGTGATCCACAACGGCAGCCCGCCCTGCGAGACGGCGGACGAGCCCGACTCGGAGCTGGCCCGGTGGGCGGCGGACGGGCCCGTGGCCGCATGTGTGACCGTGCTTCGCCGCCAGAAGGGCGTGGACGTGTTCCTGCGCGCCGCCCCTCGGATCCTGGACGCGGTGCCCGGGGCCCGGCTGGCCGTGGTCGGGGACGGCCCGGAAGGACCCGCGCTGCGGGCGCAGTCGGCCGAGCTGGACCTCGGCGAGCGCGTGCGCTTCTTCGACTTCCGGGCGCCGGCGGCGCGACAGCTGGGCCAGGTGGACGTGTTCGTGCTGGCCTCGCGCTGGGAGGCCTTCCCGATCTCCGTTCTCGAGGCCATGGCCTGCGGCGTTCCCCAAGTGGCCACCGACGTGGGTGGCACCGGCGAGGCGGTCCAGGAAGGTGTCACCGGCACCCTGTGCGCCCCGGAGGATCCCGAGGCGCTGGCGGCCGCGGTGATCGGCCTGCTGGAGGCCCCCGAGCGGCGGGCGGAGATGGCCGACGCTTCACGCGCGCGGCACGCCGAACGCTTCGGCGTGGACCGAATGGTGGCCGCGACGGCGGCGCTCTACCGTAGCCTGGCGCTGTGAGCACGGATGCCCCCAAAGCCCGAGTGGCGGTGCTGATCCCCTGCTACGAGGACGGGGCCCTGATCGCCGAGGCCGTGGACTCGGTGCGCGAGGACGAGCCCTTCGAGCTCGTGGTCATCGACGACTGCTCGCCCGGCGAGTACACGCAGTCGGTCATGAACGAGCTCCGCGAGCGCGGCATCACCGTGGTCCGCCACGAGCAGAACCGCGGCGTGGCCGGCGCCCGCAACACCGGCCTCCGCGCCACCACCGCCCCCTACATCTTCGCCCTGGACTCCGACGACCTGGCGGCGCCGGGAATCCTGGCCCACATGGCCGACCTGCTGGACGCCCACCCCGAGGCCGACCTGTGCTTCGGCGACTACCAGGAGTTCGGCGAGAACGACTCGGTGCGCGTGGTGCCGCTGAAGCTGGACCCGTTCCGGCTGCTCTACACGAACGAGTACCCGCAGACGGCCATGTTCCGGCGCACACTGCTGGACTCGATCGGCGGCTGGGACGAGCACCGCCTGAGCGAGTACTCGTACGAGGACTGGGCGCTGTGGCTGAACCTGGTCTCACGCGGCGCCACCAGCGTGCACGCGGGCCCCGACGTGATCACGCACTACCAGCGCGTGCACGGCCCGCGGATGCTCGAGGCCGCGCGCCTGCATCACCGCGAGATCTACAGCCATCTGCGGCGGGCCAACTACCCGCTGTTCTCTCGGCGCCGCGAGCTGCGCGCCGCCTCGGACCTACCGCTGTCCCGCAAGCTGCTCTACCCCGTCCTCTACGGCGGTCGCCACCGCTTCGCCTTCGAGCCCCACGTGAAGGACGTGATGGAGCGCGTGGGGGTCTGGAGACGGGCACGGTGACCGCCCTCTCGGGGCGCTCGCGGGCCGATGAGGGAGTCGCCCGGCGCACCGTGGTGTTGCTGGCCCTGGCGCTGGGGCTGGCCGTGGGCAGCGTGATGTTCGCCGCGGTGCTCCAGCGCTACCCCCCGCCCTGGATCGCCGTGGTTGGCAGCGTCGGACTGGTGGCCATGCTGATGGTGGCCATCGCGCGCTACGAGGCGGCCGTGGCCATCGGGCTGCTGCTGCTCGGCGTGGTGGCGGTCGAGCCCGCACCGCCCGACGGCGTCTTCGCCATCGTGATCGCGGTCGCCCTGGTCACGGGGCGGTTCCGTATCGACCGGGCGCCGATCTCGGTGGTGGCGCTGTCGATGTTCTACATGCTGCTGAACATCGCCTCGACGGTGGACGCCGTCAGCGCGTCGCGCGCGGCCCTGTTCGCCGCCGTCACGCTGTACCTCGTCATCTTCGCCCTGTGGCTGACGGGCTGGCTGGATTCCGAGCACAAGGCCCGCCTGGTGGTGCGCTGGTACCTGGTGGGCGCCGTGATCGCGTCGCTGGCCACCACCCTGGCCATCCTGACCCACTTCCCGGGCAGCGACCCGCTGCTGACCTCGGACCTGCTGCGGGGCAAGGGCCTGTTCAAGGACCCGAACGTGTTCGGGCCGTTCCTGGTGCCGATCGCGCTGATCCTGATCGAGGAGCTGCTGAACCCCCGCCTGCTGCGCCTGCGCCCGTCGCTCAAGGCCGTGGCGCTGCTGATCCTGATGGCGGGCATGTTCTTCTCCTACTCCCGCGGCGCGCTGCTGAACTTCGGCGCGGCGGTGATGGTGATGCTGCTGGTGCTGGCCGTGCGCCGGGGAGGCGGCCGGCGGGCCGCGATGCTGCTCACCGTCATCGTCCTCGGCGGCGCGGGCATCGTCGGGGTGGCCGCCACCACCGGCCAGCTGACGTTCTTCCAGGAGCGCGCCAAGACCCAGGGCTACGACCGCGACCGCTTCGCCGCCCAGCGCCAGGGCATCGAGTACGGCGAGACCCACCTCGTGGGCATCGGGCCGGGGCAGTTCGAGCTGCTGCAGGTCACGCCCTCCCACAACCTGTACGTGCGGGCGCTGTCCGAGCAGGGCTTCCTGGGCTTCTTCACGATCGTCGCCCTGGTCATCGCCACCCTGATCCTGGCCGTGCGCAACGCGCTCCTCGGACGGGACACGTACGGCATCGGGTCGGCCGCGCTGCTGGCCGCGTGGGCCGGGATCGCGGTGGAATCGTTCTTCATCGACACCCTCCACTGGCGTCATCTGTGGCTCGTCGCCGCGCTGGTCTGGATCGGCTCGAAGCGCGGTGACACGGTCGACGACCGGCCCGCGACCACGGTTCACAGGGAAGCCATGACAGCGTCGGCGTGAACTGTTACCTTTCCGCGCCAACAACCGCCTAACCGAGTCCGCCCTCCGGACTCGGGCGGGGGAACCAAAGGGACGGCCAAAGATGGCCGTCAGGGGCTAATCGCCAGATGAGTGCTCATCCGGCGAAGCGCGTGCTCTTTCTGCGCTCGCCCGTCAGCTAACCCCGCAGGCCGACGAAAGAGAGTCCCGATGAGGAGAACCAGCGTTCTCGCCATGATGGCCTGCGCCGCTTTCCTGCTGCCGGCCGCCCCTGCCCACGCCAATCCCGCCCATTCCGTGGTCGTGAAGGTCAACAACTACCGCGCCGCGCACGGCCTGCCGAAGCTCCGGCTCTCGCGCAGCCTCTCGCGCAGCTCCTACGGCTACGCCCGCCATCTGATGCGTGCGGACCGGTTCGGGCACTCCTCCCACATCCGCGCGAGCTCGCGCTTCCGCATGCTGGGCGAGAACCTGGCCATGAGCTGGGGCAAGCGCCGCAGCGCGCGCATCCCCCTCCGCGGCTGGATCCGCTCTTCGTCGCACCGCGGCGTGCTGCTGAACCGCTCGTTCCGCTACGTCGGCGTGGGCCGCGTGGTCGGCCGCTTCGGCTCCCGCCGTGCAACCATCTGGGTGCTCCACGCAGGACGCTAGAGGGACTCTCTACCGCCCCGCGTACGCGGCGGTAGGTCCCTACGGCCCCACGGGTCGTAGAGCCGAGAGTTCTTCGAGGGGTGCTCCTTGTCGCCCCTCGAAGAATCTCTCGGATTTACGATCCTTCGAGGAGGCTGGAGCTACCCGGGCTACTCGCCCGGGGTCTTCCGCGGCACCAGTACCGAGCGCTTGAACTCGGCGACCAGGACGCCGTCCTGGTTGAGCACCCGGGTGTGCACGCGCACGACGCCGCGGTCGGGCTTGGACTTGGACTCCTTGACGTCCAGGACCTCGCTCTCCACGAACAGGGTGTCGCCGTGGAAGACCGGCGCCGGGTGCGAGAGCTCGTCGGTGGCCAGGTTGGCGATGGCCTTGCCCGACACGTCGCTGACCGACATGCCGAGGGCCAGCGAGTAGACCAGCGGCCCGACCACGACGTTGCGTCCCTGCTGGGACCGGGCCGCGTACACGTCGTTGATGTGCAGCGGGTGGTGGTTCATGGTCAGCAGGCAGAATGCGTGGTCGTCCGCCTCGGTGATGGTCTTGGCGGGCCAGTGCTTGTAGGTGGCGCCGACCTCGAATTCCTCGAGGTATCGGCCGTAGGCGTGGCCGCCGGAGGCCTCGCGCTCGGCCTGGTCTGTGGTGAAGTCGCTCATATGGGCGCGGCAGGTTAGTGACTCGCCCGCCGCGGCGGGCGTCGCCGTCCTGGGCTCAGGACGCCGCGGAGGCGTCGTGGAAGGCGTGGCCGACCGCCGTGGGCACGTCGATCCGGCGGAAGTTGTCAGCCAGGAACTCGGTCACCTCTTCCCGGGTGTGGCCCTCGTCGGCCAGCCGGCGGGCCATCAGCAGAGCGCCCGCGGGCACGTCGTCGGCGGGCGGCGGCTCCACGCTGCGCTCGAACCGGCGCGGGGCGCGCAGCTCGTCGCCGGCCCTGGGCACGCCGGAGAGCGACGCCTCGGCGTCATGGAAGCGGGCGATGGCGGCGTCGGCCTCGGCCGTGACACGGGCACGTTCGAGAGCGGCGTGCTCGCTGAGCTCGCGCTTGAACCGCTCGATGAGCTGGTCAAGGCTCGGCGGCTGGGTTTGCGACATGGACCGTCCTTCCGTGGATGGGCGATGCGGAGGCCTCCCGTCTCCGAACCAGGTACTCCCCTCAAAGTAGCGGCCCCGGCACCGCTGCGCGAACTTCGGTAACGGTAGATTCACCGCCATGCGCAACCCCCGAGACTTCGCCAAGCCGCTGGCCGTCGGCGCCCCAGAGCCCGCCCTCGAGGTGCCCTTCAAGCCCTCGCGGATGATCCACTTCTTCGACCCCTCGAACGAGAAGATCGTGGGCAAGCTGCCCGACCTGGTCACCAAGGCGGACGTGGTGCTGGGCAACCTCGAGGACGCCATCTCGGTGGACAACAAGGAGGCGGCGCGCGAGGGGCTGGTGAAGGTCGGCAAGGAGATCGACCTGGGCCAGGCCCAGCTGTGGACGCGGATCAACTCGCTGGAGTCCCCCTGGGCGCTGGACGACGTGACCCGGCTGGTCACCGAGATCGGCGACAAGCTGGACGTGATCATGGTCCCGAAGGTCGAGGGCGCCTGGGACATCCACTACATGGACCGCCTGCTGGCCCAGCTCGAGGCGCGCGCCGGGCTGGAGAAGCCGATCCTGATCCACGCCCTGCTGGAGACCGGCATCGGCGTGGTGAACCTGGAGGAGATCGCCACCGCCTCGCCGCGCATGCAGGGCATGAGCTTCGGCCCGGCCGACCTGGCGGCCTCGCGCCGCATGAAGACCACCCGCGTCGGCGGCGGCCACCCGGGCTACCTGGTCATGAACGACCCGGACCCCGAGAACCCCGA
>DASQLM010000196.1:0-20042 GCA_035630015.1 Thermoleophilaceae bacterium | reverse complement strand
CCCAACGGCCGGCTCGACGCTTCCACTGGAGAGGGCTTGGCGCTGAACAATCGCTACGGATTCACAGTGGCGGTTTCTGAACCAGGACCGGGGGTTGCCCTCGAAGGCACCTGGGCCTACACGGCCCCGTGACCAGAACTCCGGCGACATGGCCGCCCCGGAGTGCAACACGCCCTAGGCACCAGCACCCCAACGTAGCGCTCATGCCCCCGGCCGCGGATGCCGATGTAACTCGGAGCAGCAACTGCTTGGAGGTTCTTCACTCGTCGGCTTCAGCCTCTGCGTGGCAACACTTCCACGAAGTGCGCGACGAGAAGGCCGTCCATCATGTTGCACCCCGCCTCACCCTACGCCCGCCAGGAGTGCGCGAACTGCCGTGCTCACACCCTCGGCCCCGAGTGCGGCTGCTGTGGCAACCCGCACCTCACCCCGGTCCCCGCCGCGCCCGCACCCGCGCTCGTGCCGTGCGCCGCCGCCGCGGTGACCGTGCCCGCCGCGCTGCCGTTCACGCACTGGGCACCCTGACGCCGGCTCAGATCCGCTCGTCGGTCGCCCCGTCGGCCTGCCCGTCGAAGTACCGGTCCAGGACCCGGCTGAACACCGGCTCGCCGGGATCGGCGCGCGCGAACAGGGTCATGGACGAGCGCAACTTCATCGAGTCAATGCCGCCGAGGATGTCTCGGGCGCTCAGTCCGGAGTGGCCGAGCAGCGCCTCGGCGCTCTCCCGCAGGCGAGGGCCCAGCACCGGGTGGGCCAGGTAGGCCCTGGCCTCCTCCAGGGAGAAGATGGCGAACCGCCGGGCGGTGGGGCTGCTGCCCAGCCCCTCGATCTGCGGGAACACGAACCACATCCAGTGGCTGGTCTTGCGCCCCGCGCGCAGCTCGCCGAGGGCGCGGTCGTAGGTGCCGCTCTGGTCCTGTGCCTCGACGAACCGGGCGAGGTTCTCGGACGGGTCGGCCATCGGGCCGACGATACGGCGCTAGACCTCGTCCATCCACCGCCGCCAGCGCGGCACGAACACCAGCGGGGCCAGCGCCAGGAACGCTGTCAGCAGGTAGATCCCGTTGCCGGGGAACTGCTCGGACACCTGGCCGGCCGGGGCCGTGGCGGTGCAGCGCTGGGCCGCGGGCGGCCAAGACAGGCCCTCGCCCTCCACCGACACGTCATGAATCGACGCGTCCAGCTCGGCGGCGGCGCGGTAGCGGAACTCGCCGGCTGCGCACGCCCCGTCCATGCCGCCGCCGTCCTGGCGGTCGGCGACCCAGATCCCGAACGGCACCAACAGCCACACCCCGTAGGCCGCGATCAGCATCAGCCATTTCACGAGACCACCATCGGCATCCGGCGCCATCCCTTCAGCGGAGTGGCCCCATCGCGCTCTACCCTGCGGCCCCAGTGCGCACCGAGACGCCGACCGACGAGCTGACCGCCATCGAGGGCCGCTGCGCGGGCACCGACGCGGAACGACGCGCGGCGGTGGCGCTGCGCGACCGGCTCGACAGCCCGGAGCGACCGGCCGAGATCCAGCCGATCCGGATCCACCCCCGCTTCGGCCTGGCGAACGCTCTGCACGCGGTGCTCGCCGTGGTCGGGAGCGTGCTCGCGGTGAGCGCCCCGGCCCCCGGCGCCGCTCTGGTGCTGGTGGCCCTGGTGCTGACGTTCCTGGACGGCTTCGGCTATCTGCACGCCCTGCGGCGGGTACTGGGCACGCGCGCCTCCCAGAACGTGGAGTCGCGGGAGCAGTCCGGCAAGCCGGGCGTGCTGGTGATCGCGGCGGGCTACGACTCGCCGCGCGAGAGCGGGGCGCTGGCGCTGGCCACGCGGCTGCTCCGCGACCCCTCCCTGGCCCTGGTGCTGTCGATGCTCGTGCTCCTGGCGTGCTGCGCGCTGCGCGTGGCGGGCATCGACTCGACCGTCGTGACCATCGTGCAGTTCGTGCCCACGGTCCTGCTGATCCTGCTGACCCCTGCGCTGGTGGACGTCGAGCTCTCGGGCGCCGGCCCCGACCCGGCGGGCGCCGCGGCCGCCACCACCACGATGCGCCTGGCCGGCGAGCTGTCCGGCCGCCTGGACCACTTCGCCGTGTGGGTGGTGCTGACGGGTGCGAACCAGCCCTCGGCGGCGGGCATGCGCGCCTGGCTGCGTCGGCACAAGGGTGAGCTCGAGCGCGAGCGCACCGCGGTGATCGCCATAGGCCCCGTGGGCGACGGCCCGGTGCACCACAGCCGTCGCGAGGGAGCGATCCTGCCCCAGCGCAGCCATACGGACCTGACCCGCCTGAGCCGCGAGGTGGCCGAGGACGCGGGCGACGGGGCCGGCGGCCAGAGCTACGTGGCCCGCGAGTCGACCAACGCCGCGCGGGCCATGGCGCGGCGGCTGCCCGCCGTGACCGTGGCCACGTCCGGCAGCGCCCCGGGCGGCGACGCGGACATCGAGCGCCTCACCGCCTTCGCGCGCGAGCTGGCCGAGCGGCTGGACGCCGAGGTCGGGCCGTCGCTGCCGCCGCGCTCCTGACCGTCAGCGCCCGCGGGCCCAGGACCGCACGGTGCCCTCGGCGATCTTCACGCACCGGTCCACGCTGTCCCAGTCCACGTGCTCGGGCGTGTCCGAGGGCAGGTGGTAGTCGTTGAACACGTTTCCGCGCAGCGACAGCAGCGAGACGGTGGGCAGCCCGGCGAGTCGGGCCAGCGCCGGGTCGGTGTAGCCGCCGATACGGAACCGGCGCGGGGCCGACTCGCCCACGGCCTCGGCGCCCTTGTCGGCCAGCACCAGGTCCTCGGGGCGGTAGGCCACCCGCCACAGCGGGCCCTCGGCGCTGCACACCATCGGCTCGCCGGCGCCCAGCGTGTCCAGCCCCAGCACCAGCGTGGTCTCGGGGTCCAGCCGGCCGCCCTGGTCGGCCATCCAAGCGGCCATGCCGCCCATGCCCGACTCCTCGCAGCCGGTGAGCACCAGCCGCACCTCGGTGTGGGCCAGCGGCTCGGCCACCAGCCGCCGGGCCAGCTCCAGCACCGCGGCCACGCCGGTGGCGTTGTCGCTTGCGCCCGGGACGGTTGCGCCGCGGTAGACGTCCAGCGACAGGCCCACCCCCAGCGCCAGCAGCGCGCGCGCCGGCAGCCGCAGGCGGCGGGGGCCGAGGGCCATGGCCGCCATGGCCAGCTCGGTCAGCAGCGTCATCGGCGGCCGGCCCTCGGGCTTGGCGCCCGAGTCGGCGAACGGCGAGCGCCACAGCAGGCCGGTGTTGGCGGCGTCGTGGTGGGCTACCAGGACCACGGTGCTGGTGGCCGCCTCCCGCGCGGGCACGGAGGCGATCACGTTGGCCCCCTCTCCCCTGGGCAGCAGCCGCCTCAGCGGCTGCGCTCGGCCGGAGAAGTCGAGCTCCATCGACACCAGCGCCGCCAGCGCGGGCAGCCGGCCCGTGGAGGCGGCCAGCATGTGCGCGGCCTGGCTCATGCCCCAGTTGGGCGAGTAGCGAAACGGCTGCGTGCGCACCGCGGCCGCGCCGGTGGCGGCCAGCCGCTCGGCGACCCAGGCCGCCGAGGCCCGCTCCCCCTCGCGGGCCGACGCGCGGTCCATGGCCGCCAGCGCCTCGACGTCGGCGCGAACCGAGTCCGGCAGGCTCACATCATGCCCAGGCCGCCGCTGACCCCGATGGTCTCGCCGGTCACGAACGAGGCGTCGTCGCAGGCCAGGAACGCGATGGCGGCGGCCACCTCCTCGGGCCGGCCGGGCCGGCCCATGGCGGTGGAGTTCACCATGCCCTGCACGAACCGCTCGCCGAGCTCGCCGAGCGCCTCGGGGGCCACCTTGAGCATGTCGGTGTCGATCGGCCCCGGGGCCACGGCGTTGACGCGCACCTTGTAGCGGGCCGACTCCTTGGCCAGCGCCTTCGTGAAGCCGATCACGCCGGCCTTGGTGGCCGAGTAGACGGTGGACACCTGCGAGCCCACGCGCCCGGCCTCGGAGGCCACGTTCACGATCGACCCCGCGCCGCGCTCGTGCATGCCGGGCAGCACCGCGTGGGTCACCGCCAGCACGCCGCGCAGGTTGACCGCGATCACGCGGTCCCACTGCGCCTCGTTCGTGCGGGTGAAGAAGTCGTCGTCGGCGATGCCGGCGTTGTTGACCAGGACGTCGATGGGGCCCAGGTCGGCCTCGATTGCCTCCACCGCCGCGCGCACCGATGCGGTGTCGCGCACGTCCATCGTGTAGTCGGCGCCCTGCAGGTCGGCCGCCGCCACCTCGGCGCCCTCGGCCGCCAGGCGCTCGCAGGTGGCGGTGCCGATGCCGCCGACGCCGCCGGTGACCAGCGCGACCTTCCCCTCGAGCCTCATGGGCGAGACCCTATCCAGGCCAGGAAGACGATCCAGGCCGTGACCGTGCCGAACATGGCGCGCTGGGCGATGCCGTGGGTGGCATCCCCGGCCACGGAGAACCAGGCGATGCCGAGCACGCCGAGCGCCCCGAGCGCAAGGGCAGGCCCGCACCAGCACCGGCCGCGCAGCGCCCAGGCCGCCGTGAACGGCGTGGCCACCAGCGTCAGCTGCAGCGCCACCGCGGCGGCGTAGTGGCTGTCGGGCCCGTCCGCGCACGCGGCGGAGCCGTTGGTCATGCAGTCCAGCGGGTTCACCAGCACCGCGACCACCAGCGGCGCGGCCAGGGCCAGGAGCACGAAAGTGGCGGCGCCGCGCGGAGCCAGGAGCCGTCGCGCCAGCACCGCCGCGGCCAGGTACGAGGGCACCAGCGCCAGCAGCCCGGCCCGCATGACCCACGGATGCGCGGCCGTGCCCGCGAACAGTTCGGACACCGTCTGCCTCGCGGTCGAATACCCCGGCTCGGCCGCCCCCGCGACCGCCCACGCGGCGATGAACGCCAACTGCCCGGCGACGGCGATCCCGGCCGGCAGGCGAGAGCTCATGGGCGCAAGCATGGCGATAGCCTCGCGCCCGTGGACGCCATCCCCATCGTCGGCGGGACCGGGGCGCTGGGCTGGGGCCTGGCGCTGCGCCTGGCCCAGGCCGGCCACCCGGTGGTGATCGGCTCCCGCGACGCCGGCCGCGCCGAGGAGGCGGCGGCCAAGGTGCGCGCGAAGGCCGGCGACGGCGCCGACGTGCAGGGCGCCGAGAACGCCGACGCCGCCACGCGCGGGCCGATCGTGTTCCTGACCGTGCCCTTTCGGGCCCAGTCGGAGAACCTGACCAACCTCAAGGACGCGCTGACGCCCGGCCAGATCCTGGTGGACGCCACCGTGCCCCTGGCCGCCGCGGTGTCGGGCAAGGCCACCCGGCTGCTGGGCGTGCCCCAGGGCTCCGCGGCCGAGCAGGCCCAGGAGATGGTCCCCGGCGGCGTGGCCGTGGTCTCGGCGCTGCACTCGGTGTCCGCGGCCACGCTCGGCGACCCCGGGGTCACGCTGGACGAGGACGTGCCGGTGTGCGGCCAGAAGAAGGACGACAAGGCGCGCGTGGCGGCCGTGATCGGATCGATCCCCGGCCTGCGCCCGGTGAACGCCGGAGCGCTGGAGACCGCCCGCCTGGTCGAGGGCCTGACGCCGCTGCTGATCTCCGTGAACATCCGCAACAAGACGCACGCCGGGATCAAGTTCACCGGCCTGCCCGAAGACCTCTGGGCGTAGCGCTCCTCAGCGGCGGGACCGGCGGCGCCAAGCTGGCGCGCGGCCTGCTGGACGCCGTGGGCCCGGAGGCGCTGGCGGTGATCGCCAACACGGGTGACGACGCCGAGGTCTACGGCGCACACGTCTCGCCCGACCCCGACCTGGTCACCTACTGGCTGGCCGACGCCATCGACGAGCGCGGCTACGGGATCGCCGGCGACAGCTGGCAGGTCATGGACGCCATGGCCGCCGCCGGCCACGAGACCTGGTTCCGGCTGGGCGACCGCGACCTGGCGATGTGCCTGATCCGCACCGAGCTGATGGCCGAGGGCCACTCCGCCACCGCGGCCCACGCCGCCGTGGTCCGGGCGATGGGCGTGGATGCCGCGGTGCTGCCGGCCACCGACCAGCCCGTGCGCACGCGCGTGGGCGCCCGCGGGACCACTTTCGCCTTCCAGGAGTTCATGATCGTCGAGGGGGCCCGCGGCCCGATCGAGAGCGTGGAGTTCGAGGGCGCCGAGCACGCCCACCCCACCGAGCAGGTGCTGCAGGCGCTGCGCGACGCCGAGATGGTGGTCATCGGGCCGTCGAACCCGATCGCCTCGATCGCCCCCATCCTGGCCGTGCCCGCCATGCGCGAGGCCGTGCGCGCCGCGCCCGGGCCGGTGGTGGCCGTGAGCCCGTTCGTGGGCGGCCGGGTGCTCAAGGGCCCGACGCTGGCCTTCTGCAAGCACGCCGGCATCGAGCCGTCGGCCGCGGGGCTGCTGGACGCCTACGAGGGCCTGCTGGACGGCATCGTGGCCGACGAGCCGGTGGCCGGCGTGCCCACGCTGCAGACCGACACGCTGATGGACTCCCCCGCCGCCCGCGTCCGCTTGGCGGCCGAGACGGTGGACTTCGCGCGCTCGTTGTCATCCTGACTGAGCATGCGCACCGCCGCGATCCTCCCGGTGAAGAGCTTCGGCGCCGCCAAGCAGCGGCTTGGCGAGCTGATGGAGCAGGACGCCCGCAGCCGCCTGATGCGGGCCATGCTGGCCGACGTGCTGGACGCGCTGGCGCGGGTGCCCGAGCTGGACCAGGTGCTGGTGGTCACCGCCAACCCGCTGGCCGGCGAGCCGGAGGGCGACGCGCGCATCCGCGTGCTGCACGACGACCGCGAGGAGGGCCAGTCGGCGGCCGCCCTGATCGGCGTGGCGCACGCCCGCGAGCAGGGCTTCGAGCGCGTGCTGATGGTGCCTGGGGACGCGCCGCTGCTGGATCCCGGCGAACTGTCGGCGCTGCTGGCCCGGCCTGAGCCGCTGGTGATCGTTCCCGACCGCCACGGCACCGGGACCAACGGGCTGTCGCTGCGCCCCGTGGACGCCTTCGATCCCGCGTTCGGGCCCGGCAGCCTGGCCCGCCACGAGACGGCGGCGCGGGCCACCGGGCTGGAGTACGCCGTCGATCGGCTCCCGTCCCTGGTGCTGGACGTGGACACGCCCGACGACCTCGAGGCCACCGCCGCTGCGCTGGAAACCTCGGAGGGCGGCGCGCCCGCCACCCGCGCGGCGCTGCGACGGCTGTCGCTGCCCGCGTGAGCCTCTCGGCCACCGCCATCGACGGGCTGCCCGAGGTGCGCGAGGGCGACGACCTGGCCGCCCTGCTGGCCGCCTCGGCCGAGTTCGCCGCCGGCGACGTCCTGGTGGTGGCCCACAAGGTGGTGTCCAAGGCCGAGGGCCGGGTGCGCGACCTGGCGACGGTCGAGCCCGGGGAGCGGGCCCGCGACCTGGCCGGCGAGCACGGCAAGGACGCGCGCCTGGTGCAGGTGGTGCTGGACGAGTCGGCGGAGCTGCTGCGCGCCCACCACGGGGTGCTGATCTGCCTGACCCGCCACGGCTTCGTGTGCGCCAACGCCGGCGTGGACCGCTCCAACGCCCCCGGCGACGACCACGTGGTGCTGCTGCCCGCCGACCCGGACGCCTCGGCCCGCGCGCTCCGCGCCGCCCTGCCCGGCCGGCCGGCCGTGGTGGTGGCCGACTCTTTCGGCCGTGCCTGGCGGGTGGGCCAGACCGACGTGGCCATCGGCGCCGCGGGCCTGGCGCCGCTGGACGACTGGCGTGGGAAGCGCGACTCCCGCGGCCGCGAGCTCGAGGCCACCGAGATCGCCGTGGCCGACGCCGTGGCGGGCGCGGCGGACCTGGCGCGGGTCAAGGACGGCGGCACGCCGGCCGTGCTGGTGCGGGGCCTGGAACGGTTCGTGACCGAGGACGACGGGCCCGGCGCCGCCGCCCTCCGCCGCCCGCCCGAGCTGGACCTGTTCCGCTAGGAGCGTCGGCGCCCGCGGAACGGGCCGGAGACCTCGTACACCTCGCCCCGCAGGTCGTGGGCGCGCTGGGAGGAGAAGTAGAGCCGGTCGCCGGCCGGGTTGAAGGCGATGCCGGTGAGCTCGGAGCCCTCGTGGTTCTCCCCGCTGACGGCGAGGAAGCGCGACGCCTTGCGCCGCGGTGTGATCACGCCCACGTGGATCTCCTCCGTGGAGATGTCCTCGCACACGAACAGCTCACCCGCCCTCGACGCGGTCAGGTTGTCGACCCGGGTCAGCGGCGCGTCGCGCGAGGCCAGCCCGTCGTAGATGACCCCGATCCGCCCGCGCCGGGTGTCGTAGGCGTGGATGCGCGAGTCGGCGGTCGTCGCCAGGTACACGGTGGCGCTGTCGAACCAGATGCCCTCTGCGCGGCCGAACTCCGTGATGCCCTTGACCTGCCGCCGGATGGGCGTCCTGCGGGCGAAGCGGTCGGGCACGTCGACCCACTCCACCGACCCGTCGCGGGCCACCTTGGCCATCTCCAGGCGCCCCTCGGCCAGCGAGGGCCAGCGCCGCGGCGTGAAGCGGTAGAAGGCGCCGTCGATCAGGTCCTCGGTCATGTACACCCGCCGCCCGCGCGGGTCCACGGCCGCGGCCTCGTGCTTGAACACGCCCATCGCGTCGTGCACGCGCGCCTTGCGGCGGCCGGTGGGATCGCACTCCCACACGCGGCCCTCCTCGTACTCCTCGCACGACAGCCAGGTGGCCCAGGGCGTCGGGCCGCCGGCGCAGTTCTGCGTGGTGCCGTCCAGGATCCGGTACGCATCGCGGACCCGGCCGTCGGGGCCGAAGCGCATGGCCCCCGCCCCACCGCGCTGCTCCTCGGAGTTGGACACCAGGATCCAGCCGCCGTCATCCGTGGGGAAGGTCGCGGCGCCGTCGGAGGCGCGGTGCCAGTCGTAGCCGGTGCCGGGCACCCGCTCCCCGCCGCGCGCCACCCGGCGGGCGGTGAACCCGTCGGGGACCGCGACGCCATCGCCGTTCGGCCGCCCGTAGGGCCCGTACGCCGCGGCCGGGGCGCGGGCGGACGCCTTGGCCCCGCCTCCGCCATGGCTGCCCACCACGTCCTTCCAGAACGCCGCGCCCAGGGCCAGCGTGGCCGCCGCTCCCACGCCCCCGGCCACGAACTCCCGCCTGCGGTACGTCGGCTGATCGCTCACGGAAGCTCAGGCTACGCGCGGGGCCCGGGCAAACTGTGAAGCTCGTGCGAAGGGGTCGTGAACGCCCCGTGACCGCCGCTCAGGGGCCGGGGCGAGCCCGCACCGACCACGTGCGCCCGCCGTCGCGGGACCCGCGAATGACCCCGTCGATGTCTGCCGCGAAGAGACGCCGGGCGTCCGCCGCGGCTAGCGCGTGCGGCTCGCCCTCGACCTTGCCAACACGCTTCCAGCTCAGCCCCGCGTCGCCGCTGCGCCTGACCGCGCCGTCGCCGTCCACCCGGAACAGCGCGCCCGGGGCGGGCCAGGCCAAACGCGAGTTGGGCACCGAGTCGCGCGCCCGCCAGGTGCTGCCGCCGTCGGCCGAGGAGTACAGCCCGCCCTCGGACGAGCCAACCAGCTTCTCGGCGCTGTCGGGACTGGCGTCCATGTCGATCAGCCGCAGCGGCGACGGCCGCGTGCCGAAGTTCTCGCCGGCGTCCTCGCTGACCAGCACCTGGGCCCGCTGGCCGTCGCTGGCCACCACCGTGCGGCCGCGCTGGGCCAGCGCGTGCAGGTCGGACTGACCCAGCCGCGAGACGTTGCGCCAGGTGCGCCCGCCGTCGGAGGAGCGGATGAGCCCGAGCAGCTGCGGCGAGTCCGCGCCGGGATGGCCCGAGCCGACCAGCCTGTCGGGGCCCGTGAACGCGAACGCCAGGCCGCCGCGGGCCGCGATGGACTGCCCGCCGGCGCTGATGCGCACCCGCACGCGCTCGATCCGGTCGCTGCCCCGGCGCACGCGGAAGGTGCCCGCGTTGGTGGCCATGAGTAGTGACCCGTCTCGCGGGTTCACGTCCAGCGAACCCACGTACGGCGGTTCGCCTGCGGCATCCACGACCGCCTCCGCCCGGTTCGGAGCGGGTTCGTCGCCGCCACCGCATCCGGCGGCGAGCAGCACGGCCAGCGCGACCGGTGTGGCCAGCCCGCGGCTCACCGCGGCACCTGGGACGTCTCCTGGGTCTGGGCGTTGCTGTAGGCCAGGCGCTTCGCCCGACCGATCCGCAGCCCCGGTACCCGCAGCCTGAACACGTCGAGCCCGCGGTTGCCGGTGTCCCCGCGGCGGTCGTGGCCGCCGTTGGCGTAGACGCGGCCGTTGAACCAGTACGCCGACCACGAGTCGGCCAGGCCGACTGGGGTGTCCAGGTCCGCGTAGGCGACTTCCCTGGGGCGGCGCACATCGGTGAAGTCGATCACGGTGTTGCCGCCCTGGTAGTAGGCGGCCACCGCCAGGTCACGCCGGGCGATGGGGACCACGTTGGCGTTGTGCGAGGTGCACAGCTCGGGCGCCTGGCGGCGCGGGATCGTGTACCGCGACCGCAGCCGGGGCGCCCGCGCACCCGGCTTGACCAGCTTGTAGAAGTAGTAGAAGCCGCCGGTCGAGGCCCTGCCGTTGCACTCCGGCACCATGCCCCCACCGGTCTCGTCCATGACCGCGAACTTGGTGCCGCGCCAGCCGACGAAGGCGCTGTGCACGAACTCGAACCGGTCGCGCCGGCTGGGACTGCGGATGTGGGTGTGGCGGTCGCCGTCGCGGGTGGAAGGGTCGCCGGGGCGCGAGATGTCCCACAGCTGCGCGTCGCCCAGGCACGAGGCCACCGCGATCTTCCTGGGCATGAACACCTGGATGTCGTGGCAGCCCCTGACGCCGCCCGCCAGCGGCGTGGTGTCCCGGCTCAGCGGCTGCTCCCTGACCGTGGCCCTGGTGGGCGCGGCGAACGGCACCCGCACGATCGAGATCTTGCGGTGGGGCAGCGTGCAGCGCTTCAGCGAGCCGCCATAACCGGCCGGGGTCACACCCGGGCCCAGTGGATACGAGGACACGTAGATGTACAGCCGGCGGTGGCGGCGGTCGGGCACCAGCGTGTGCGTGTGCGAGCCGCACGCCGTGGCGATCGAGCGCAGGTACCGGGGTCGGGCCGGATCGGTCACGTCGAACATGCGCAGGCCCTCGAAACCGGGCGTGTGGCGGTCTTGGCCACCGGGCCAGAAGGGCGTGTCCTCGCTGGCGCAGTCCTGGCGCGTCTGGGGCATGTCGACCGACTGGAACAGGTACGTCCGGCGCCCGATCCGGTATACGGACAGGTCGCTCTGGGGCCCACGGCAGCGCACCTCGGCCACCACCCGCGGCCGGTCCCGGGAGATGTCCAGGACCCTGAACCCGTCGAACGTCCCGGCGTAGGCGTGGCTGCCGAAGAACGCCATGTCGGTGTTGATCGTGCCGTCGTTGTCGGCGTTGCCCACCAGCGCCAGCCGGCGGGACCCGGCCGCCGAAGGAGCGGCGTTCGCGCGGAACACCGGCGACCGAGCGGCGAAGCCGCGCATCAGCGGCACCGAGCCCACGTCGTCGACCCACGGGACGGCCACCTCGCCCTTCTCGGCCGGGTGCGCGGCCGCGGCGGCCGGCAGGCACAGGCCCAGGGCGACCAGGCACGCCAGCAACGGGCCCGGCGAGCGCACGACGGCTAGGCGGCGACCGGCAGGTCGTAGCGCGTGCGCAGCTCGTACAGCGTGGTGCGCTCGGCCGCCGGGCGGCCCGCGCGGTGCGCCGCGCCGATCAGGTCGGCGGGGTCGAGCCTGACGCCGTGCTGGCTGCCGGCCAGGCGCGAGATCGACTCCTCCATGAGCGTGCCGCCCAGGTCATTGACCCCCCAGCGCAGGGCCTCGGTCGCGCCCTCCAGCCCCATCTTCACCCACGAGGCCTGCAGCGAGGGCACCGCCTTCCCGAGCGCCAGCCGGAACGCGGCGGTGTGCTTGAGGTTCTCCTCGATCGAGATCTCCTCGATGCCGTGCGTGCGCCCCAGCATCGTGTGGTACGGGATGAAGCTCAGCGGCACGAACTCGGTGAAGCCTCCGGTGCGGGCCTGGAGCCCTCGCACCACCCGCATGTGTTCGGCCAGCTCCCACGGCTCCTCGATGTGGCCGAACATGACGGTCACCGTGGAGCGCAGGCCGGCCTCGTGGCTGGCCGCGATGATCTCCACCCACCGGTCCACCGGGAGCTTGTTGGGCGATATCCGCTGGCGCACGCCGTCGTCCAGCACCTCGGCGGCGGTGCCGGGCGTGGAGCCCAGGCCGGCCTCGCGCAGCCGGGCGAACACCTCGGCGGGCGGCAGGCCGCTGACCGTGCACATGTGATCGATCTCCATGGCCGAGTAGGCGTGCAGGTGCAGCTGCGGCGCGGTCTCCCTGGCCAGGCGCAGCCAGTGCTCGTAGTCCTCGAGCCCCCAGTCGGGATGGATGCCCGACTGCATGCAGAGCTCGGTGGCGCCGTAGTCCACGGCCTCGCGCACCCGGGCCACGAACTCGTCGCGATCGTGCTCGTAGGCGTCGGGCGAGCGCCGGCCCTGGCCGAAGCCGCAGAACGCGCAGCCCACGGTGCAGATGTTGGACACGTTGATGTTGCGGTTGACCACGAACGTCACGGTGTCGCCGGCCAGCTCGGCGCGCAGCTCGTCGGCGGCCTGGCGCATGTCCTCGATCGCCTCGGGCCGGGTCTCGGCGAACAGGGCGGTCAGCTCCTCGGGGCCGAGCGCCTCGCCGCGGCGGGCGCGCTCGATGGCGCCGGGTGCCAGCTCCGAGTGGATCGGCCGGTCGTCACGGCGGCCCGAGCCCTTGCGCGGGATGAAGCTCCAGAACGAGGTCTTGACCACGTCCAGGACGCCCTGCTCCATCCATTCGGCGTCCATGTACTGCGGGTACACGCACAGCCGCTCGGTCAGCGCGTAGCCGCGTGGCTGCAGGTCCTTGCGCATCCGGTGCGGCGTGGGAAACGGGTGCTCGGGCGAGATGTGGTCCCCGTTGGCGGACAGGCCGCCCAGGTCGGTGGCGCCCTCCTCCACCAGCGGCAGCCACCACTCGGCCAGGTTGGGCGGGATCTGCACGCCCACGTCGGGCATCAGCTCCAGCGAGGCGCGCACCAGCGCGCGCATCTCGTCAAGCGTCACGTCCTGGCCCCACGACGGCATCGACGCCGCGTCCCCGGCGGTCTGGGTGCGCTGGGCGTCGTCGGCGATCTGCGCCGGCTCGGCCCCGTAGTAGCGCGGGTGGGGCACGAAGTTCTGCAGGATCACCTCCTGCAGGTGGCCGTGCTCGGCGTGCGCCGCGGCCAGCGCCTCCAGCGCCTGGAACCGCTGCTCCGGCGTCTCGCCGATGCCCACCAGGATCCCCGAGGTGAAGGGGATCTTCAGCTCACCGGCGTCGCGGATGGTCTGCAGCCGCCGGTCGGGGTGCTTGGTCGGCGATCCCTGGTGCACCACCAGGTCGGGGTTCACCGACTCCAGCATCAGGCCCTGGGAGGCGGTGACCTCGCGCAGCCGGGCCAGGTCCTCCCTGGACAGCACGCCCAGGTTGGTGTGCGGCAGCATCCCGCGCTCCAGCGCGCGCTCGCACGCCCACGCCACGTACGAGGTGAAGTCCGAGTGCCCGTACTCGCCCAAGCGGCGCGCGACCTCCGGGTTGACCTCGGGCTGCTCGCCGGTGAGCACCAGCAGCTCCTTGGCGTTGCGCCTGACGGCCTCGTCCAGCAGCCCCTCGACCTCGTCCGGGTCGTACAGGTGGGCCTGGTGGGTGGCGAACGCGCAGTACTTGCAGTAGCACCGGCAGGTTCGCGACAGGGAGAGCGTGTAGTTGCGGCTGAACGTGACGCGGCGCACGGAGCCCGATCCTAGTCCTAGGGGGAGGCGTCCTAATGGTCGGGGCGCAGTCTGGGGTACCCCTCGATGCCCAGGGGGTCCCGCGGGGCCAGGTTGGAGCCGTGCAAGGCACCCACCACCCAGGAGGATTCGCGATGAGACGGACCACCACCATCGCCGCGCTGTGCGTGGCCCTGACCGGCCTGGCCGCCCCCGCCGCGGCCGACGCCAGGTTCCGTGTCCAGAACAAGCTGTTCGATGTCCAGGTCAAGGGCTACCAGCTGACCACCTGGAGCCACGACCACCCGTCGCGGGGCGGCTGTGACTCCAACCGAAAGGGCGGCGGGCGCGAGGTCATGCGCTTCACCTCCAAGAAGGTGCGCCTGCGGGGCATGTGGGTGGGCGGGTTCGCTCCCACGTTCTCCGGCGCCAAGCTGGGCGTGGTGGGCAAGATCCCGCTGCGCACGCGCATCACCCGCAGCGGCGAGATGCAGAACTGGGGCGGGCAGATCTGCTCCTACGGCGACGGCACCGGCGGCCAGAAGGAGAAGCCCAAGGACTGCGGCACCAAGTACTCGAACGCGCTGCGGACCACGCTGGAGTACGACCCGGCCAGCAAGACCAGCCTGGGCCTGGGACGCGACTTCGGCAACCCCGACGACGTGTTCGAGAACTGCCCGGCGGGCCCGCTGATGTGGCCGAAGGCCCAGGTGCTGTCGGCCAAGGGCAAGCGGCTGGGGCGCCGGATGTCCTACCGCCGGCTGTTCAACGGCGATCAGCAGCACATCCTGCGCATGGGCTCGGTGGTGGACAACACCACGTTCGAGACCCCCGCCCGCACCGAGGTGGGCTGGCAGGTCACGATCACCCGGGTGGTCAAGAAGAAGAAGTAGGAGGGCTCTAGGGTCCGGCGGCGTGTCCCGCCTGCCGGCCCTGATCCTCGTCCTCCTCGCCGCCGTGGCCCCGGGCTGCGGCGGCGACGGAGAGGACGACGCCGCCAACCCCGGCCGCGGCATCACGCTGGCGCTGGACTTCCAGCCCAACCCGGTGCACGCCGGGATCTTCACCGCCATCGACCGCGGGCTGGACGGGCGCCAGGGGCTCGAGCTGACGGTGCGCACGCCGGCCGCCTCGACCGACTCGCTGAAGCTGCTGGCCGCGGGCAAGGCCGACTTCTCGGTCGTGGACATCCACGACCTGGGGCTGGCCCGCGAGCGCGGCCAGGACGTGGTGGGCGTGGGCGCGGTGGTCCAGCGACCGCTGGCCGCGGTGATCGCGCGCCGCGGCGTGCGCCGCCCGCGCGACCTGGAGGGCCGGCGCGTGGGCGTGACCGGCCTGCCCTCCGACCAGGCGGTGCTGGAGTCCGTGGTCCGCGCCGACGGCGGCGACCCCCGCCGGGTGCGCACCACCACCATCGGCTTCGCCGCTGTGCCCAGCCTGGCGGCGGGCAAGGTGGACGCCGTGGTCACGTTCTGGAACGCCGAGGGCGTGGCGCTGAGGCGCCGCGGCGTCCGCACGCGGGAGTTCCGCGTGGACCGCTACGGCGCACCGCGCTACCCCGAGCTGGTGCTGGCCACGCGCCGGTCCACGCTGAAGCGCGATCCCGCGCTGGCCCGCCGCCTGACCGCCGCCGTGCGCGCCGGCACGGAGGCGGCGCGCGCCGACCTCCCGGCCGCGGCCGCGTCGGTGCGCCGCCGCTCCCAGGGCGACGCGGCGCTGACCAGGGCCCAGCTGGCCGCGGTGGCGCCGGCGTTCGTGCCCGCCGTGCGCCTGGACAGGCGGTCGCTGGAGGGCTGGGCGGCGTTCGACACCCGCTTCGGGATCCTCGAGCGCAGGCCCGACGTGGACCGCGCGTTCAGCCTGGACTAGCGCCGGGCGGCAGCAGCCCGTCGACCAGCGCCGCCATCTCCCGCGCCATCCGCGAGCGGGGCACCACACGCGAGAAGCCGGCGGCCTCGGCCGCGCGGCGCGTATCCACGTCCACGTGTGAGTAGAAGCCCAGCGTGGGCACGGCCCCCAGCTCGCCGCGCTCACGCAGGGAGGTCAGCACCGCGGGCCCGTCCAGGAGGTCGGTGGTCAGGTCCACCACCAGCAGATCGTGGAACGAGGCGGCCGGGCGCAGCGACTCCTCGTCGTCGAAGCGGTTGACCGTGTGACCGGCGGCGCGCAGGCCGCCCTCCACCTTCGACCCGAACAACAGGTCCGGGCAGAGCAGGGCGACGCGGGCCACCGCGTCCGCCTACTGGGCCCAGCGGCGGCGCAGCTCCTGGCGCACGGACTCCGGCCGCCCCCAGAGCTGACGCACCTCGACGCGGCCCGAGCGCGCCTCGCGCGCCACCAGCCGGCCCCGGATGCCCTGCTCGTCCAGCAGCTCGAGCGTGCCCGCCACCGTCTGCGCCGAGGCGGCGTGGCCGAACTTGTTGGCCGCCCGCAGGCGGAAGTGCCAGTCGTTCTCGGAGTAGGGCATCGCGTTGATCTGCGTGAGCATCGTCGCGGCGTCGATGTAGCGCTGCTCGTCCTCCAACCTCAGGTCCAGCTCCACCTGGGTCCAGTCGGGGGGCAGGCTCTCCACCACGCGCTTGAAGTCGTCGGCCAGGGGCACGCGGCAAGCCTACCGTTGCGGCTCGGCGTCCTCGGACACCGGCTCGAGCACCGCCAGCTGTGTGATGCGCGTGCCGTCCAGCTCCAGCACCTCGGTCCGGCGCCCCAGCAGCGGGACGGTCTCCCCCTCGTCGGGCACCCGCGCCAGCTCCTCGGACAGGAAGCCGCCGACCGTGCTCTCGTGCGGCCCGTCCAGCTCCACGCCCAGCCGCTCCGCCAGCAGGCGCACCGGAGCGCTGCCGTCCACCAGCAGGCGATCCCCGTCCTGGCGGAACGCCTCCACCTCGTCGGCGTCGAACTCGTCGGCGATCTCGCCCACCAGCTCCTCGAGGATGTCCTCCATCGTGATCAGCCCGGTCACGGTGCCGTGCTCGTCGTGCACCAGGGCCAGGTGCACACGGTCGGCGCGCATCTCGCGCAGCACCTCGTCCACCCGGGCCGATTCGGACACGTGGCCCAGCGGCCGGACCAGGCCACCAAGCGCGGCCTCGCGGTCCTCGCCGCTCAGCAGCGGCAGCAGGTCCTTGACGTTGATCACGCCCAGCGCCTCCTCCAGCCCACCCTCGGGCGGGCGCACCGGCAGCCGGGTGCGGCCCGTCTCGATCGCCGCGGCGGCCACCGTGCGCACCTCATCGGTGCTCTGCACGTCGTCGATCTCGGCGCGCGGGATCATCGCCTCGCGGGCGCGCACGTCGCCGAACACCAGCGCGGCATCGGAGAGGCGCTGCTCGCCACGCTCGATCAGGCCGCCCTGCGAGCTCTCGCGCAGCAGCTCGCGCAGTTCGTCCTCGCTGTGCGGCTGGCTGCCCGCCTCGCTGGCCGGCGGGATGCCGAACGGGCGCAGCACCAGGTTGCCCATGGCGTTGAACAGGTCCACCAGCGGCTTCGTGGCCATGTAGAAGACGCGCATGATCGGCGCCAGGATCAGCGCGGCGGGGACGGTGCGGGAGATGGCCGCGCTCTTGGGGGCCAGCTCGCCGAGCACCACGTGCAGGGTCGTGATGACCGAGAACGCCACCAGCGTGGCCAGGCCGAAGCCGGCCACCTCCGCGCTGTCGCCCAGCACCGGCTCGATCAGGTCGTGGAAGGCGGGCTCGCCGATGGCTCCGAGGCCCAGGGAGGAGATGGTGATGCCCAGCTGGCAGGCCGAGAGGTAGCTGTCGATGTGCTCGACGGCGTGGAGGGCCGACTTCGCGCCCGGGCGGCGTTCACGGACGAGCTCGTGCACCTGGGTCGGGCGTAATCGCGCTACCGCGAACTCGGTGGCCACGAACACACCGTTGGCCACGACGAGCACCAGCGCGAGGATCAGGTCGATGGCCACCTGCGGGGACTGTAGCCACCGCCCCGCTGTGGCCGTCAGCGGTCCAGGGCCACGCGCATCATGCGTGCCAGGGTCCCGCCCAGGGCGTATTCGCCCGAGGTGAAGCGCACCGTCAGCGGGCCGTCGAAGGGCTGGCGCTCCAGCACCTCGAGCGTGTCGCCCGGCGCGATTCCCCGCTCCGACAGGTACCGCAGCATCTCGGGGTCGGAGTCCGAGATGCGCGTGAACATGCCCCCCTGCCCGGCCTCGAGCTCGGCCAGCGGCACCGTGACCTGCTCGTCGATGGAGCCGTCGGCGGTGGGGATGGGGTCGCCGTGCGGGTCGTGGGTCGGGTGGCCCAGCTTCTCGGCGATCAGCTCCGAGAGCTCGGGTGAAATGGCGTGCTCGAGCACTTCGGCCTCGGCGTGCACCCGGTCCCACGACATGCCCAGCGCCTCGGCCAGGTACAGCTCCAGCAGCCGGTGGTGGCGGATGACCTCCAGCGCCACGCGCTGGCCCGCCTCGGTGAGCTCGGTGCCGCGGTAGGGCTGGTGGGTGACCAGGCCCAGCGAGGTCAGCCGCTTGAGCATCGCCGACGCCGACGCCGGCGACACGTCCAGGCGATCGGCCAGGGCCGAGGTGGCCACCGGCGCGCCGGTGCGCCGGTGCAGCGAGTAGATGGCCTTGGCGTAGTCTTGCACCGCCTCGGACACCGCGCCGGTTTCGCGCAGCTCGGTCACAGCGAGATCAGCAATCCGGTGGCGTACATCAGGACCAGTCCTACTATCACGCCTCCGACGGCCACGGGGTTCGCCAGGCGGCCCTGCTCGTCGCGCACCGAGGGCGCGATCTGCACGATCACCTGGGCGATCGCCCCCGCGCCGAGGCCGAACATGAACGCCGCGAGGCTGGTGTTCAGTGCCGATGCGCCCAGCCACGCGCCCGCCACGGCGGGGAGCCCGGCCAGCCCTCCCAGCGCCAGCAGGCGCCGCAGCGAGCCTCCCGACGTCTCGCCCCCGCGCGCGACCGGCGCGACGATGGCCAGCCCCTCGGTGGTGTTGTGCAGCGCGAAGCCCACGATGAGGCTGGCGCCCAGCGCCAGCGAGCCGATGGCGTACGCCGAGCCGATGGCCAGGCCCTCGCCGAGGTTGTGCAGCCCGATGCCCAGCGCCACCAGGAACGCCAGCCGCCAGGCCCCCGCCCCGGCCGCGTCGCCGTCGCCCCGGCGCAGACGCGCGTCCACGCCGGTCAGGGCCAGATAAGCCACCACCGCCCCCAGGTAGACCAGCGAGGCGCCCCCGAACGCCTGGGCCCCCTGCCCCGCGAACTCGGTGCCCTCGAGCAGCGCGTCGATGCCCAGGAAGGCCAGCAGCCCCAGGGTCACGGCCAGCAGGAAGCGCACGTACTTGAAGTCGATGCTGCGCACCCACGGCAGCCACAGCATCCCGATGGCCACCGGCACCACCCCCACGTACAGGCCCACCAGCGCCATCAGCCCGAAGAAGCCCAGGTCGGTGCCGGGAGTCTCGGTGGCCACGTCGACCACCGCGTCGACCGTGCCCCCGGTCGAGGTCAGCAGCGTGACCGTGTAGGCCTCGCCCTCGATCCAGGGGTAGTCCACCGTGATCTTGCCCCCGCCGAGCCGGCCGACCTCGGGGTCGGACTGGGTGAAGCGGGCGAACGAGTCGTTGACCAGCACCTGGCGGACCGACACGGGGTCGGGGCCGTCGTTGCGCACGGCCACCTCGATCGTGCCGGGCTTGAGCGTGGTCTTCTCCGCGCTGAGCTCCTCGACCGGGATCCCGTTGCGGTCCAGCCCGGGCGCGCCGAAGGCGATGAACGCTGCGATCGCGGCCCCCAGCACGACCAGCGGGAGCAACCCCGCCAGCCAGGGCGACGGCCGGCGCAGCGTGGCCTGTCCCGCGCCCTGCATCAGTCCACTACCTCGATGAAGCCCATCCAGCCCAGCTCCGCGAACTCCGACACGTGGGCGTGGAACATGTACTTGCCCGTGAACGGGAACCGCACCTCGGCGATGCCCCGCTCGCCCTGTCCCAGCGTGACCGTGTCGGTGAAGTCGCGCGCCTCGCGCCTGGTCCCCGTGGGGTACCAGTCGAAGAAGTTGGCATGCAGGTGGAACGAGTTGATCAGGTCGAACTCGAGCGTGTTCACGATGTACATCCGCACCAGCTCGCCGCGCCTGACCCGGATCGGGTCCTCCTGGTAGGCGAAGGCGACGGTGTTGACCGCGTAGATCTCGTTCTCGCGGTCGAAGTTGGTGTCGAAGCCGTTCATGACCATGATCAGCTCGTCGGCCTGCTCCCGCGGCTCCTTGGGGTCGATCACGAAGGCGCCG
>DASQLM010000195.1:0-2938 GCA_035630015.1 Thermoleophilaceae bacterium | reverse complement strand
TCCTCGACGTCCACCACGGGCACGTCAGGCCGCCGTCGAGAGGTACCGCTCCCACGCCTTCGGAATCACGGGCGCGGCCACGTGTATGAAGACGGTGGAGCCGGGCGCGCGCGGCTTCGTGCGCGGGACCATGTTGGCCTGCCGCGGCAGCCGGTCGCCCTTGCGGCGGTTGCACGGGGCGCAGCAGGTGACGATGTTCTCCCAGCCCGAGTCGCCGCCCTTGGAGCGCGGGATCACGTGGTCGACGGTCAGGTTGCCGCGCTCCTGGCCGCAGTACTGGCACGTCCACTCGTCACGGGCGAAGACCGCGCGGCGGGTGATCTTGCGGCGGTGCGCGTCGCGCGGGATGCGCACGTAGGTGGTCAGCCGGATGACCATCGGCCGCGGCAGCGTCATCGACTCGGCGTGTAGCGACCACTCGGACCGCTCCAGGATCTCGGCGCGCTCCTTCAGCACGAGCACCGCGGCGCGGCGGACGGTGCAGACGTTGATGGGCTCATAGGAGGCGTTCAGCACGAGCACCCGACCGGTGGATCCACCGCGCTGCCCGTTCCGGCCGGCGGGCAGCGCACCGACAGGGACTGGGACTGGCCCGGCCTCCGGTGCTGCAACCGCTTCGTAGCGGGCCGTCACGGTGACGAGATTCTAGAGGACGCGTCAGCGAGGGCTCCGGTCCGGCCCGCTGGGATAGGAGCCGAGCAGCCGGAGCTCGTGCACGCGCGCCTCGAGGGCCGCCAGCGCCTCGGCCACGTGCGGGTCGGCGGTCGAGCCGTCCAGATCGGCGAAGAACATGTAGTGGCCGAGGCGCACCCGCCGCGGCCGCGACTCGATCCGGGTGAGGTTGATCTGGCGGCTGGACAACTCGCCCAGGACCGAGACCAGGGCGCCCGGGGACTCGTCGTTGAAGCCCCAGAACACGACCGAGGTCGTGGCCGCGCCGGCCGTCGGCGCCTCGGCGCCCTCGGCGGGTGCCAGCCAGACGAACCGGGTCCGGTTGTCGTCGCGGTCCTCCACGTCCGCGGCCAGCACCTCGCAGCCGTAGACCTCGGCGGCCAGGGCGGAACCAAGGGCGGCCCAGGGCTCGCCGGACTCGCTGACCACGCGCACGGCCTCCGCGGTCGAGGCCACGGCCAGACGCTCGGCGTCCGGCAGGCTGGCCTCCAGGAAGCGGGCGCACTGGCCCGTGGCGTGCGGGATCGACAGCACCTTGCGCACGTCGGCGATCCGGGTGCCGGGGCGCCCGATCAGGTTGTGGTGGATGGGGTGCACCACCTCGGCCACGATCCGGACCCGGTCGGCGGGCCCGGCCAGGGCGTCCAGGGTGGCCGCCACGCCGCCCTCCAGCGAGTTCTCGATGGGCACGACCGCGCGGTCGGTCTGGCCCAGCTGCACGGCCATGACGGTCTCGTGCAGCGTGGCACGGGGCTCGCGCTCCACCGGCCCGGGGGCCGACGCCAGCAGCGCCTCCTCGGTGTGCGTGCCGGGCGGCCCGAGGTAGGCCACCGTGGTCACTGCGAGTCGACCGGCTGGGGCGGCCGGCGCTCCAGCGCGGCGGTCACCGCCTCCTGCTCCTCCGGCGACAGCTCCAGCTCCGAGGCGCCCTCGTGCACCTGCTTGACGTACACGCGTGCGTTCTCGCGGTGCAGGATCGACGACATGACCACGCCCGAGCGGTGGGAGTCCAGCAGCGCGATCGAGCTGGACTGGCGACCGGACATCTCGCCGTAGGCGTCGTAGCGGATCAGCGACCGGTAGGTCACGCAGCCGTCGATGCGCTCCTCGGCCTCGCCCATGCGCCGTTCGATGCCCTGCGCGGTCTCCTCGACCCAGTCGCGGAGCGCGATGAACCCCTGCTCGAGGCGGGCGGCGTGCTCGACCAGGTCCAGCTCGCCGGAGTCGCCGAGCACGCGCCGCTGCCCGGCGCGCAGGCGGCGCAGCTTCACGGCCAGCACGATGGCCAGGACCAGCGCCACCAGCGCCGTGCCGGCCGCGGCCAGGGCCACGATCCCCTCGGTCGAGTTCAGTCCGTCCACGGGTCGCAGCCTACTCGCCGGAGTGGCGGCTCAGCGGGTGAAGATCGCCGAGTAGGAGGCCTTGTTGTTGTCGAGCTTCTCCTCGCCCGGCACCTTCGCCACCGTCACGGTGATCGGCACGTTCTGGCCGGTCGGGGGCTGCTCGGTGATGGGGATCTCGACGGGCTTCGTCTCGCCGGCGGCAATGGTGTCCAGCACCTTCTCGGCCTTGACCGCGTCGCCGCCGCGCCCGATCGTGACCGCCACGCGCACGTCCTCTTCGGTGTTCTCGCCCTGGTTGGCCACCTGGACGGTCAGCGTCAGGTCGTCCGACAGCGGGATGTTGGCCGCGGCGCCGCCGGGATTCAGGGTCTGGCCGCCCAGGGTGGCCGAGGCCACGCCCGTTCCATGCAGGCCGGGTGCCGCGTCCTTGTCGCTGCCGCCGCTGCCGCCCAGCTTGGGCACGCGGTCGGCCACGGTGGCGGGCACCACCCAGTCGGGCTCGGGCAGGAAGCGGCTGCGCGGCACCTGCTCGCCGCCCAGGTCCTCGGCCTCCAGGGCCTTCCTCAGGGTGGGCGAGAAACGGGTCTGGTAGAGCACGTCGCTGGTCAGGAAGTTCTGCATGCTGGCCGCGACCTGCTGGATGCCGCGGCCGCGGTCTCCCTGGTCCGCGCTGGCGGCCGGGAGCTGGGTGGCGATCGACTTGACCCCGTCGCGGCGGAACTCCAGCGTCTCGTCCAGGTAGGACTGGGCGCTCTTGAGGTCATCGGGGGTGTCCAGCGCGCCGGCGCGCTCGACCAGCTGCTCGGCCTGGCCGCTGAAGGTGTTGAGCTGGTTCTGGACCTGCACGTCGCTGGCGTCGGCCGGGGCGGAGAGCGTGCGGAACAGGTTGCGGCTCTCCTGGTCGGACTCGCGCACCAGCGCCG
>DASQLM010000194.1:0-2950 GCA_035630015.1 Thermoleophilaceae bacterium | reverse complement strand
GCTCAGGAACGAGCGCACCGGCTCGGCGCGCGAGTAGCCGAACGCCAGCAGGCCACCGACCGCCAGCGACAGCACGATCAGGATGAGCGTGCTGCTGAACGAGTCCTTGAGGAACTGGATCACGCCGAGCGCCGTGAGCAGAACGATGAACGCCAGGTGCACGACCTGGCGCGCCGGCTTGGAGGCAAGGCCGACCAGGAACTCGATCAGCACGCCGATCAGCGGCGGGCCGACCACCACCAGCAGGGCGAAGGTGACGATGTCACCGGCCGTGGAGCCGCGGGCGGCGAAGAACTCGGGGTTCTTGCCCAGCAGGTCGAACAGCGGCTGGCCGAGCGCGAACGCGGTCAGCACGGCGAGGTGCAGGAACGCCCACGGCAGCGACGTGGCCTGGAGCCCGGCGCCGGCGTGCTTGGGAGCCTCGGAACCTTCCGAGGCAGCGGCCTCGCGGCCGCTCATCAACCCTCGTTCGCCGTCAGATCGATCGGCGAGCCGCTGCCCTTGGGACGGGCGAAGTACAGCAGCCGGGTGCCGGACGCCAGCCGCTCGCGGCGCTCGACGTCGAAGGCGCCGGCCAGCACGCTCTCGAAGTTGCCGCGCTCGTAGTCGGGGTGCAGGCCCTCGCGCTTGCCGCTGAGCAGCTTCTTGACCATCGGGTCCTCACGGGTGGGGAACTCGATGACCAGCGAGGTGCCCAGCGAGGCCAGCCAGTCCACGAACTCGGCGATCGGCACGTTGGCGGTGACGGTGGTGTGGTGAATCAGCGCCAGGGCCAGCACCAGGTCGGGCTTGCCGCGGCCGGCCAGGTCCTTGCGCTCCGCACCGCGCCAGCCCAGGTTCGGCGACTGGTCGGCCAGGTTCATGGTCAGCGTCAGGATGTTCTGGGCGCCCTCGTCGCGAAGGCCGCGGTAGAGCAGCTCCATCGGGCCCTGGTCTGCGTCCAGCGCCAGCACGTAGTCCGAGCCCTCGGCGGCGATGCGCGAGTAGCGGCCGTTGTTCGCGCCGATGTCCCAGGTCAGCGGCCAGCGCTGGCTCGTGGACACCTCGCGCACGAACTCGTCCTTGCGCTCGGCGTCGGAGTCCGTGTAGCTGTTGCGCTCGCCGTAGGCCACCCACACGCCCTGCGGCGGGTTCCATTCCAGGCCGCCGACGACCTTGCGCATCTTGTTGACCTGGGCGAGCAGGATCTCCTTCTTGATGTTCGCCCGCTTCATCTCGCCCTTGACCTCGCTGGCCCGGTCGGCGTACTTGGCCTCGAGCCGCGCGTGGATGAAGACGTTGCTGGGGTAGCCCTTGCGGAAGCGGTCGCGGAAGCTCGAGAGGTTGCGCATCTGCTGCGGGCTGATGCCGTCGATCTGGCCGCGAAGCAGACCCTGGAAGGGCACGTCCTTGTGCGCCTGCAGCATCAGCGGGTAGAGGAACAGCATGCAGAACTGGCGGTAGCCGACCCAGCCCTCGCCCTCCCGCCAGCGCTCGAACGACCCGACGTCCACGAACGTGGGCTGCGCGCCGCGGAACTGGACGTTGTAGGACGAGGCGTCCTTGAGGATCAGGCCCTCGTTGATCGACTTCTCCAGCAGGTCGAGCTGCAGCAGGGCGGCGTCCTTGAGCATCGAGAACGGCCACTCGTACGGGTAGGACACGAACGGGATCCGCTCGTGCTTGAGCACGCCCGCGCGCTCGTGCACCAGCAGGTCCGGCAGCGAGCCGGTGTCCTGCACGCGCTCGGTGCCGACGAGGCGGCCATCGGCCACCGCGGCGTCGAACAGCTTGGACTCGCTCAGCGCCTCGAAGTCGGCCAGGCCATCGGGCGAGAGCGCCCGGTAGACCGCGCCGTCGGCGTAGAAGATGCGGCTCTCGGGGTCGCGGAAGGACCCCGACTCGGCGTTGACGAGGGCGTCCTGAGAAGTGTCGCTCGGCGAAGTCATTCAGAGGTTCCGGGCAACCGGCCCGGGGCGTTCAGCGGGCTGCCCGGGGGCAGCGCGAACGAAAGGGTAGCTGGCGGGGAGGTCGCGAGTAGCGCGCCCTCCCCGCCCGCCGGCTACTTGGTGTCGGGCCCCTCAGCGGCTGCGCCGGTCGGGGTCTCGTCCTCGGGCTTGCGGATGTGCAGGGCCACGAGGATGCGGTGCCAGTACATCTTGGCGGTGACGGCGAACGCGGCGAAACCGCCGGCCACGAGGGCCGCGATCTGGCTGCCGGTTCCTGCGTCGAGATAGGCGATGACAGTGCTCATAAGAAGTTTGACTCCGTGACCGGGAAGGTTGAGGACAGCGGGTGAAGGTAGCAAAGGATGTTGCCAGTATGTTCCCGTTTACACGGATGTAAAGCCCCAGCGGGGCTACGGGGTACCCTCCCCCGCGACGTGAAGCTCATCATCCAGATCCCCTGCAAGGACGAGGAGGCCCAGCTCCCGGCCACCCTCGGCGACCTCCCGCGGGAGGTTCCGGGGTTCGAGATCGTGGAGTGGCTGGTCATCGACGACGGCTCCACCGACCGCACGATCGAGGTCGCCCGCGCGAACGGTGTGGACCACATCGTGAAGCTCACCAACAACAAGGGCCTGGCGGCCGGGTTCCAGGCCGGCTTGGACGCGTGCCTGAAGCTGGGCGCCGACGTGGTGGTCAACACCGACGCGGACAACCAGTACTACGGGGGCGACATCCCCAAGCTGGTCGAGCCGATCGTGGCGCGCCGCGCCGACATGGTCGTCGGCGACCGCGAGACGGACACCATCGAGCACTTCTCGCCGCTGAAGAAGCGCCTGCAGCGGCTGGGCAGCGCCGTGGTCCGGCGCGCCTCGGGCACTACGGTCCCCGACACCACCTCGGGCTTCCGCGCCTACAACCGCGAGGCCGCCCTGCAGATGGTCGTGGTCTCGCGCTTCACCTACACGCTCGAGACCATCATCCAGGCCGGCAAGACGCTCGTGGCCGTCGACCACGTGCCGATC
>DASQLM010000193.1:0-6792 GCA_035630015.1 Thermoleophilaceae bacterium | reverse complement strand
AGGGTCGTGAGCATCACGTCGAGGTTGTCGGTCAGGCGCCGGAGCAGCACCCGCCGGTCGGCCAGCGCGCCGGCCAGCGGGGTGGCGCCGTCGGTCAGCCGGCCCAGCTCGCGGACGATCTGGCGCAGCTCCGGCTCGCGCCCGTCCAGCGCGCCGGCCAGCTCGCGGATCAGCACCTGTACCTGCGCCTGGGTGTCGGCGTCCAGCGTCGCGGTCAGCTCGTCCACGTGCACGAACGACCCGGTCCGTGACGGCGGGATCGTGTCGCCCGCCTTCAGGTCGCCGCTCGCGGGGTTGCCCGGGGAGATGTTCACGGTCAGCGTCTGCAGCGCGCTGGTCGGCCGGACCGTCGCGGTGGCGTCCTTGAAGATCTTGCCCTCGAAGTCGGCGTCGACGCGCATCGTGACCCGCGCCCGCCCGCGGTCGATCTCCACCTTCGAGACCCGCCCGGCGGGCGCGCCCGCCACGCCGACCGCCGGCTCCTTGACGGGCTGCAGCCCCTCGGCGTCGGGCAGCACCACGTCGAACTCGAACGGCGCGCTGGTGATCAGCGGCACGCGCACGTCCTTCTTGATGGCCGTGTAGCCCAGGAAGGTCAGCGCCGCCAGCAGCTGGAGCGCCAGGATCGACTTGCCGAAGGGCACCGGCCGGGAGCGCTTGGCGCGCATGCGCAGCTTCGCGATCACCGGCAGCCTCCGGTCAGCCGCAGGGCCTTCGCGGCGTCGGCGTCGACACCCTTGACGTCGGCACACGACGGCTGCTCGGTGACCCCACGCCGCGCCGACTTGGCGGCGGCGCCACCCAGGCCCAGCGCCCCCACGAGCCCGGTCAGCCCGCTGGGGTCGACGTACGTGCCCAGCCGCCCGGTGTGACCGGGCGAGGTCGGAGCCTGGGCGGCGGTCTGGTACGGGCGGAACACGGCGTCCAAGCCCGAGAACGCACCACCGACGAGCTGGGCCACGCCGGTCGGCGCGCCGAGCGAGGTGGGCGAGTTGAACTGCTCGAACAGGGAGTTGAACTTCTTCAGCGAGGGCTCCGTGAGCTTGAACATCTCGACCAGCTCGGGCCGGGCCCGCCCCAGCCGGGACGCGATCAGCCGTGCGTCGCGCACGAGCGGCGTGGCCTGGCGCGCGACGGGGATCGTGCGCCGCACGATCGGGGTGCCCTCCTTCAGCCCGGCGGTCAGGTCGGGGAGCGCGGGCGTGAGGCCGCGGGCCAGGCGCTCGCTGCGCTGCACCACGCCGGTCAGGGCGGGGGCCGATGTGCGCAGCTCGCGCAGCGTGGGCGGCAAGGTCGCGAGCGTGGCGTCCAGCGGGCGGGCGTCGTCCACGGTGAGGGCCGCAGCGGTCTGGTTGGTGCGGCTGACCAGCGGTGCCAGGTCCTCCTCCCGGCTCTCGAGCGCATCCACGGTGACCGAGAGCCCGCGGACCGCCCCGGCCAGCTCGTCGCCGTCGGTCCCGCGCATGGCGCGGGTGGCGGGCGCCAGGTCCCGCATCAGCGGCGGGGCGCCGCGCAGCGTCTGCTGGAGGCCCACGACGGCCTCGTCCCGCAGCGTGCGCGAGCCGACCTCGGCCAGCGTGCGCAGGTTCTCGCGGATGTCCGGCCGCAGGACCCGCAGCGCCTTGTCCAGCGTCACGTAGTTGCGCGTCCGTCCCAGCGGGATGGTGGCCCCGTCGTCCATCGTGCGCGCGCTCGGGCTGCCGGGCGAGAGGTCCACGAAGTTCGAGCCTTCGAACAGGGTGTGGGGCCGCATCGCGGCGGTCGCATCGCGGTGGAGCGTGATGTCCTGGTCGAGCTCCAGGGCCACGCGTACGTCGTCACCCCGCCGCTCGACCTCACCGATCTTCCCGACCTTGGCGCCGGCCACGCGCACGTCACGGTCGATCGGCCCGAGGCCGTGGACCGAGTCGAAGATCGCGTAGTAGGTGTGGCGGTCCGCGAACGGGCTCGAGGGCCGCCCGACCGCGAACAGGGTCAGCACGGTGATCACCGTGAGCAGCGCGGCGCCGAGCACCCTCCGCCGGTAGGTGGGGCTCATCGGCCACCCCCCGGACGGCAGGCCCCGCCGGCCATCGTGTCCTTGCCGGCCTGGCCGGGCTTGGGGAACGGGTTCTGGCACGGGCGCGGGGTGAACACCGGCAGCACCCGCCAGGTGGGGGCGCCCGGGGCCAGCCCGCGTGCCACCGGGTCGTCGGTCGCGTCGATGAAGCGTTTCCCGGCCTGGGATATCTCGCCGGTCCCCTTGCGCAGGCCCGGCCGGCCGGGAATGCGGTACTCGGTCCGGTACGGGCCGATCCGCGTCAGCAGGGTGCGCAGGTCGGCGTTCAGCGGGCGGAGCGTGGTCATCACGGGGAACAGCTCGAAGACCCCGGGCCGGGCCAGGCGCAGTACCGGGTCGGCCGCGTCGGCCAGCCGATCAACGTCCACGCGCAGGACGCGCCCGTTCGCCAGCAGGCCGTTGAGCGCGGGCAGGGTCGCGTTGATGCCCCGGACGGTCGGCCGCAGGTCGTCCGAGAGCGCGGCCACGTCATCGAGCAGGGGCTCGGCCTCCGGGGCCACGGTCAGGAAGGTGCCCTCGAAGGCGGGCAGGCGCCGGATGGCCAGGCGCAGGTCCTCGCGCCGGCGCGCGACGGTGTCCAGCGTCAGGTCGGCCGAGGTGATCAGCCCCGCCACGTCGTCGGGTCGCGTGCCGCGGGCGCCGCGGGCCGTCCGTGAGGCGCCGGCGATGATGCGGCCGAGGGCGCCCTCGTCGCGTGTGGCCGCCCCCAGCTGTGCCGCCAGGTCGCGGGCCAGCGGCGGGGTGTCGGCCAGGGCCGCGTTCAGGGCGCGCCCGCGCCCGGCAACCCCGATTCCCGTGCTCACCACGGTGCCGCGCAGGTCGCGCCGCACCTTGCGGTCGAACAGCTGGACCGCCTCCAGCAGATCGACCCCGGAGGCGGCCGAGGCCCGCAGGCGGTTCCCGTCGCCCAGCTCGGCGCCGCTCTTGCCCGGGCGTAGCTCCAGGTAGGTCTCGTAGACGATCGAGTGGACCCGGACGTAGGCCTTCGTGTCCGAGGTCAGGGGCCGGAAGCCCGGTTTGGTGATGTTGGCCGTGACCGTCGCGTATCCGCGGCGGCGGTCGGGCTGGACGTCGCTGATGATCCCCGCCAGGCGCCCGCCGACCCGGACCGCCTGCCCGGTGCGCAGGACGGGGTCCTCCCCGGTCACGGTCACGCGCAGGCGGTACTTCTCCTGGAACGGGGGGCCGGTGGTGGCCAGGAAGCCGACGACCAGCAGGAAGGCCGCGACCGCGAGGACCAGCACCCCCAGCAACATCGGCCGCCGGGACGCGGCGTCGGCACCGCGAACCAGCCGGCTGCCCCGCTTCGCCCGTGGTGTCGGCCGGACACTCATTTGAGCAGGTAGTCCAGGAGGTTCTTGATGGTCTGCCCGTCCGGGGCCGAGGGCGCCGGCGCGGGCCCGGTGGGCTGGGCGGGGGCGGTGGGCGCCGGGTTCGAAGGCGCGGGTGCGGGGGCGCCGGCGGCCGGCGCGGGCGCGGTGGGCCGCGGGGCGCCCGGGGCCGCCCCACCGGCGCCGCGGTCGGCGGGCTTGCGCGTCGCCGTGCGCCGGTTGCGGTCCCCGCCCGAGCGAGCCGCGCGGGCGCGCGCGAGGTTGAGCAGGTCGACCAGGCAGCCCGGCTTGATCTCGCCCCCGAAGCCTTCGCAGTTGAGGATGGCCGTGACCCGCATGAACCGCCGGTCCGCGTGCTCGGCGGGGTAGCCGGGCTGGTTGCCGGGCTCGGCCGACGCGGCCCCGAGCCCGAACTTCTCGTTGAACAGCACCTCGATGGTCTCGTCCTCGCCGAGCACGCCGCGGAGCAGGTTCGAGATCGCCGGGGCCAGGTCGAAGGCCCCCGTGACCACCCGCGTGGGGCCGGCCTCGATCGTCGGGCCGGCGGCGCGCAGGAGGCGGTGGGTCAGCTGGAGGGTCGGCCGGGCCCGGACCAGGAACGACCGCAGGTCGCCCAGGAATCCGGGAGCCCGCCGGACCGCGGTGGCCAGCTGGGGCGCGCCGTCGCGCACCTCCACGGCCAGCGGGCGCGCCGCCGTCGCGGTGCGGCGCAGGGACGCCATGGTGCTACGCCCGCGCCTGACGGTGGCCGGCAGCCGCCGCAGGCCCTGGTCCAGCGAGCTCGTCTCGGCGGCCGTCACGTCCAGCGTCGCCTCCAGCGCCTCGATCGAGCGCGCGAGCGCGCGACGGCGGTCCGCAGCCTGGCCGGTCACCGCCTCGGCATCGCCGATCACGTCCCGGAGCGCCTTGTTCTGGGTGTTCACGTCCGCGAGCGCGCGGTTGGCCGCCACCAGCCCGGGGCGCAGGTCGAGGGCGGCGCGGTTGAGGTCCCGGCCGCGCCCGTCGACCGCCCGCGACAGCTCCTGCAGCGTGAGCTTGATGCCGGTGCGCTCCGCCGGCCCGAAGGCGTTGAGCAGGTCGTCCAGGCGGGGCGCCACGAGCGTGCGCGGGCAGCGCTGGCTGCCCCCGCCCGAACACTCGATCGTGGGCCGCCCGTCGACCTTCTTCAGAGGATCGCGCGACCGCCCGGGCGCGAAGGCCACGTAGCTATCACCGGTCGTGTCCTGCTGGCGAATCGAAGCGGTGGCGTCGGCGCGCGGGCGCGCGACGCCCTCGTCGAGCACCAGCATGACCTCGGCCAGGCCGTCGTCGCTGACGTTGATCCTGCCCACGGATCCGGCGACCGCGCCGCCGACGCGGACGTTCATGCCCTCGATCAGCGGGAAGGCGTCCTCGAACTGGGCCACCACCTGGCCCTTGTCCGGGGAGGGGCGGGAGGACAGGTAGAGGTACCCCAGCGTGGGAATGACGAGCAGCAGCGTGACCACGAACATGACCCGCGCGACGGCGTCGGTCATTCCGGGTCCTTCGGCAGCGGGGTCAGGATCCCGGGCGGCAGGTCGGTCCAGGGCTGGCACTCGTTCACGCCCGGTGCGCGGATGTACGGCTTGCGCAGCAGACCCGGCTGGACGAGCGACGGCGTTCCGCGGGCACAGTCGGCGGGACCCAGGGTCGGGCTGGTGGCCACGCTGTCGGGCAGGGTCGGGTTCAGCCCCGAGGCCACGTTCAGGAGGTGGCCGTTCGCGTCGTACGCGCCCGCTGTGGCACCGAAATTCTGGAACGCACCCACGGTCTCGGGCACGTACACCTGGAGGACCCGGGCCAGCGGCAGGGCGTCGCGCGCCACCTGCTCGAGCTTGGTGGTCACCGGCAGGGCCGCCCGCGCGATCGGCCGCGTCTGCCGGATCAGGGCGGGCCCGCGCTTGACCAGCAGCCGCGTCTGCTCGACCAGCGGGCCGGCCGCCTGCGTGGCTTCCGGCAGCAGCCGGGCAAACGGGCCCAGCGCGTCGATCGCCGGGCCGGCGGCGGCGGCCAGCCGGCGCAGCTCCGGTGTGGCCGCGGCAATGGCGTCCAGGGTCCGGCGGCCATCCGCCAGCGAGGGGCCCAGCAGGCGGATGGTCTGGCTGAGCTCCGCGCGGCGGGCCGCGGTGGCGCTGAGCAGCCCCGCCAGGCGGTCGGCCGTCGCGCCCAGGTCACCCGGCCGCGAGGCCAGGCTCGAGACCACGCGCTCGCCGTCGCCGACGATCGTCCGCAGCGCCTGGCCGTCCTGGTTGACCTCCGCGAGCAGCGCGGCCGTGTTGCCCAGCGCCGGCGCGCTGTGGCGCAGCGTCCGGTCGATGTCCGGCCCGCGGCCGCGGGTGCCCGCCTCGAGCCCGCTGAGCAGGTTCGCGATGTTCCGGCGGGCGGTCGGCGTGAGCGAGTCCATGACCTCGTCGAAGTTCACGGGCTGGTCGGTCTGGCTGCCGCGCAGCCGCGCGCCCTCGCGGAGCCGGGGCGCGCCCTCGTCGCCCTGCTCGAGCTCCACGGTCCGGTTGACCGCGCCCACGTTCGAGGCCAGCCGGATGTCCGCCGTGGCTCCCTCGTGGAGGCGGAAGTCGTCGTCGATGGCCATCGTGACCAGCGGCCGCTCGCCGGGGCCGATCTCGATCTCGGTCACCTTCCCCACCGGCACCGCGCCCGCGCGGACGTCGCCGCCCTCGATCAGGCCGCGGACGTCGTCGAAGGTGGCCCGGACCTCGTAGGTGGCGCCGTCCGAGCGGGTCATGACGATCGCGATCGCGGTGATCGCGATCACCAGCGCCGAGACGGCGAGAGCGCGCCTCGCCTGCCGGCTGGGGCTGGCCGACCGCACGCCGCTCACGCGATCGGCAGCCTCGGGTTGAAGCCCCAGAACAGGAAGGTCATGACCATGTTCAGGACCGTGACCAGCACCAGGTTGACCGCCATCGACCGGGCCGTGGCGGTGCCCACCTCCACCGGCCCGCCGGTGACGTGGTAGCCGAAGTACAGGGCCACGAGCACGACGGCGAACGTCATGACCAGCCCCTTGACGAACGATAAGAAGATGTCCGTGACGCCGGTGACCGTGTAGAAGGCGAACTCCCAGGTGCCCTGCGACACGCTGCCCGACCGGACGTACGATCCGATCCAGGCCGCGCCCTCCGCGGCGCCGAGCGCCACGAGGTAGGCGATGGGCAGCACGATGAACACCGCCGCCAGCCGGCAGGCCACCGCGAACGCGATCGAGGGCACGCCCATCACGTCCATCGCCGCGATCTCGTCGTTCACGCGCATCGCCCCGAGCTCGGCCACGATGCCGCCGCCCACCTTCGCCGCGACGATGAAGCCGACGACGAAGGGCACGATCTCGCGGTTCACGCAGAACGAGCTGAACAGCGGGCC
>DASQLM010000192.1:0-7413 GCA_035630015.1 Thermoleophilaceae bacterium | reverse complement strand
GGTCGACATCAGGTAGTCGGTGTCGCGCAGCGCCTGGGTGGCGCCCACGATCGTGCCCTCCTCGCCGATGCACAGGTGCAGGAAGCCGCCGATCTTCGCCTTGGCGTACATCTCGCCCGCGCGCTCCTCGAAGCGGCGGATGAGCTGCATCTTGGCCAGGATCTTCTCGGCCGTCTCGCGGCTCGGAAGCTGGTGCTGCCCGGCCTCAACGCCCCGGTGCTCGGGGCCCCGGCCGCGCGTGGCGTCCTCGGTGGCCATCTGCAGTCGACTCTAGCCACTGGGAGCCGGCCGCAAACCGAACTCCCGACACCTGGGGGGAGGGCAGTTGGTCAGTTGACGTTGACGAAACGGGCATGGATGCCCGTTTCGTCGCAGGCTTACTGCTTGCCGAGCACGTCTATGACGAACACGAGCGGCTCGTTGGGGCCGATGGTGGGCGGTGAGCCCTCGGCGCCGTAGGCATCCTCGGGCGGGATGATCAGCTGCCGGCGGGCACCGACCTTGGCACCCTCAAGGCCCTTGTCCCATCCGGGGATGACCATGCCGCCGCCGAGCTGGAATTGGAACGGCTGCTTGCCGAACGAGCTGTCGAACTCCTTGCCGTTCTTGTACAGCACGCCCGAGTAGTTCACGGCGATCTGGTCGCCGGCCTTGAGCGTGGCGCCGGTGCCCTTCTGCAGGTCGCGGATCTCGAGCTGGCCGGGGGCCTGCCCGCCGGGGACCTTGATCGTGGGCTTGCTGCGCTGGGCGGCCTCGCGCGACACGTTCGCGCCCGCGGCGCCGGCGTCGGGAGCGGCCTCCTCGCCCGCGCCCTCGTCCTTCTGCTTCTCGGCGGCCTTCTCCTGGCCCTCGCCGAGGCCGCTCTCCTCCTCGCCGCAGGCGACGAGGCCCACGAGGGCGAGGCAGAGCAGGGCGGCCAGCAAGGGGCGGAAGCGCATCCGCGGCATCCTAGGGAATGGCGGCCGCCGCCTGTTCCAGGCGGTCATCGCCGTAGAACAGCTCATCGCCGACGGCCACCGTGGGGACCCCGCGCACCCCCTTGGCGTACGCCTCGTCGGTCGCCGCCCGCAGCCGGTCCTTGACCGACTTCGTCTCCGCGGCCTTGAGCACCGCGCGCGGGTGCAGCTCGCAGGCCGCGGCGGCTATCAGCACGTTGTCGGTCTCCGACAGGTCGCGCCCGGCGGCGAAGGCCTGACGGAAGGCGGCCAGCGAGAAGGCCACGGCGCGCCCGCCCTGCTGCGCGTAGGTGGCCACGCGCATGGCCGTGAGCGTGTTGGTGGGCCACGGCTCGGGCCAGCGGATGCGCTGGATGCCGTACTCCCCGGCGCGTCGCTCGATCTCGGCCATGCCCTCCGCGCGCGCGTCCGTGCGCGCCCACGAGTCGCCCCCTGTCTGCTGCCAGATGCCGCCCAGCAGGATCGGCTGCCACACCGGGACCACCCCGAGCACCTGGTTGATGCGCTCGGCCGTCAGGTACGCGTAGGGCGACCCGAGGTCGTAGTAGAAGATCGGTTGGTCAGCCGTGGATGAGCCAGCCATCGGTGGCGCGCGCCGCCTCCAGGATCACCTCGGCGAACGCCGGGTGGGGGTGGATCGAGCGGGCGATCTCGGGGTAGCCGCCCTCGAGGTCCCGGGCGACCACCAGCTCCTGGATCAGCTCGGCCGCCTTGGCCGACACGATGTGTGCGCCCAGGATCTCGCCGTACTTCTTGTCGCCGATCATCTTGACCATGCCACCGCGGTCGCCGTACACGGTCGGGGCGCCTACGGCGCCCATCGGCACCTTGCCCACGACGACGTCGTAGCCCTGTTCCTTGGCCTGCACCTCGGTCAGGCCGAAGCTGGCCACCTGGGGCGAGCAGAACGTCACGCGCGGGACGTAGGCGTAGTCGATCGGGTGGGTGTCCATCCCGGCGGCGTCCTCGACGGCGATCACGCCCTCGTCGGAGGCCTTGTGCGCCAGCGCGGGGCCGGGCACCAGGTCGCCGATGGCGTAGACGCCCTCCCTGGAGGTGTGAAGGGCGCCGTCGACCTTGATCAGCCCGCGGTCGTCGGTCTCGATGCCGGCGTCGTCCAGGCCCAGCCCCTCCACGTCGGCGCCGCGCCCGGCGGCGATGCACACCAGGTCGACCTCATGGGTCTCGCCGCCGACGTCGATCTTCACCGCGTCACCGCTGTCGTCCACGTTCTCGACGTTCGCACCGGTGATGATCTTCACGTTCTGCTTGCCGATCTCCTTGGCGGTGGCCTTGGCGATCTCCGGCTCCTCAAGCGGCAGGATCTGGTCCAGCGCCTCGAGCAGGATCACGTCGGTGCCCAGCCGGCCGAAGGCGGAGGCCACCTCGGTGCCGGAGGCGCCGGCGCCGATGACCGCCAACCGCTTGGGCTGCTCGGCGGTCAGCCACATCTTGGCGGTGTCCACGATCCGCCCGCCGAACTCCAGCCCGCCGACCGGGCGGGCGATCGAGCCCGTGGCCAGGATGACCTTGCCGGCCTCGATCTCGCTGCCGTCGAACGAGCCGCCGACCTTGACGTTGCCGTCGTCGGTGACCGCGCCGTGGCCCTCGATCACGTCGATGCCGTTCTTCTTGAACAGCATCGCCACGCCGCCGGTCAGGGTCTTGATCACCTTGTCGCGGTGCTTGGTGGCGCCGCCGAAGTCGAAGGACACGTCACCGGTGGTGATGCCGAAGCTCTTCGCGCCCTGGACCTCCTTCATCGCGTCCGCCACGCGCAGGACCGCCTTGGCCGGGATGCACGCCTCGTTCAGGCAGCGGCCGCCGACCGTGTCCGCCTTCTCCACCACGGCGGTCTTCATGCCCAACTGGGCGGCACGGATCGCGGCCACGTAGCCGCCGGGTCCGGTGCCGATCACGATGCAGTCGTACTTGGTCTCTGCCATTTCAAGCGAGACTATCGGGCAGTGTCCACGCTCCACTACGTCGTCGAGGTCGCCGATCGCCGCAACGCCCAGCTCACGGGCAGCGCGGGCGGGACCTACCGCAGCCCGCCCCACACGCTCGTGCACGCGCACGAGCTGGTGGCCGTGCTGCTGGACTTCCCGGGCCACCCGATCGAGGGCGAGGGGCCGTGGCGGCGCGCCGTTCCGGGCGGCGAGCGGGTGGTCTCGCTGGTGCTGGCCGACCGGCTGTTCGACCCGGGGGGCTAGTCGCGCGCGCCGGGCCGCTCGGGCATCTGGATCCGCGCCATCGCCTTGACCAGGAACCAGAACAGCGTGCCCGCGGCCACGATGATCACCAGTAGCAGCAACGCGGCCGGCACGTTCACGGCGGAGATCAGCCCCAGTGAGGCCAGCAGCACGGTGATGCCCAGCAGCGTCTGCATGCCCAGCACGGCCCAGTAGCGGGCCCGCCACATGCCGGCGGCCATGGCCACCAGCAGGATGCAGACCAGGATCGTGAACGTGGTCTGCGGCCCCTTGTCGGAGTCGAAGTTGATGGCCAGGGCCACGAGGTTGGCGATCGCGGCGACGACCGCCACCACGAAGGCCACGGTCACGGCCCCCGGGCGCTCGCCGGGGCCCAGCGGCTCCAGCGCGGCGCGCGCGGCGTCGTCCCTGGCCCGTCCGCGGGCGTAGCCGCGGGCCATGAAGTCGGCGCTGCCCGAGGCGCGCTCCTCCGTCTCGGGCTCCGCCACGGGGGCGGCCTCGGTGCGCGTTCGCTGGCGCTCCTTGCGCTTCTTGCGGCTACTGCGCTGCGCCAACGCCACTCCTCTCGACGGCGGCGCGCAGCTGCGCGGCCGCGGCGCCCGGGTCGGTGGCATCGCGCACGGCGCGCACCACCACGATCCGCCCGGCGCCCGCTTCGGCCACCTCGCCGGCGTTGCCCCGGTCGATGCCCCCGATGGCGAACCAGGGCACGGGCGGGCGGCGCCCGGCCGCGTGGCGCACGTACTCCAGCCCGGCCGCCGGGCGGCCCGGCTTGGTGGGCGTCTCCCACACGGGGCCGACGCTGAGCTGATCGGCGCCGGCGTCGATGCCCGCCTCCAGCTGGTCGGGGGCGTGGGTGGACAGGCCGATCAGCACGTCGTCACCCACCCGCTCGCGGACCGCGGCCACGGCGTCGTCGTCCTGGCCGACGTGCACGCCGTCGGCCTCGGCGGCCAGTGCCAGGTCGGGCCGGTCGTTGATCCACAGGAGCGCGCCGTGGCGGTCGCAGGCGGCGCGGAACGAGGCGGCCGTGGCCAGCAGCGCCGTGTCGTCCAGCGCCGGGTCGCGCAGCTGGACCATGTCCACGCCGCCGGCCAGGGCGGCGTCCAGGGCCCCCGGGGCGATGCCGGCGTCGGTCACCAGGTACAGGCGTGCCCGTGCCAGCCGCGCGCGTCGATCCTCGCCGTGGCTCATGGAAGTCATCGTGCCACAGGTACGATTGGTCCCAGCGAACGGGAGCCGGCCATGCCGGCTGAGAGGGCGTCAGCCGACCGTCGAACCTGATCCGGTTCATCCCGGCGGAGGAAGAGCGAATGACCGCCACATCACCACAGCGCACCTCATACGACCTGGTCGTCGTGGGTGCCGGGGCCATCGGCCTGGCCTGCGCGTGGCGCGCGGCCCAGGCCGGCCTGTCGGTGCTGGTCCTCGAGCGTGACCGCCCGGGCGCGGGTGCCTCGGGCGTGGCCGCGGGCATGCTCGCACCGGTCACCGAGGCCGACTTCGGCGAGCAGGAGCTGCTGGCCCTGAACGTGGAGGGCCGCGCCCTCTGGGGCGAGTTCGCCGCCGAGCTGGAGGAGCGCTCGGGGCTGCCCGCAGGCTATGTCGACTCGGGCTGCCTGGTGGTGGCCGCCGATCGCGACGACGCCGCCGAGCTGCGCCGCCTGCACGAGTACCAGCGGACGCTGGGCCTGGACGCCGAGTGGCTGACCCCCACCGCCGCCCGCGCGCTGGAGCCGGGGCTGTCGCCGCGCATCGCCGGCGCCATCAGCACCCCGGACGACGGCCAGGTCGAGCCGCGCGCGGTGGTGGCCGCCCTGGCGGCGGCGCTGGCCGAGGAGGGCGGCGAGCTGCTCGAGGGTGCGGAGGTGGTGGAGCTGACCGGCGACCCGGGCGCGGTCACGGGCCTGCGCACCGCCGCGGGCGACGGCATCGGAGCCCGGCACGTGCTGGTCGCCGGTGGCGCCTGGACGGGCCGCGCCCCGTTCGCGGACGAGCCGGGGGCGCCCGCGGTCCGGCCGGTCAAGGGCCAGCTGCTGGAGCTGCGGACGGCCGCCGGTCAGGCGCCGCCGGCCTCGCGCCTGGTGCGCACGCCGCGCTGTTACGTCGTCTGCCGCGCCGACGGCCGCGTGGTCATCGGGGCCACCACCGAGGACCGCGGCTTCGACACCACGGTCACGGCCGACGGCGTGTTCCGCCTGCTGGAGGCGGCCATGGAGGTACTTCCAGACGTAGCCGAGCTGGAGCTCGTGGGGGCGCGTGCCGGTCTGCGCCCCGGCACGCCGGACGGGCGCCCGGTGATAGAGGCCGGCCGCCGCGAGGGCCTGGTGTGGGCCACCGGTCACGGCCGCAACGGCGTGCTCCTGGCGCCGCTGACCGCCAACCGCGTGCTCGGCCTGCTGGGCGCCGGGGTGGCGGGCTGATGCCCACCGTGGCCATCAACGGCAGCGACCGCGAGCTGCCCGCGGGCGCCACGGTGGCGGACGCCGTGCGTGCCTCTGGCGCGCCCGAGGACGGGCGCGGCGTCGCGGTCGCGCTGGGCGGCGAGGTTGTGCCCCGCGCCGGATGGGCCGTGCGCGAGCTGGCCGAGGGCGAGCAGGTCGAGGTGCTGCATGCGGTTCAGGGAGGATGACCGCGTGAGCGCGCTCCGGATCGCCGACCGTGACTTCGGATCCCGCCTGATCATGGGCACGGGCGGCTTTCGCAACCTGGACGCCCTTGGCCGGGCGGTGGCCGCCTCCGGTGCCGAGATGGCCACGGTGGCCATGCGCCGCGTAGACGCCTCCAGCCGCGGCTCGCTGCTGGGCGTGCTGGAGGAGCACGGCTGCTTCGTTCTGCCCAACACCGCCGGCTGCTTCACCGCCCGCGACGCCGTCACCACCGCCCGGCTGGCGCGGGAGGCGCTGGGCACCCACTGGGTGAAGCTCGAGGTCATCGGCGACGACCGCACGCTGCTGCCCGACGCGCCGGAGCTGCTGGCGGCCGCCGAGGAGCTGGTGGCCGACGGATTCACCGTGCTGCCCTACACCACCGACGACCCGGTGCTGGCCCGCCGGCTCGAGGACGCCGGCTGCGCTGCGGTGATGCCGCTGGGCTCGCCGATCGGCAGCGGCCAAGGGATCCTGAACCCGTACAACCTGCGGCTGATCGTTGAGCACGCGGGCGTGCCGGTGATCCTGGACGCGGGGATCGGCACGGCCTCGGACGCCGCGCTTGCCATGGAGGCCGGTTGCGATGCGGTGCTGCTGGCCAGCGCCGTCTCCCGCGCCGAGGACCCGGGCGCCATGGCGGTGGCCATGCGCAAGGCGGTCGAGGCCGGCTACGAGGCCAGGGCCGCGGGCCGGATCCCGCGGCGCGACTACGGGCGCGCCTCGAGCCCGGCCGAGGGCGTGGCCGAGCTCACGTGAGCGCCGGGACCGACCTCGAGCGGGGCGCCCTCGACGCCCTGGCCGAGCGGTGGGCGGCCGCGTGGACGGGCCAGGGCTCGTTCGCCGACTGCTGCACACCCGACGTGCACTACGAGGACCCGCTCACGGTCGCCCCGCTGGCGGGTCCCGCCGCGGTCGCCGATCACGGCTCGACCCTGATCAAGGTGTTTCCCGACGCCAGCGTGGATCGCACCGCGGCCGCACTGGAGCGCGGGGGCCACGCCTGCTTTCCCTGGCGCCTCGACGGCACCCATCTGGGTGAGTACGGGCCGCTGCCCCCCACCGAGAAGGAGCTGTCCCTGCACGGGCTCCACTACGTGGAGTTGTCGGACGGCCTGGTGCGCCGCGCGCGCGGGTTCTTCGACCTGTACGAGGCCGCCACCCAGCTGGGCCTGCTGCCCCAGCGCGGCGGTCTGGGCGAGGCCGCGCTGTTCCTGCTGCGCGGGTTCGGTCTGCGGCGGTGAGCCCCAGCGGCCCCGGACGCCGGCTGCGGGCGGCCGCACGGCCGTCGCTGGGCCTGGCGCTGACCGGCCTCGGCGTGCTGGTCGGCGTGGCCGCGCTTCTGGTCCACAGGAGCGAGGGCGATCCGGCCGACGGCCCCCAGGTGCGCGTGTGCCGCACCGAGGCGGCCAAGGCCGTGGTCCGCCGTCAGGCCCGCTCGCGCCAGCGCTACGAGGCGCGCCGGCCGATCAGCTCGCGCGCCAGCGTGACCGCCACGGAGGCCACGCCCGACGGCGGCAAGGTCACCGTGACCGCCACCGCCGGGGGGCGCCGCACCCTGGTGGTCCAGGCCGTGGTCTCGGCCGGCGGCAACGG
>DASQLM010000191.1:0-13683 GCA_035630015.1 Thermoleophilaceae bacterium | reverse complement strand
GGCGCGCCGGCCGATCAGCTCGCGCGCCAGCGTGACCGCCACGGAGGCCACGCCCGACGGCGGCAAGGTCACCGTGACCGCCACCGCCGGGGGGCGCCGCACCCTGGTGGTCCAGGCCGTGGTCTCGGCCGGCGGCAACGGCGCCGTGACGGTGCCGGTCCGCGCCCGGGCCTGCGCCTACGACAGCGACCGCGACGAGGCCGGGTTCAACGCGTCCATCGAGGCCAAGCGCCGCGCCCAGCGCCGGGCGCAGCGCCGCGGCGGCCCGGAGGCCCGCCGCCGTGCCCGCCGTGACGCCCGCGACCGCGCCAAGGCCGACGCGCGCCGGCGCGCCGAGGCCAAGCTGGACCGGTCCCAGCCGCGCGAACAGGCGGAGCTGGACGAGGCGACCCGCCGGGAGGCCCGCGAGAAGGCCCGCGAGGACGCCCGTCAGCAGGCCGCCGCGGCTATTTGACGGTGATCGTGCCGGTCTGGTTCGGGTGGATCGTGCAGACGTACCCGATCTTGCCCGCGGCGCCGAACTTCTGGCTGTAGTCCCCACCCGGGTCGATCGTGTCGGACTTGAAGTCCGGCCCGGGACCGTCCTCCTTGGTCACGTTGTGCGGGACCTGGTCGGAGTTCTTCCAGAGGATCGTGCCGCCCTTCTTGACGGTCACCGCGGCGGGCACGAACTTGATGTCCTTCATGTCCACGGTCACGTCGGGCTTGCCGGCGGGCGCCTTGCTGCCTCCCGAGGGCTCGGCGGGCTCCTTCTTGGCCTCGCCGCCGCTGTCACCGCCACCACCGCCGGACGAATCCGAGTCGTCATCCCCGCACCCGGCCACGAACACCAGCACCAGGCACGCCACCAGAAGTGTCAGGAGGCGGTTCATACGGCAGAGCCTACGCCTGCACCAGTAGTTCGAGCAACGCCTTCTGCGCGTGGAGGCGGTTCTCGGCCTGGTCGAACACCGCCGAGCGCGGGCCGTAGAGCACCTCCTCGGTGATCTCCTCACCCGGGTGCGCGGGCAGGCAGTGCAGGGCGATGGCGTCCTCGCGCGCGCCGGCCAGCAGGGCGTCGTCCAGCCGGTAGGGCTCCAGCAGCCGCCGGCGCTCGTCGGCGTCCTGGTCGCCCATGCTCACCCACACGTCCGCGTACACCGCCGCCGCGCCGGCCACGGCCGTGGCCGGGTCCTGGGTCAGCAGCACCGATCCCGACCCGGTGGCCTGGGCGCCCGCCACCTGGGCCACCAGTGGATCGGGGGCCAGCTCGGCCGGGGTGGCCACCGCCACCTCCAGGCCGGCCTTGGCGCCAAGCACCATCAGCGAGTGGGCCACGTTGTTGCCGTCGCCCACGTAGGCCAGCTTCAGGCCGTCCAGCTGGCCGAAGCGCTCACGCAGCGTCAGCAGGTCGGCCAGCGCCTGACAGGGGTGGTGCCCTCCGGTGAGCATGTTGAACACGGGCACCGTCGCGGCCTCGGCCAGACCGGCCACGTCGGCGTGGGGCACCGTGCGCACCCCGATGGCCGACACGAACCGCGAGAGCACCTGGGCGGTGTCGTGGATCGACTCGCCGCGGGACATCTGCATCTCGCCCTCGCGCAGCACCAGCGGGTAGCCGCCCATCTCCGAGACGCCGACCTCGAACGAGACGCGCGTGCGGGTGGACGGCTGCTCGAAGATCAGGGCCACGCTGCGGCGCGCCAGCGCGTCCGAGGCCCCGCGGTCGGCCTTGAGCTCCAGGGCACGGTCCAGCAGGGCCGCCAGCTCCTCGGCCGTAACCTCCTCCCCGGTCAGGAAATGACGAGTCACCCCGGCATCGTACGTACCGTCACCTGGAACCTGTTCCACGGCCGCGACCATCCGCCCGACCCGGCGCTGTTCACGTGGCGCTCGCGGCTGCTGCGGGTTACCGAGCGAAACGCCACCCACGTGCAGGTCAACCGGCCGCTGCGTGCGGAGTTCGCGGCCACCCTGGACCGCGCGGACTGGGACGTCGTGCTGCTCCAGGAGGCACCTCCGCGCTGGCTGGCGGCGCTGCGCGAGCGCTGCCGGGCCGACGGCGCGCTGGCGCCGACCTCCCGCAACGAGCTCGGCGCGCTCCGCGGGCTGGCCGCCCGCCTGAACCCGGACCTGATCGCCTCCGGCGAGGGCGGTTCGAACATGATCCTGGTGCGCTCGCCGGGTGTGATCGAGGCCACCGAGGCGGTGGAGCTGGCCCGCCGGCCCGAGCGGCGGGCGATGCTGCTGGCGCACGTCCGGCTGCCGACAGGCGCCCGGCTGGTGGTGGCGTGCATGCACCTGTCGGTCCCCCCGACGGGGCAGGGCACGGACGAGGTGCTGCGCGCCGCGGACCGCGCCGTGGCCTTCGCCGGCGATCTTCCGCTGGTGTTCGGCGGCGACCTGAACCTGCGCCCTCGCCGGCACTCGCAGGCGTTCGCCGAGCTCGAACGCCGTCACGGCCTGGCACCGCCGACCGGTCCAGGGGAGATCGACCACCTCCTGGCGCGGGGCCTCGGTGTGGCCGAGCCCCCGCGCGCGCTGCCCGCGTCCGCGCGCGAGCTCCCGGCCGGCGCGGGCCGGGTGCTCAGGTTGTCCGACCACGCCCTCGTCGCCGCCGGCTTCGAGATGCGATAGTCCCCGCCAGCAAGCCAACTCATTGAGGAGAGGTATGGCCCAGCAGCGTCGCAGCAGTCAGCGCAAGAGTGGTTCGGGGGGATCGTCGGCGAAGGCGTCCTCGAAGTCCGGCTCGTCGGCCAAGACGAAGGCCAAGGCGAAGCCCAAGGCGGCGTCGCGCTCGACGGCGGCGAAGAAGGCCGCACAGACCCGCAAGGCCAACCAGGCCAAGCGCTCCGCCGCTGCGAAGAAGGGTGCCGCCAAGCGCAAGTCCACGGCCAAGTCCGGGACGTCCAAGAAGACGGCTCAGCGCCGCGCCGACGCCGTCGCGGCCTCGACCGCCAGCGCGGCCGAGATGCGGGAGGCCATCTCCAAGGGGCTGATCGACCCGCTGGGCCTGCTGATGCTCACGCGCGAGCGCATCGAGGAGGCGGTCAACGACGCCGTCAGCCGCGGGCGCGTGACCACCGACGACGCCCAGGACCTGGTCGCCGGCCTGGTCGAGCGCGGGCGCAAGCAGACCAACGACGTGATGGCCGACCTCGAGCAGTTGCTGGGCCGCGGCCTGGACCAGATCGAGGACAGCAACGAGCGCGCCGTCAAGCGCGGCTCGGGCGCCGTCAAGCGGGCCCGCAAGCAGGTCGAGGAGGCCACGGTCAAGGCCCGCCGCGAGGCCGTGGCCAAGGCCGACCCGGTGCTGGCCCAGGCCGACAAGGCCCGGCGCGCCGCCGGGCTGGGCCCGAGCTTTCCCATCACCGGCTACGACGACCTGACCGTGACCCAGGTCCAGGCCCGGCTGGGCGACCTCAGCCCGGCGCAGCTGCGCAAGGTGCGTGACTACGAGCGCCGTCACGCGAACCGCAAGACCGTGCTGGACGACGTGGCCGGCCGCCTCGACTAGCGGGTAGCCACCCCGACCCTGCCAGCATGGGGCCATGTCCGAGGCCCCCGCGACCACCCGTGTCCGTCCCCGCAAGGGCGAGGAGGTCGAGGTCACGATCGACTCGCTGGCGCACGGCGGCGCCGGGGTGGGCCGTGCCGAGGCGGGCTTCGTGGTGTTCGTCCGTGGTGTCGTGCCCGGCGACCGCGTGCGGGCGGAGATCTTCAAGGCCAAGCGCTCGTTCGCCGAGGCGCGCATGACCGAGCTGCTGGCGCCCAGCCCCGACCGGATCGAGCCGCGCGCGCCCCACCCGGGCGCCCCGTGGCAGGTGCTCCCGTACGAGATCCAGCTGGCCACCAAGCAGCAGCAGGTGGTCGATGCGCTCACGCGGCTCGGCGACTTCGAGGACCCGCCCGTGCGGCCGATCGTGCCGGCGGTCGAGCAGTGGCACTACCGCAACAAGCTGGAGTACTCGTTCGGCACCGGCGACGACGGCAGCCTGATCCTGGGCTTCCACCACCCGGGCCGCTGGGACCTGATCGACCCGGTCGACCACGACATCCTGGCCTCCGAGCGCGTCGACGCCCTGCGGGCGCAGGTGCTGGCCTGGTGCCAGGAGGCGGGCCTGACCGCGTACGACCGCCGCGACCACGGTGGCTTCCTGCGCAACCTGGTGGTGCGCGAGGGCCGCCGGACGGGACAGCTGCAGGTGCGCCTGGTCACCAGCCAGGGCGCCTTCGCCCAGGACGAGTTCGCCGCCGCGATCGGAGCCGACTCGGTGCTGTGGACGCAGGCCGCGGGCGTGGCCGAGACCACCCGCGACGGCAAGACACGCAAGCTCAAGGGCCGGGAGCAGCTGGCCGAGGAGCTCACGATCGGCCCGACGACGCTGCGCTTCGGCATCTCGGCCGACGCCTTCTTCCAGACCAACACCGAGATGGCCGAGCTGCTGTACGCGACGGCGCTCGAGGCGGCCGCGCTGTCGGGCCGCGAGCGCGTGTTCGACCTCTACTGCGGCATCGGCACGATCTCGCTGGCCCTGGCGCTCGATGCCCGCGAGGTGGTCGGTGTCGAGAGCGTCGAGCGCGCCGTGGCCGACGCCATCGAGAACGCCCGCGCCAACGGCGTGGACAACGCCCGCTTCTACGCGGGCGACGTGCGCACGGCCATGCGCCCGCTGCTGGAGGAGGAGGGCAGCGCCGACATGGTGGTCATCGACCCGCCCCGGGCCGGGCTGTCGCAGAAGGTGGTGCGGCGCGTGCTGGAGGTCGAGGCGGAGAAGATCGTCTACGTGTCCTGCAACCCCACGACCCTGGCCCCCAACGCCCGGCAGATCGTCGAGGCCGGCTACGAGCTGCAGGCCGTCACCCCGGTCGACATGTTCCCGCAGACCCCGCACATCGAATGCGTCGCCTCCTTCTTGCGGCGCTGACGGCGCTCGCGGCCGCCACACCCGCGCCCGCCCACGCCGCCGCCCCAGCGCGCCCGCCGGTGGTCATGGTCGTCCTGGACGAGTTCCCCCTCGCGGACATCCAGCGCGCCGACGGCCGTATCGACCGCGAGCGGTTCCCGGGCTTCGCCGCGCTGGCCGGCGGCTCCACGTGGTTCCCGAACGCCAACGCGGTGCACGACAGCACCCACTTCGCGGTGCCGGCGATGCTCACCGGCCTGGCGCCGAGGCCGGGCCGGAACAGCCCCACCTACCTGAACCACCCGCGCTCGCTGTTCACCTACGTGGACGGGCTGGGCTACCGGATCCACTCGCGCGAGGAGGCCACCACCGTGTGCCCGCCGCGGCTGTGCCCGCGCGCCGATCGCTACGGCAACCCGCACTACAACATCCTCCACCGCCGGCGGGAGCGCCTGGACCACACCATCGCCTCGCTGCGGCGGACCAGGCGCCCCACCCTGACCTTCCACCACTCGGTGCTGCCGCACGTGCCGTGGGCCTATCTGCCCTCGGGCCAGGCGCGGACGGGCTACCGCGACGGGGTGCTGCCCGACTTCGCGTCGCCCGCCGGCTTCGGCGACCAGTTCCTGACCGAGTTCAACGAGCAGCGCCACCTGCTCCAGGCCGGCTTCGCCGACGCCGAGGTGGGGCGCCTGGTCACGCGGCTGAAGAAGACCCGGCAGTGGAAGGACGCGCTGGTGGTGGTCACGGCCGACCAGGCGATCTCGTTCCAGGTGGGAACCGGCGACCGGCGAAAGGTGACCGACTCGAACATCCACGAGGTGGCGCCCGTGCCGCTGTTCGTCAAGCGCCCGGGCCAGACGCGTGGGGCCATCTCGCGCTCGTACGTGAACGGGCTGGACCTCCTGCCCACCATCGCCGGGCTGCTGCGGCGCCCGCTCGGCCGGCGGGTGGACGGCGCCAGCGTGTTCGGCCGCGCGGCCCAGGCGCGCCGCCAGGTACGGATGCAGCGCCGGGACCTGTCCGGCGACATCGTGGTCCCGGCCGCCCAGATGGAGCTCCGGCGCGCGCTGGACCGGCTGCGCCGGCGCGACCTGTTCGGCAACGGCCGCTGGTCACGGGTCTACCGGATCGGTCCCCACCGCTCGCTGCTGGGGCGCCGGGTCGGGCACACCCCCTCGCCGGCGCCCGGCGCGCCCCGCGCCCGATTCGCGGTGCCGGGAGACCTGCGCCGGGTGGACCCCAGGGCAGCCGAGGTGCCCACCCTGGCCGCCGGGTGGCTGGAGCCCGGCTCGCTGGCCGGCGGGCGCGACATCGCGCTGGCCGTGAACGGCCGCGTCGCCGCCGTGGGCCGCAGCTTCCACCTCGCGGGCAGGAACGCCGAGTGGTTCGCGCTCAACCTTCCCCCCTCGGCGCTGCGCCGGGGCCGCAACGCCATGGCCCTGTACGCGGTTGAGCCGGACCTGCGGCTGACGCCGCTGGGCGGGTCGCGCGGGTAGGGTCCGCCGCCGGTCACGCGCCCGCATGCCCTCCCACGCCTCCGCACACCGGATGCGCCGCCTGTTGTTCGCGGCGCTGATCGCGCTCGCCGCAGCGACGCCCGCGCACGCCGCGACCCCGAAACGGCCGCCGGTAGTGATGCTGCTGCTGGACGAGTTCCCGCTGGCGGACATCCAGCGCCCGGACGGGAGCATCGATTCGGTGCGGTTCCCGGGCTTCGCGGCGCTCCAGCGCGAGTCGACGTGGTTCCCCAACGCCGCATCGGTGCATGACGCGACCCAGCAGGCGGTTCCCGCGATGCTCACCGGCCGCCTCCCGGCCACGCTGAGCGCCCCCAACTACCGCTCGCACCCCGACTCGATCTTCGGGTTCCTGCGCGCCGCCGGCTACCGGGTCCGCGCTCGTGAGGAGGCCACGACCGTGTGCCCGCGAACGCTGTGCGGCCGGCCGGACCACTACGGCAACCCGGAGTTCAACCGCCTGTACGAGCGCAGGGAGCGGCTGCAGCAGACGATCACCGGCCTGTCCGGCCTGCGCCGGGGGACGTTCGTCTTCCACCACTCGCTGCTGCCGCACGGGCCGTGGGTGTACCTGCCGTCGGGCCGGCGCCGAACCGGGCCGCGCGTGGGCTCCTTCCCCGAGATCGCCGCCCCCGCCGGGTTCGGCGACCCGTTCCTGACCCGGCACCTGGAGCAGCGGCACCTGCTCCAGGCCGGGTTCGTGGACCGGGAGGTCGGCCGCATGGTCCGCATGATCAAGCGCAGCGGCCAGTGGCGGCGCGCGCTCGTGGTCGTGGCCGCCGATCACGGCATGTCCTTCCGGGTCGGCGCGCGCGACCGGCGCGAGGTCACCCAGGAGAACGTCCACGAGATCGCGCCGGTGCCGCTGTTCATCAAGCGACCGGGCCAGACCACGGGCCGGGTCCTGGGCGCCTACGCCCGCACCGTGGACGTGGTTCCCACGGTGGCAAGGCTCCTCGGTCGCCGCCTCCCGTGGCGGGTGGACGGGAGTGACGCGTTCGGACGCGAGGCGGCCCGCCGCGGCGGCGTGGTGATCGCCCGGCGGGACCTGCACGGCACGATCACGGTCCCGGCCCGCGAGATGGAGATGCGCCGGCAGGCCGACCGCGTCCGGCGTGCCGCGCTGTTCGGTACCGGCCCCTGGGCGGGCGTGTTCCACATCGGCCCCAATCCCGGCCTCCTCGGCCGGGAGGTGCCCAACCCGGCCGGGCCGACCGAGCCCGGCCGCCCGGTGGCGCACTTCATGGCGCCCCGCTCCCTAAGCGACGTCGACCTGGCCGGCCGTGAGTCGCCCGCCCTGGCCGCGGGCTGGATCGCCAACGGCTCGACCAGCGGCGGCCGCGACCTGGCGGTCACGGTCAACGGGCGCGTGGCCGCGGTGGGCCGCAGCTTCCACATCGACACGCAGGCCGCCGAGTGGTTCTCGATCACGGTGCCCGAGTCGGCCCTGCGCCAGGGCCGGAACACGATGGCCGTCTTCGAGGTCACGGCCACCGGCGCGCTGGTCCCGCTGGGCGTGAAGCGCTAGTCAGTACGGAGGGAAGTCCGCGTACCAGTCGCCCAGCGACCGGAACGCGCGCCAGAACTCGCGCTTGGCGGACTCGTCGTCCAGCGAGGCGTCGATGTCCGGCACGTACAGCGCGTCGCAGCTGGGCGTCAGCTTCTGGATCGCGCCCGGGTCGGCCTCGACCTCCGCGCCCAGCGGAACCCCCAGGCCGTTCAGCTCCTCCAGCGCCTCGGGTCCCATGACCACCACGATCCGGGGCTGCACCACGGCCATCTCGTCGAGCACGCGCGCGCGGCACTCGGGGGCCGACATGTCGGTGTCGGGCACCGGGCACTTCACGAACACGGTGCCGTAGACGGCCAGCGGGTCGATGCCCAGGCGCTTGAAGCTCTTCATCAGCGCGCTGCCGGCCCGGCCGTAGAAGGCCACCCCCTCCTCGATCTCCGAGGGCCGCGGTGCGAACTTGAGCATGAACACGTCGGCCTGCGGGTGGCCCGAGCCCAGCACGGGCATCATGCTGCCGCGCGGGCAGTGCTCGCACTCCTGCGCCGCCCGCGTCAGCTGGTTCAGCTCGCGGATCGCGCGCTCGAGGTACTTCTCCCGGATCTCGTCGTCTGTGGCAGGCACCTGGACGGGAGGATTGGACGGGGCGCCCGTGGTTCCTTTTCGCTGCATCAGTCCTTGCCTGCGTCGGCGCGCGTCTGACCCGCCCCCGGACGGGCCGTGCGCCGCCTCGCGTTCTCCGGTGTGGCCTTGGTCTGGATGAACTTCAGCGCCTGGACGTAGAGCAGGCTGGTCTTCTTGCGCACGATGTCGGCGTCGCGCAGCGACTCGAGGAACTCCTCGGGCCCGTCGAAGTCGCGCATGCGGATCTTCACCGACCCCAGGCCGGCCGCCACGTGCGAGTCCGATCCGGCGCCGGCGACGATCCGGTACTTGGCGGCGAACCGCTCGGCCTCCTCGTTGAACGACGAGAAGGCCACCCGGGGGTTGAACACCTCGATCGCGTCGATCTCCTCGACCACGTCCAGCAGGTGCTCGTAGTCGGGAACGGAGTGCATGCGGTCGAACGGATGCGGCACGTACACCAGCCCGCCCTGATCACGGATGGCGGCGATGGTCTCCTGCAGTGTCATCCCGCGCGGGATCTTGTCCTCGATGAACAGGCCGATCACCTCGCCCTGGTCGGCGGTCTTGACCTCCTCGGCCACGATCACCTTGACGCCGTAGCGGTCGGCCTTCTCGCGTGCCTCGTGCGCCCCCGAGACTTCGTTGTGGTCGGTCACGGCGATGGCGCCCAGGCCGGCGTCGCGCGCGGCGGTCAGCAGCTGGTCGGTGGGGGTGGCGCAGTCCGAGCTGTGGTCGGTGTGCATGTGCAGGTCCACCGAGATCAGCTCCCGCTCGGCCACCCGCTTGCGCACGGTCGGCTTGCCGGTGGGATCGTGGCGGCGGCCGGCGATGCCCTCGTACAGGTCGTCGATTCGGTCGGCCACCCCGCTCCAGGCCAGCCCCGGCCGCGCCTTCTCGACGCGGTCGGCGAACCGGGCCAGCAGCTCGGGGTCGCCCACCAGGCGGTCCAGCTGGGCGCCCAGGGTCAGGACGTCGCGCGGCTCGAACAGCAGCCCCAGCTCGCCATCGTCCAGCGACTCCGCGTAGCGCGGCAGCTGCGAGGCAACCGGGACCGCGCCCGCGCCCAGGGCGCGCAGCAGCAGCTGCGGTGCCGGCGCCGTGCCCGCGGAGGCCGCTACCACGATGTCGGCGGCGCCCAGGTGGGAGGCCTCGTCGCCGTCCGCGGGGCCGGCGAACCGGACCCGGTCGCGCAGCCTGCGCGACAGCGCGGGCGGCGACGCCGTGCCGGCCGCGTCGGGGAACCAGATCGTGGCGCGCCAGTCGTTTTCCGTCTCCATCCGCCGCAGAGCCCGCAGGAAGATCCGCAGCGCCCCGCGCTCCTCGCGCACCGGGAACAGGATGTGCGGCGGGCCGCCGTCGCGCCGGCGCTCCAGCAGGTCCGCCCCCGGCCGGATCACCTCGTAGGTGCCGGGGAAGAAGCGCTCGACCAGGTCGCGCGTTGAGGCGAAGCTGGCGCTGCGGCCGTCCAGGCGGCCGAACAGCAACTCCACCAGCGGCCGCGCCACCTGGGTCGACACGAACCGCTCGGTGGGGGAGTGGAACGTGCCAACGTTCAGCGCCCGCGAGTGCCGCAGCGCGGCCGAGGACGCGCTGGGCGCGAACGGCTCGTGCACGTGCACCACGTCAAGGACGGCGTTCTCCAGCAGGTCCTCCAGCGTGCGCGACACGTCCAGTGGCAGGGACACCGACCCGCCGCGACGGAACGGAAGCGACTGGCCGACGGCCAGCACCTCGCCGTCGAACAGCGCATCCGGGTTGCCGCCGCGCATGGCCTTGACCCGCGCGCGCCCGTCACGCACCAGCTCGCGCGAGTCGGACGGAGCCACGATCACGACCCGGTGGCCGCGCTCGCGCAACTCGCCCGCGAGCCGCTCCACGAAGTGGTTCACCTCGTGCTGCTGCTCCCAGGGGTACGGCGTGACCTGGGCGATCGACAGGGGTTCGCGCGGCACGCGCGGAGCATACGATGGTGGCCGTGAGCATCGAGCCCGACGCCACCGAGCTCCGGGTGCTGGGCTGCCTGATCGAAAAGCAGCGCACCACCCCCGAGGCCTACCCGCTGAGCGTGAACGCGCTGCGCCTGGCCTGCAACCAGTCCACCAACCGTCACCCGGTGGTGGACTACGCCGACCGCACCGTGCTGGACGCGCTGGAGCAGCTGGGCCGGCGCCGCTGGACCCGCCTGGCCAGCGGCGCCGGGAGCCGCGCGCGCAAGTACCGCCAGCTGCTGGACCGCGAGCTGCCCGCCACCGAGCCCGAGCTGGCCGTGCTGTGCGTGCTGATGCTGCGCGGGCCACAGACGCCGGGCGAGCTCAAGCAGCGCACCGACCGGCTCCACCCGTTCACCGACCTGGCCGCCGTGGAGGACACGCTCCTGGCCCTGATCGACCGCAAGCTGGTCCGCCCGCTGGACCGCCGGCCCGGCCAGAAGGAGCAGCGCTACCAGCAGCTGCTGGGAGGTCAGGAGGACCAGGCGGAAGCCGCGCCGCCGGCCGCGTCCGCCCCGGCGCCCGACCGCCTGGAGCGGGTCGAGGCCGAGGTGCAGGCGCTGCGCCGAGAGATCGAGGCGCTGAAGGCGGAGCTGGGCTCCTAGTAGGCTCGCCGCGTGCGTCGCCCAGTCCTCGCGGCCGTCCTACTCCTGACCGCCGTCGTGGTCCTGGCCCCTCCGGCCTCGGCCAAGTGGTACGGCAGCACGCTCGAGGGCAAGCCCAACGCCGGTTACGGCTGCGAGACGGCCCTGGTCAGCGGGACCTTCGGCATCCAGCGCACGCCGACCAACCAGTCCTCGTGCACCTATCGCCACGGCGGCTACCTGTTCCGCAACCGCTTCACCTTCATCGCGCCGGGCACGGGCCGGATCACCAGGATCCGGATCAAGTCGGGGCCCAACCCCGCCCGCGCGCGGCTGACCGTGCTCACCGGCTCGAGCCGCGTCGACCCATTTAGCGGCCGCGACCAGCCCGGCACCTACACCTGCTGCACCGCCCGCTACATCAGCAAGCCGTTCAGGCTCAAGCCCAACGGCATCACCACCAAGAAGACCAACGTCAAGGTCTACGACGTGCGCGACAAGCGGCTGCGCTACCGCATCCACTCGTCCGACGGCCTGGCGCTGAGCTTCGAGCGCGGCGGCACCGTGCCGCTGAAGGTCACCAATGCCCTGGGCAGCTTCGCCGCCGGCACGCCGCAGCTGATCGGCTACTGGCCCCGCACCGCCAAGCGCGATCCCCGGGTGGACGGCTACCCGCTGGGCGGGATCGACCTGATGTTCCAGTGGAACTGGGTCCGCGCCCGCCGCCGCTAGCGCACCATCCGGAACTTCGCCGTCCTCAGCTTCGACTTCTTCTTGGTGGAGTCCGTCGCCAGGATCACCCCGCGGTAGCGCCCCGGCTTGAGCGCCTTGCGCCGGAAGCGACCGCTGAACCTGACGGTGTTGCGCCCCGCCGGGCGGTTGTTCCCTCGCAGCGTCCCGGCCTTCTTCCAGCGGGTGCACTTCTTGCGCTTGCGCAGCTTGCGGCTGGGCTTGCGGCACTTGCCCTTGGAGCGCCTGCCTTGGCCGAGGCGCCGCTCGATGCGGATGCTCACGTTGGCCGCCTCCGACAGCTTGAACGACAGCGTCGAGCCCCTCTTGGCCCGGGCCGCGCGGGCCACCTCGGGGTTGAAGGTGTTGCGGTTGTCCACAGCCGCGCGGAACACCGTGGGGTCGAAGGCGGCGCTCGTCACCGCCGGCGGTCCGCCGGAGCCGCCGCCGACGGTGCCACCGCCTCCGTCGGGGATGCCGGCGCACGTCTGCCCGGCGGGGCAGAACGTGTACCGGAGCAGCACCTCGACTCCTGGGATCCCCGCCTCGCGCCTGCCGCCGCCGGGCGGACCATCGCCGGTGACGCTTCCCATCCTCGGATACAGGAATCCAGCGGTGGGGTTGCCCGGCACGTAGTCGGTGTTCAGGTTGTGGCGTCCGTTGCCGAACATCGGCAGCCCGCCCGTGCCGGCGACGGCGCTCACCGCCACGTAGTCCTGGGTGAGCAGGTTGGTCGCGGGGTTGGTGTGGCGCTCGACCGGGAGGCTCACGTTGTGGGTCGACAGCCCCGGGCGGGCCTGGATGGGAGGCGTCTCCGTCACGAAGAAGCAGCACGTACGGGCCTGGGGGCCGTCCGCCGGATTTGCGAAGAGCCTGATCACCTGGAACCGCACGACGGGTGGATCGGCGCCCGACCTGATCGTCACGCTCGTGACCCGGCCGTCGCCCGGCGCGCCTCCGCCGTTGGCGTCCGTCGAGAACCACGTGCAGTCGGGTTGGCCGGAGGGCTGCAGGCGGTAGAAGCCGTCGAAGGACTGCGACGTGAACGTCGGCCTGGTCTCGCAACCGAACGAGTTGGGCGCCTTGTCGAGCCGGCTGCCGACGGTGCGCAGTTGACCGGCCGCCCCGCCGGGAGCGACCAGGGACAGGCAGCACGCCGCGGCGGCCACGATCGCGACGCAGGTGATTCGCCCCGCCGGCATGTGGCCACGCTAGGCCCGACGGGGCGATGCCGCAAGCCGGCCACCTACGCGCTGACGCGTACAGAACGACGACGGGCGGCCCCGGAGGACCGCCCGTCGTGAGACTCGGAGGGGCCTGCGCCGCTACTCGGCGCTCTCGGCCTCGACCTTCACCTGCGGCTCGCCGCCCGGCAGCCTGACCGCACCGGCGTTGCCGTTGATGAACTCCTCGGTGTTGGTGCGCGCGATGGAGTCGGCCACCTGGACGGGCGGGGACTTCATCAGGTAGGAGCTGGGCGCCTCGAGCGGACCGGCGATGCCCTTGTTCAGGGCCAGCTTGCAGCAGCGCACGGCGTCGGTGACGATGCCCGCGGAGTTGGGGGAGTCCCAGACCTCGAGCTTCATCTCGGCCGTCAGCGGCACGTCGCCGAAGGCCTGGCCCTCGAGCCGGATGTGCGCCCACTTGCGGTCGGTCAGCCACGGCACGTAGTCCGACGGGCCGATGTACACATCGTCGGGCGGCAGCTCGTGGTCCATGATCGAGGTCACGGCGTTGGTCTTGGAGATCTTCTTCGACTCCAGCCGCTCGCGCTCGAGCATGTTGTAGAAGTCCATGTTGCCGCCCACGTTCAGCTGGGAGGTGCGCATGAGCTTCACG
>DASQLM010000190.1:0-3558 GCA_035630015.1 Thermoleophilaceae bacterium | reverse complement strand
CGAGCACTGGAAGGAGCCCGACCAGGGCCTGTGGGAGGTGCGCGGCGAGCCCAAGCACTTCACCTCGTCCAAGCTCATGTGCTGGGTGGCGCTGGACCGCGGCGCCCGGCTGGCCGAGATCCGCGAGGAAAAGGAGCTGGCGGAGGAGTGGCAGAAGGTGGCGGACGAGATCCGCGACGACATCTGCGACAACGCGCTGGACGACCGCGGCGTGTTCTGCCAGCACTACGACACCGACACGCTTGACGCGTCGGTGCTGCTGATGCCGCTTGTGCGGTTCCTCGATCCCGAGGACGAGCGCATCCGGGCCACGGTGCTGGCCATCGCCGACGAGCTGACCCAGGACGGCCTGGTCCTGCGCTACCGCACCGACGACACCGACGACGGCCTCTCCGGCGAGGAGGGCACGTTCACCATCTGCTCGTTCTGGCTGGTGTCCGCGCTGGTGGAGATCGGCGAGCTGGTCCGCGGTCGCGAGCTGTGCGAGAAGCTGCTGTCCTACTCGTCCTCGCTCCAGCTCTACGCCGAGGAGATCGACCCGCGCTCGGGCCGCCACCTGGGCAACTTCCCGCAGGCGTTCACCCACCTGGCCCTGATCAACGCGGTCATGCACGTCATCCGCGCCGACCAGGACCTGGAGGAGAGCTCCTTCGAGCGGGAGCTCCAGCGCAGCCGCCTGGTCAAGTGACGGAGGGCGAGGGCGAGAAGCGCGAGCGCGGCCGCCGCGCCCTGGAGCGGCTGAAGGCGGCCGACAGCCAGCCGGGGCTGCTGAAGGCGGCCGCCGTCGCCCGCAAGGTCCTGCCCGGCGACGACGAGCTGGGAGGCGGCGACCGCGACTCGCTGACCCGGGAGGCCGGCCTGACCGCGATGCAGGTGTGGCAGTCGATCTCCGAGGCCCAGGGCCGGGGCCGGGGCGAGGTCGACGTCACGATCCTGTTCACCGACCTGGTCGACTTCTCGTCCTGGGCGCTGGAGGCCGGCGACGAGGCGGTCATCGAGCTGCTCGGGGATGTGGACGACGCCACCCAGCTGGCGGTGACCGACAACCGCGGTGAGGTGGTCAAGTCGCTCGGCGACGGCCTGATGGCCGTGTTCGACGATCCAATGAACGGCGTCCGGGCCGCCCTCGGCGCCATCGACGCCGTGGGCGGGCTGGAGTGCCAGGGCTACTCGCCGCGGCTGCGCACGGGCCCGCACCTGGGCCGCCCGCGGCGCGTGCGCGGCGACTACCTGGGCGTGGACGTGAACATTGCGGCCCGGGTGGCCGAGGGCGCCTCGGCCGGCGAGCTGCTGGTCTCCGACGCGGTCCACGAGAGCCTGGGCCAGGTCTCGGGCTACGAGTCCAAGCGCAAACGGCGGTTCAAGGCCAAGGGAGCGCCCCGCGAGCTCGAGGTATACGAGCTCCGGGCCGTCTAGAGCCGGGCCGGTCGGGCACGCTTCGATCGTACCTGTCGATCCGCGCCCGCCCCGTTCGTCTCAGACGCGACCGATCCCGGATACGAGGTGACCCATGCTGGCCGTGAAGACCTACCCCGCCGACTACGTGGCCTCCTGCCGTGACCGCGTGCACGCCCTGCTGGACGCGTACTCGGGCTCCGACGCGTTCGAGCCGCTGTTCTGCGACCACGTCGTGCTGGCGCTGGACCACTACTTCGTGCACCGCCAGCGCGGCATGGAGGGCAAGGACGGGAACCCCGCCAACGAGGTGCGGCTGCTGGCCGAGTCGATCGCCGAGAACGACGGCGTGCTGCGGGCCGACAAGCAGATCAGGCTCGACCCGGCCGCCTCGGTGCTGGGCCTGGCGGCGGGCGATCCGATCCGGCTGGGCGTGGACGACGTGCGCCGCCTGGCCGGCGCCTACTTCGACGAGATCGGGAGGCGGTTCGTCTAGAACCCGACCTGCTGGTCCACGACCATCGCCGCGAACAGCAGTGCCAGGTAGAGCAGCGAGAACAGGTAGAGGCGCAGCGCGGACTTGCGGTCGGCGCGCCGGTATAGGCGCACGGCGCCGTAGATGAACACGCCGCCCAGGGACATGGAAGCCACCAGGTACTCGACGCCGAAGCCGCCGGCGCAGAAGGGCAGCTGGGTGACCGCGTACAGCAGCACCGAGTAGAGAAGGATCTGGCGCCGGGTGTGGTCCTCGCCGCGGACGACCGGGAGCATGGGCACGCCCACCTTCTCGTACTCCTTCTTCATCAGCAGCGACAGCGCCCAGAAGTGGGGCGGGGTCCAGTAGAAGACGATGGCGAACAGGTAGACGGCGGTCCAGGACAGCGAGCCGGTGGCGGCGGCCCAGCCCACCAGCGGCGGTACGGCGCCGGCGGCGCCGCCCCACACGATGTTCATGGGCGTCGAGCGCTTGAGCCAGACGGTGTACATGAGCGTGTAGCCCAGGAAGCCCGAGAAGGACAGCGCGGCGGCCAGCGGGTTCACGAACGCGGTCAGCACCACCAGGGACAGGGCGGCCAGCGTCAGCCCGTAGATCAGCGCGGCGCGCGGCGACACCCGGCCGGACGGCACGGGCCGGTCGGCTGTGCGGGCCATGGCGGCGTCGATGTCGCGGTCGTACCAGTGGTTGACCGCCCCGGCGCCACCGGCCGACAGGTAGCCGCCCAGGCAGGTCAGCGCCACGAGCCCGACAGACGGGTCGGCGGCCACGTACATCGTGGTCACCGTGGTGAAGATCAGCAGGGACTGGACCTTGGGCTTGGTCAACTCGACGTAGTCGGAGACGACATGCCTGACGCCCGTGAGGGCCGGTGCGGCGGCGGTGGTGGCGGGAGTGCTCACGTGCCCGTGGTCACCGGCTGGGCGACGGTGCCCTCGGGCTTACCCGTGCCCTGCTGCACCTCGCGCCGGATGTCCTTCATCGGCTCGACCGAGCGCACGCGGGGGATCACGTCGAAGTTGTTGTCGGGCGGGGGCGACTGGGTGAACCACTCCAGCGTGTTGCCCTTCCACGGGTCGTTGCCCGCCTTCCTGCCGTGCTTGATCGAGCGCAGCACGTTGACGCACGTGAGCAGCACGCCGATGCCCAGCATGAACGAGCCGATCGTGGAGATCATGTTGAACGCGGCCCAGCCGGCGTCCGCCGGGTAGTCGTAGATCCGCCGCGGCATGCCGGACAGGCCGGCGGAGTGCTGCACCAGGAAGGTCAGGTTGAAGCCCACGAACATGACCCAGAACGAGGCCTTGCCCAGGCCCTCGGACATCAGCCGTCCGGACATCTTCGGGAACCAGTAGTAGACGCCCGCGAAGATGCCGAACACCGACCCGCCGAACAGCACGTAGTGCAGGTGCGCGACCACGTAGTAGCTGTCGTGCAGCTGCCAGTCGACGGGGAACACGGCCAGCATGACGCCCGAGATGCCGCCGATCACGAACAGGGCGGGAAGCGCGGCCGCGAAGTACAGGGGCGTCTTCATCACGATCGAGCCCTTCCACAGGGTCGCGATCCAGTTGAAGATCTTGATGCCCGTGGGCACGGCGATCAGGAACGAGCTGAGCATGAAGAAGATCAGCACGACCGTGGCGGTGGGCGTGGTGAACATGTGG
>DASQLM010000189.1:0-10403 GCA_035630015.1 Thermoleophilaceae bacterium | reverse complement strand
CCGCTCACACGGCCAGGCCGAACACGGCCTCGAGGTCGGCGGGCTCGACGTAGGTGTCCTGGCGCCGAACCAGGCCGTCATCGTCCAGGGCGACCACGTCGAGGCAGTCCAGCTCACCGATGTCCGAGCGCAGCGTCCAGTCCAGGATCCAGTGGTCCTCGCCCACCAGCAGCCGGTGGGTCTCGCACCTGTAGCCGGGGAACAGGGCGAGGACGTTCGCGAACGCCTGCCGCACGTGGTCGCGCCCGATCACCGGCTCCGAGCCCGGGGTGTGGACCTGGAACTGGGTGTCGCCGGCGTGCAGGGCGGCGATCCGGTCCGGATCGCTGGCGCCCCAGGCGGCGAAGTAGTCGTCCGCGAGTCGGCGGACGTCGAGGGCGGTGGCGGTGGTCATGGCGTCCTCTCGGGTCGTCGGGTCAGGTCAAGGGAATCGCCGGTGGCCAGCACGCGGCTCTCCACGCCGGCCGCGTCACAGGCGGCCACGAAGCGGCCGACGGGGTCGTCGACCTGCGTGTAGACCGGCGGCCCGTCCAGGGTGTCGTAGTGGATCGGCACGGCCAGGCCGGCCTGCAGGAGCGAGGCCGCGAGGGCCGCCTGCTCGGGGTCCATGTCGGCGCCCAGCGGCGACGGCGGCTGGCGGTGCGGTAGGTCCACCACGGCGCCGTTCACCGGCAGGAAGACGGCATCGAACGGACCGGCGCGCATCCGCGACAGCCACCAGAAGCCGTGGAAGAGGGTGTCGCCGGCGTGCAGGATGCGGTGGCCCCCGGCCTCGACGGCCCACGAGACCTGCGGGTCCCCGAACCCGTCGACGGCCGGCAGGGCGGTCACGGTGAACGGGCCGAGCCGGGCCCGCTCCCACGGAGCCACCGCATGGGCGGCCAGGCCTTGGCGCTCGATCCCCTGCTCGGCCTCGGTCAGCGCGGCGGTCTCCAGCCCGCCCCCCTGCGCGGGCTCGGGACGCAGGACCGGCGCACCGGCGGCCAGCGCACGCGCCAGCGCGCCGGCGTCGCAGTGGTCGGCGTGCAGGTGCGTGACCAGGGCGCCCACGGCGCCGGTGCGCGACGGCGCGGGCAACGGCCCGTGCGGCGGTCCCACGAACGGCTCGAGGCCGCTGACGTCCTCCACGTGGTCGATCAGGAGCGTGGCCCCCTCCGCCTCCACCTCGATGCCGGCCCAGCCGAGTCGTCTGACGATCATGCCGGTCAGTTTTAGCAGACGATCGTTCGTTTGGTAACTTGGAGGACGATGAGCCCCCGCAAGACCGCAGCCGACGCCCGGCAGACCCGGGAGGCGATCGTCGATCACGCCATCGACCTGGCCTCGCTGGAGGGCCTCGAGGGGCTGACCATCGGCCGGCTGGCGACGGACATGCACATGAGCAAGGCAGGCGTGGTCGGCGGCTTCGGGTCCAAGGAGGCGCTGCAGCTGGCCACGCTCGAGGGCGCCATCGCGGTGTGGCGGCGCGAGGTCTGGGACCGCGTCGCCGACGTCGAGCCGGGCCTCCCCCGCCTCCGGGCCGTGTGCGAGGCCTGGGCGACCTACCTGCAGGGCGACGTGTTCCCCGGCGGCTGCTTCCTGACCGCGGCGTCGTTCGAGTTCGACGGCCGTTCCGGGCCGGTGCGGGATGCGATCGAGTCGGCAATGGATCTGTGGCTGCGCGTGCTGGCGCGCGAGGCCAGGACGGCGGTCGAGCAGGGCGACCTGCCGCAGCGCACCGACCCGGAGCAGGTGGCGTTCGAGCTCAACGCCCTGGCCGTGGGCGCCAACCAGGCCCGCCAGCTGCACGGAGCCGGCGACGTGAGGGAGCGGACGCTGGCGGCGATGGAGCGGGTGCTGGCCGCCTGAGACTGCGGGTCAGTCGAAGAACGGCGTCTTCGGCCGTTCCAGCAGCTCCCCGTCGAGGATCACGTCCAGCCGCTCGTTGAAGAAGGAGACCAGGCCGGCGATCGGCAGCATCTCGCGCGTGGGGAAGTCGTAGGACCAGGCCAGGTCCTCGTGCACATGGCTGCCGGCCCTGATCGACCACCAGGCGCTGGTGCGGCCCTTGTACGGGCACTCCGAGACGGTGTCCGAGGGCACGAGGTGCTCGAAGTCCACGGCCGAGCGGTCGACGTAGTAGCGCGGCGGCAGGCCGGTCTCGAACACCATCACCGGCGACGGGCTGTCGGCGATCACGACCCCCTCGAGCTCGATCCGCACCGGCCGGGTGGACCGGATCGCATCCGCCCGCGCGTACGGGCTGCGCGGGTGCACGAAGACCTGCTCGTCCTCCTCGAACCACGCGTCCACCGCGTCCCAGCGCAGCCGCGCCGTGCCGGCCGGGCCCTCGTGGACGTCCGCGCGCAGGTCGTCGACGGCCACCCCGGGACGGAAGTCGTCCAGCGGCAGGTAGTACTGGGGATACGGGGGCCACTCCCACACGTACAGCGCGCGCACGGTGTCCACGATCACCTCCCCGTCCAGTACGGCGCGGACCCGCCGCGGCACCGGCTCGGAGTGGCCCACGGGCACGATCGTCTGCGGATAGTCAGGCATCGTTCACAGCTCCCTCTTCGCGGCCCAGGCCGACAGCTCGTGCCGGCTGCTCAGCTGCAGCTTGCGCAGCACCGACGAGACGTGGGCCTCCACGGTCTTGGCCGAGATGCCCAGCCGCAGCGCGATCTCCTTGTACATGTACCCGCGGGCGATGTGGCGCAGGACCTCCTGCTCGCGCGGCGTGAGCTGGTCCAGCTCGGCGTCGCCCGCGCCCTCCGCGTCGGCCGGGCCGGCGAAGGCGTCCAGCACGAAGCCGGCCAGGCGGGGGCTGAACACGGCGTCGCCCTCGTGCACGCGCCGGGCGGCGTCCGCCAACTCGGGCCCGGAGATGGTCTTGGTCACGTAGCCGCGGGCGCCGGCGCGGATGACGGCGATCACGTCCTCGGCGGCGTCGGAGACCGACAGCGCCAGGAACGAGACGTCGGGCTGCTCGGGCGCCACCCGGCGGATGACCTCCACCCCTCCCCCGTCCGGCATGTGCACGTCCAGGAGCACGACGTCGGGCTGCTCGCGCCCGATCACCTCGACGGCCTCGGCGACCGTGGCGGCCTCCCCGGCAATCCGGACCAGCTCCTCCAGCTCGGCGCGCACGCCGGAGCGGAACAGGCCGTGGTCGTCGACGATCACCACACGGGGATCACTCATCGGTCGGCCCCCAGCACCAGCTCGACCTCGGTGCCGGTCTCGGGCGAGCTGACGATGCGCGCCTGCCCGCCGTGGCGCTCCATCCGACCGAGGATCGACTCGCGGACCCCGCGGCGATCGGACGGGATCGCATCGGGGTCGAAGCCCGGCCCGCGGTCGCGGACGAACACCTGGGTGCGCTGCGGCCCGGCCTCGGCGTACACGTCGACGGGATGGCCGCCGCCGAACTTGGCGGCGTTGACCATGGCCTCGCGCGCGGCCGCCACGAGCGCCTCGGAGGAGGGCTCGAGATCGCGGTCGCCGACGGTGACCACCTCGACCGGCACGCCGTGGGCGCGCTCGACCTCGGCTGCCGCGTTCTCCAGCGCCCGCGCGATGCGTCCCGCGGCCTCGTCGCCCGAGCGCCCGGACAGCCAGTCGCGCAGCTCGCGCTCCTGGCTCCGCGCCAGCGCGGCGACCTCCCGCGGGTTGTCGCTGTTTCGCTGCACCAGCGCCAGCGTCTGCAACACCGAGTCGTGCAGGTGCGCGGCCAGCTCGGCGCGCTCCTGCGAGCGGATCCGCTCGGACCGCTCGGCGCCCAGGGAGCGCACCAGCCGCACCACCCAGGGGGCGAAGATGATCCCGAGCACCACCACGACCACCAGGACGGCCACGATCACGTCGCGCGCGGCGCTGAGCGCACCGGTGGTCTGGAGGAACACCAGGCCGGCGGTGAGCACCAGCGCGATGCCCACGCCCGTGCGGGAGGCCGTCCGGGCGCGCTCGCGCACCACCTCGGACTCGCGCCGGGCCTGGACCTCGGGCGACGGCTCCACCCTGGGCCGCTCGGCGGGGATCTCGGCTGGTGCCGCCGCGCGCCGCCACAGGAGGGCGGTACCGGCGACGATGAGGACGAACGGCCACACGATGGCGTCCGAGAACCACGCGCCCGTCGCCCGGAGGGTCAGCAGCAGGCTGAGCGCGAGCAGGGCGGCGCCCAGCGCCACCTCCACCGAGCCGCGGGTGATGAGCCCGGGCCGGCGCGGGCGCTGGGGAGCGGCGGCAGGGCTGGTGGCCATGGCAGCCTCCATGATCGCAGCGGCGGCGCTCAGGGCCGGCGGCTCAACCCGAGCGCCAGCAGGGTCGCCCCCATCGCGGCACACGCGACGGGGACGACGGAGGCGAACGTCAGGTGCAGCGTGTCGACGGCGTCCAGCAGCAGCACGCCGCCGAAGCCGACCAGGGCCACGCCCGCCACCAGGGCGGGCACGTCGGGCCTACGCATCCGAGCACCCCGTGTTGCCGGGGCCGGTGTAGTCGCCGAACGGCCCGTCGTCGCCGCGGTCGGGCCGGCGGTGCCGGCCCAGGTCGCGCCGGTCGTGGCGGACCAGCAGGGCGCCGAAGCCCACGTCGGCGTCCACCACCACGCGCCGGCCCCTGCGACCGGCCTCGGGCTGGTCGTCCCAGCCCACGTTCACTCCCGCGTTGGTGTCACCGAACACATCCACGGCGCCGGCGCCCACGTCGGCCTTGCTGGCCACGCACACGTTCTCCGGCACCACAAGGGTCGCCTGCCCCATGCCCAGCTGCAGCTTCAGCGGCGTGTCGCCGCGGGGAAGGTCGGCGCGGCGCAGGTCCAGCACCATCTCGCCCGCACCCAGCTCATAACGGTCCTTCAGCGCCGCGGACGAGCCGGGGCGGTAGTCGCGCTCGCCGACGCCGCCGTCGAGCGAGATGCCGGCAGCGGCAACCACCGAGACACCCAGCGCCAGCGCCATGGCCGGGAGGATCACCCAGCGCACGCGGCCCACGAACGCGCCGACCACCAGCACCAGCCCAGCGGCGACCACGGCTCCCGCCGCGGCGGCATCGCCACCGATCCCGGCGCCCAGGAAGCCCGCGCCGAAGAGCAGTGCCGAGCCCACCAGCACCACCAGGCCGAGCGAGCTGCGGCGAATCACGTCACCCGCGTCGCCGGCGAACGGCTCGCCGGACACCAGCCACCACGTGACCATGCCGGCCAGCGCGATGAAGGCCAGCGGGAACAGCAGCCCCGCCACCAGCAGGCCGCCGCCCAGGAGGATCGGGGCCAGCACGATCAGCCCGATCGCGACCAGGACCACGACGGCGGTGTTGGCGTCGCGCAGTGACGACGGCTGCTCGGCGCCCTCGGCCTCCTCGGGCACCAGCACCAGCATCGCCACGTAGACGATCAGGCTGATACCGCCGGCGAACAGGAGCGCCACGGCCAGGATGCGCACGATCAGGGCATCCACGCCGAGAGCGCGGCCGATGCCGCCGCACACACCGCCCAGCACACGGTCGGTGCGCGAGCGGGTCAGGCGCCGGGGCGGGGGCTGGGGCGGAGGCATCTGCTGTGTGGGCTGTTCGGATTCCATGCGGCCAGGTTGGCCCTGCGGCGGCTCGGCGACAATCCGGAATGACCCCTAGGGGAGCCGCAGGGACGGGCCGTGGCGCTTGAGCCAGCGCTCCTGCTCGCGGTAGTCGGGTACGCGCGAGCCGAGCAGGCTCCAGAACCGGCGCGAGTGGTCGTGCACGGTCAGGTGGCAGACCTCGTGCTCGACCACGTAGTCCAGGACCTCGGCGGGCGCCAGCAGCAGCCGCCAGTTGAAGCTCATGGCCCCCGACGAGGAGCAGCTGGCCCAGCGCGTGCGCTGGGCGCGGATCGAGAGCGTGGTGTACCGGACCCCGGCGCGGGCGGCCGCGGCGTCCAGCCGCGGCTCGACCTCCGCCCGGGCCTGGCGGCGGTACCAGGCCTCCAGCGCGTCGGCCACGGGCTCGGGGCCCGGCCCGGCGACCTTGACCACCAGTACGTCACCGCGGCGCGCCACGTGCGAGCGCGTGCGCCCCGGCTCGACCCGCACGCGCAGCAGCAGCTCCTCTCCCAGGTAGGGCACCTGCCCGCCGTCCTCCAGCTCCGCTGCGGGCCGCTCGGCCTCCGCCTCGCGGATCTTCCTGAGCGTGCGCTCGATCCAGGGTCGCTTCTCGGCGATGAACGGCTCCACCTCGCGCATCGGCAGGCGGCGCGGCACCACCACCTCCACCCCGTCCGCCGACACCTGGATCCGCGCACGGCGCGCACGGTCCGAGCGGCGGACGCTGTACTCGATGTCCAGATTCACCCAGGCGAGATTAGGCGCCGGGTCAGATGATCACCGGCACCGCGCCGCCGTCGACCGACCAGGCCGCGCCGGTCACGTTGGAGGACAACGCGGAGCACAGCATCACCACCACCGACGCGATCTCCTCCGCCGTGCCGTAGCGGCCGACCGGCTGGCCGGCCGCCTTCTGGGCCACCACCTCATCGCGCGTCTGGCCCGTCGACGCTGCGATCTGGTCGGCCATGCCCCCGTCCCCCATCCACAGGTCCGAGGCCACGATCCCCGGTGTCACTGCGTTCACCAGCACGCCCCGGCCGGCCCACGCGTCGGCGTAGGTGCGCGACAGCGACAGCTGGGCGGCCTTTGCCACCGAGTAGGCGGCGTTGGTCTGGCTGGGGCGCTTGCCCGAAGAGGAGCTGACGTTGACCACCCGGCCGCCGCCGCGCTCGGCCATCTTCGGGCAGGCGGCGCGCATCAGGCGCATCGAGGCCATGACGTTCAGCTCCCACTGGGCCTGCCAGTCGGCGTCCTCGAGCTCGTCAAGCGGCTTGATCTCCGACGTGCCGGCGTTGTTGACCAGCACGTCGATGCCGCCGAAGCGCGCCTCGCACTCGGCCACGATCCGCTCGGGAGCGCCGGGATCGGTCACATCGGCCTGGAAGCCGGCGCTGCGCGAGACGGGGAGCACGTGGGCGCCCTCCTGCTCGAGCAGCCGCGCGACCGCCGCCCCGATGCCGCGGCTGGCGCCGGTGACCACACATGCCTTGCCCTGCAGACCCAGATCCATTCCTGCATTCTGGCGCCCCTCAAGCAGGACGGCGGCGATGTCGAGGGAATGAGTGGAGGTTGGCTGTCCTGTCCCGTCCCAAGGCCCGATCTGTCATGCGAGCGTGCGTCGCCGTCGCGGCGTGCTTGGTCGTCCTGGCGCTGGTGCAGCGGATCCAGGACAACGACAGCTCCGCCGCCACCCCCGGCCTGAGTGCGACCTTCTCCGGTAAGGCCTTCGCCCCCGGGCCCGGAACCGCTCCCGTGATGCGGGTGCGCGGCCTGCGCCAGGGCCAGGCCACCTCCGGCACGGTGACCGTGCGCAACCCCGGGCCGGGAACCCGCTACTTCTGGCTGTCGCCCGGCCGGGTGGCCGAGCGCCTGGGCAACGGCGGCGGCCGCCTGTCCAGCGCGGTCGCCCTGACCGTCATGGACGTGACCGACATCGCCACGCCGGCGGTGGTCTACCGCGGCGCGCTTGGAGCGCTGGGCGCCCGCCCGCTGGGCTTCCTGGCGCCGGGCGCGCGGCGCAGCTTCAGCTTCGTGGCCGAGCTGCCCACCGGCGGCCGCTCGCCGGCCGCCCCGTCGGTGGACCCCTATCGCGGCGCCAGCGCCACCGTGGGCTGGACCTGGCACTCGCTGGCGGGCCGGCCCGCCACACCCGCACCCGCCGCACCGGTCCGCAGGCCCCGTGACCGCAGGGCTCCGCGCGTGACCTTCTCGGTCGCACGCCGCCAGCAGCTGCTGCAGCGCCGCGCGCTGGCCCTGGAAGTCCGCTGCGACGAGGCCTGCGCGCCACGTGCCCGGGCCTCCATGCGCTCCGGCCGGCGCTCGATGGCCCTGGCCACCCGCCGCCCGGGCCCCCGTGGGCCCAGCCGCCGCCACTCCCTCTCCGTGCGCTTCTCCCGCGCCCAGGCGGCAGCGCTACGTGATGCGATGGTGGCCGGCCGCCCCACCCGGGTGCGGGTGGCCGTGGAGGCCTACGACCGCTCCGGCAACCGCCGGCGCGCGGCCCACGCCATCACGCTGCGCCCGCGGCGCTAGATCTCAGGCGCGACGGCGGCGGGGCGCCGGCCCGACGACGGCCGAGAGGCCGACCCCGGTGCCCAGCACGATCAGGCCGGCGGCGGTGAACATCCCCAGGTCGAATCCGGTCTGCGGCAGCCCGGCCGCGGCCTGGGCCGCCGGGGCCGGGGCGGGGGCCGGCGCGGGCGCGCTGCGGGGCCGCTCGCGGGGTACGGGCACCTCGACGACGTCGTCGTCGGACTGGGCGATGACCGCCGACGTGGGCTGCAGCGCGGGGGCAGAGTCCAGATCCTCAGGGGGCGCCGCGGCGGGCGTGGCCACCGGCGCCGGCGGCGCCGGGGCGGCGGGCGCCACGGCCTGCGGCCGCGGTGCGACCGGGGCCGGGGCCTGCCGCACTGCTTCGGCCGGTGTGGGGGCCAGCTGCGGCGCCGGGGCGGCGGCGCCGCCGGTCGCGGGGGCCGGAGCGCCGGCGGGGTCGGCCGCCAGGGCCGCCGGCGCCAGCGCAAACGCACACACGACGCAGGTCGACACGGTTCGGCGGCTCATTGCTGCGCTATTCGCGCCGCCGCCGGGGTCCCCTGCCGCGCTCAGCCGTCCGTCCGGACCTCCGGGTTGACCGAATGGGGCATCGGCTCGCCGTCCAGGGCCGCCAGCAGGTTGTCGACCGCCAGATCGGCCATGGCCGCGCGGGTGTAGTGGGTGGCGGATCCCAAGTGCGGCACGATCACCAGGTTCGGCGCCTCCAGCAGCGGATGATCGCCCGGGAGCGGCTCCGGGTCCGTCACGTCCAGGCCCGCACCGGCGATCCAACCCTCGGTCAGCGCCGACCGCAGCGCCCCGGTGTCCACCACCGGGCCGCGGGCGGTGTTGATCAGGTAGGCCTCGGGGCCCATGGCGCGCAGCTCGGGCTCACCGATCAGGCCGCGCGTCTCGTCGGTGAGCGGACAATGCAGGGTCACCACATCGGCCTGCTCCAGCAACGGCCCGAGCTCGTCGCCGCGGCCGGCCGCGATGACCTCGGCGCCGAAGCCGCGCACGCGCTCGGCCGCCGCCTCTCCGATCCGGCCGCGGCCCACGACCAGCACGGTCGACCGGGACAGGTCGCGGCCCAGCAGGCCGTCCGGCGCCCACGAGGTCCAGCGCCCCTCGCGCACCTGTGCCTCGCCCTCGGGCAGACGGCGCATGACGGCCAGCATCAGCGCCAGCGCCATGTCGGCGGTGGCGCCCGTGAGCACGTCTGGCGTGTGGCCCACGGGGATGCCGCGCGCGGTGGCCGCGTCCACGTCCACGTTGTCCACGCCGACCGCGTAGTTGGCCACCGCCCGCAGCCGCGGCGCCGCCTCCAGCAGGCCGCCGTCCACGCGATCGCCGAGCATGGTCAGCAGCCCCTCGGCGGTTGCCGCCTGGCGGGCGAGCTCTTCGGCCGGGGGCTGGTCGTCGCCGTCCCAGACCTCCACGTCGTGGCGCTCGCGCAGGCGGTCCAGCGCCCCGCCGGGAAGGTCGCGGGTCACGTAGACCCGCGCCATCAGCGGTCCTCGAGCACGGCCCGGGCCGCCAGCAGGCCCGGCGCACCGGTGACGGCGCCGCCGGGATGGGCGCCGGAGCCGGCCAGGTAGAGGCCGTCGACACCGCCGAACCGGCGCCGGTCGGGCCGCTGCTCCAGCACCTGCCCGGGCAGCATCTCGCCGTGGAAGATGTGGCCGCCGGTGATGCCGAAGCGCTCCTCCAGCTGCTTCGGGCCCAGCGCCAGACGGTCGATCACGCGGTCGGGCAGCTCTGGACACACCTCCGCGAAGCGCGCGATGGCGCTGTCCGCCGCCGCCTCGGCGTCCACGTCGGCCGGGAAGCACTGGCAGAACATGGACAGCACGTGCTTGCCCTCCGGAGCCAGCGAGTCGTCGGAGGCGGTCTGGCAGGCGGCCTCGATCCACGGCCGCGCGGCAGGCCGCCCGGCGCGCGCGTCCTCGGCCGCGCCGGCCAGGTACAGGCCCTCGATGCCGCCGAAGCGGCGCCGGTCGGGACGCTGCTCGAGCAGCTGCCCGGGCAGCATCTCGCCGTGGAAGATGTGGCCGCCGCTGAGGCCGAACCGCTCCTCCAGCTGGCTCGGGCCCAGCGCCAGGCGGCCGATGATCCGGTCCGGAAGCTCGGGGCACACCTCGGCGAAGCGGGCCACGGCCACGTCGGCCGCCGCCTCGGCGTCCACATCGGCCGGGAAGCACTGGCAGAACATGGACAGCACGTGCCTGCCCTCGGGGGCCAGCGAGTCGTCGGACGCCGTCTGGCAGGCGGCCTCGATCCACGGCCGCGCCGCGGGCCGGCCGGCGCGCG
>DASQLM010000188.1:0-5151 GCA_035630015.1 Thermoleophilaceae bacterium | reverse complement strand
GCAGCTCGAGGACATGGGCTCGACCAACGGCACCTACCTCAACGGACGGCCGGTCCGCGGCGCCGAGCGGCTCAAGGAGGCCGACTCGATCCGGATCGGCGACACCGAGTACCGCTACGGGGAATAGCCGATGCTGCGGGTCGTCGAGCAGGCCGGGTTGTCGGACGTTGGTCGCCAGCGCGACGCCAACGAGGACAACTTCGTGATCGCCGACCCGCTGTTCGCGGTGGCCGACGGGATGGGCGGGGCGCAGGCCGGCGAGGTGGCCTCGCGTGCCGCGGCCGACGTGTTCGAGGACGTGACCGGGGGTCGCGACCAGCCCGAGCGACTTCTGACCGACCTCACGCGCGAAGCCAACCGGCGCATCTTCGAGATGTCGCAGACCGACGCCTCGCGGCGGGGGATGGGCACCACGCTGACCGCCGCGATGGTGTGGGACCAGGGCGTCAGCATCGGCCACGTCGGCGACAGCCGCGCCTACCGGCTGCGCGACGGCACGCTCGAGCAGCTGACCCATGACCACTCGCTGGTGGCCGAGCTGGTGCGCAGCGGCCAGCTCAGCGCCGAGGCGGCCGAGAACCATCCGCAGCGCTCGATCATCACCCGCGCGCTGGGACCCGAGTCGGACGTCGAGGTGGACGCCCACACGCACACCGCCCGGGCCGGCGACGTCTACGTGCTGTGCTCCGACGGTCTGACCGGGATGGTCTCCGACCCCGACATGGAGGCCATCCTGCGCGGCGCCGGCTCGCTGGACGAGGCGGCGTCGGCGCTGGTCAAGGCGGCCAACCAGAGCGGCGGCAAGGACAACATCACCGTCGTGCTCTTCCGCCTGGACGAGGACGACGGGCAGCCGCTGGTCTCCGACGACACGCTGGCGGGCTCGGAGACGATCCACCAGGGACTGACCGCCGACGACGTGCAGGCGGCTGTCCGCGAGCAGGAGCGAGCCGCCGCCAGGGCACCGCGGACCGACGCCTCCCCGCCGCCGCGCAAGGGCCTGCCCACGCACGCGCGGCGCTCGCGCGGGCGCCGCACCCTGACCGTGCTCGCCAGCCTGCTGGTGGCCGGCCTGGTCGTGGCCGGCGCCTACATGGGGGTGCGGCGCGTCTACTTCCTGGGCACCGACGACTCCGGCCTTGTCACGATCTACCGGGGCGTGCCCTACCAGCTGCCGCTGGGCCTCGACCTCTACAGCGAGCGGTACACCTCGAGCGTGCCCGCGCGCTCGCTGGGCCCGGCGCGGCGCGAGCGACTACTGGACCACGAGTGGCGTAGCGAGGCCGACGCCGAGGACCTGGTCCGCCAGCTCGAGCGCGGCACCCTGGACACCGGCGTGAGCAACCCGTGAGCGCGCGGACGCGCGAGATGCTGGGCCTGGTCCCGGTGGCGCTGATCGTCAGCGCCGGGTTCGCCGCGGTACTGCTGGCCCGCAGCGAGGGTGGCCCGCCGGGCGCCGCGCTGGACGAGGTCAAGGCGGGCACGATCACCTACGGCCTGGTGTTCCTGGGGCTTTGCCTGTTCGCGCACCTGTTCATGCGTGCGCGGCTGCCCGACGCCGATCCGTACCTGTTCCCGCTGGGCGCCACGCTGGCCGCCTTCGGGCTGGTGGTCATCTACCGGATCGACCCCGAGCTGGCCCGCGAGCAGGCGCAGTGGTTCGTGATCGGCCTGGTCGTGTTCGTGGCCACGATCGTGTTCCTGCGCGACCACGCCGTGCTGGAGCGCTACCGCTACACGATCGCCGCCGCAGGCATCGCGTTGCTGCTGATGCCGCGCGTGCCCGGCCTGGGCGAGCAGGTCAACGGGGCGTTCCTGAACGTCAAGGTCGGCCCCGTCTCGTTCCAGCCCGCCGAGTTCGCCAAGATCGCGATCATCATCTTCCTGGCCAGCTACCTCCGGGACACCGGGGACGTGCTGGTGCGCTCCCGCCTGACGCCGCTGACGCCGTCCCAGCAGGCGCTGTCCATCGGCCTCCCGGCCGCGTTCGTGCTGCTGGCCGTGCTCGTGCTGGCGCTGCCGCCGGCCGAGAGCGTGTTGCTGGCCATCTTCGTGGCCTCGGTGGCGGCGATCCTGCGCGAGCGGCCTTCGCTCAAGCACTTCGGCCCGCTGCTGCTGGTGTGGGGGCTGGCGATGTTCATGCTGCTGTTCATCCGCGACCTGGGCAGCTCGCTGATGTTCTTCGGCGGCTTCCTGGCGCTGCTGTACGTGGCCACCGCGCGGCTGTCGCTGGTGGGCGTTGGCGCGACGATGTTCCTGGGCGGCGCCACCTACTTCGCGTCAACCGTCAGCCACGTGCAGGACCGCATCGACGTGTGGCAGAACCCGTTCGACCCCGCGCTGCTCGAGAAGACCGGCGGCAGCTACCAGATCGCCCAATCGCTGTTCGCGCAGGCCGACGGGGGGCTGTTCGGGCGGGGGTTCGGCCAGGCGCTCCTGGAGTTACCGGGCACGGGCAGCAACATCCTCCCGGCCGCCCACACCGACCTGATCTACGCGGTGATCGTGGACGAGGTGGGCCTGTTCGGCGGCTGCGGCCTGCTGCTGGTGTACCTGCTGTTCACGGCGCGGGGCTTCAAGACGGCCATGGTGGCCGGCGACGGCTTCTCGAAACTGCTGGCCGCCGGCCTGAGCGCGGTGTTCGCGCTCCAGGTGTTCGTCATCGTGGGTGGGGTGACCAAGGTGATCCCGCTGACCGGCGTGACGCTGCCGTTCGTGTCCTACGGCGGCAGCTCGATCGTGGCGAACATGATGCTGCTGGCGCTGCTGCTGATCGTCTCCGACCACGCGCGCCGCGACCGGCTGCGCCGGCAGGGCGGGCTCGTATGAACCGCCAGATCGTCCAGCTGTTCGGCCTGTCGATGATCCTGTTCTCGGTGCTGATCGCCTTCACGTCGCGCTGGTCGGTGTTCGAGGCCGACGCGCTCAAGGACGAGCCGGCCAACCGCCGCCCGCTGATCGAGGAGCAGCAGATCCCGCGCGGGCTGGTCAAGGCCGAGAACGGGCTGGTGCTGGCGCGCAGCAACGCGCGCGGCAAGGGCAACAACAAGATCTACCGGCGCACCTACCCGACCGGCTCGCTGTTCTCGCACGCGGTGGGCTACTCGTTCATCTCGCGCGGCCGGGCCGGGCTGGAGCGCTCGCGCAACGGCGCCCTGACGGGCGAGGAGAGCGAGTTCGGCTCGATCTTCAGCCAGTTGCAGAGCCAGGACCGCGAGGGCAAGGACGTGACCACCACGCTGGACCCCGACGGCCAGCGGGCGGCGCTGCAGGCGCTGGGCGGGCGCAAGGGGTCGATCGTGGCCATCGAGCCCCAGACCGGGCGCGTGCGGGTCATGGTCAGCGTGCCCGAGTACGACCCCAACGACGTGCCCACCAAGTTCGCGGACTTCAACCGCTCGCCCGACGCGCCGCTGGTCAACCGTGCGACGCAGTCGGGCTACCCGCCGGGGTCGACCTTCAAGGTGGTCACGGCCGCGGCCGCGCTCGACACGGGCAAGTACACGCCGGACTCGGTGGTCGACGGCTCGTCGCCGCGCACGATCAGCGGTGTTCCGCTGGCCAACTCGGGTGGCGAGGATTTCGGACCGATCAGCCTCACGGATGCCCTGACGAACTCCGTGAACACGGTGTGGGCGCAGGTGGGCGAGACCATCGGCCGCAAGACGCTCGAGGAGTACATGGGACGCTTCGGCTTCAACCACGACCCCGAGCTGGACTACCCCGACGGCCAGATGCAGCCCAGCGGCGTGCGCAACTCCAAGGGCAGGCTCCTGGACGGAGACGACGGCTTCGACGTGGGGCGTGTTGCCATCGGCCAGGGCGGTGACGAGGGCACCATCCTGGTGACCCCGCTGCAGATGGCCCAGGTGGCCGGCGCGGTGGGCAACAAGGGGCGCCTGATGCGGCCGCGGCTGACCGAGCGGATCGTGGCCAAGGACGGGCGCGTGACCGACCAGATCCGCCCGACGCTGCAGTCGCGGGTGATGTCCGAGAAGTCCGCCGGCCAGCTGGCACAGATGATGGGCAACGTGGTCGAGGAGGGCACCGGCACCTCGGCCGCGCTCTCCGGCGCCCGTGTGGGCGGCAAAACCGGCACGGCCGAGGTGGACAACGCGACCGCCAACCAGGCGTGGTTCATCGGCTTCGCGCCCCTGGACAACCCGAAGATGGCCGTGGCCGTGACCATCGAGCGCACGCAGGGCCAGGGGGGCACGGAGGCCGCGCCGGTGGCCAAGCAGGTGCTCGAGGGTCTGCTGGGGCCGGGGGGAGTCAAGTGAGCGACGTGGCCACCGACACCGTGGTGGACGGCCGCTACAAGATCGTGGACCGGATCGGCTCCGGCGGCATGGCCGACGTCTACCGCGCCGAGGACACCCACCTGGGCCGCGAGGTCGCCCTGAAGATCCTGCACCGCCGCTTCGCCCAGGACGCCGAGTTCGTGGAGCGCTTCCGGCGCGAGGCGCGCGCCGCGGCCGGCCTGCAGCACCCGCACGTGGTCGGCGTGTACGACCGCGGCGAGCACGAGGGCACCTACTACATCGCCATGGAGCTGCTGCAGGGGCGGACGCTCAAGGACATCGTCACCGCCGAGGCGCCGCTGGACCAGCTGCGCGTGATCGAGCTGGGGCGGCAGGTCCTGCAGGCCGCCGAGTTCGCCCACAAGCGCGGCGTGATCCACCGGGACTTCAAGCCGCACAACGTGATCGTCGACGCCGACGGCCAGGCCAAGGTCACCGACTTCGGGATCGCCCGCGCGGGCGCGTCGGAGATGACCGAGACCGGCTCGATCATGGGCACCGCCCAGTACCTCTCGCCCGAGCAGGCGCAGGGCCACGCGGTCACCGCCGCCTCCGACGTGTACTCGATCGGGGTGATGCTCTACGAGATGCTCACCGGCAAGCTGCCATTCGACGGCGACAGCGCGGTGTCGATCGCCCTCAAGCACCTGTCCGAGAACCCGCCGCCGATGTCCGCCGACGGCCTCCAGATCGAGCCGAACCTCGAGGCGGTGGTCATGGGCGCGCTGGCCAAGGAGCCCGCGGCGCGGTGGCAGACCGCGGCGGACTTCGCCGACGCGCTGGAGGCCTGCAAGCCCTACGTCGAGGCGCAGCAGGGCGACGGTGACAACGGCACCAAGGACTTCGCCGC
>DASQLM010000187.1:0-9766 GCA_035630015.1 Thermoleophilaceae bacterium | reverse complement strand
CAGCCGTCGGGGTGGGCGCCGTAGCCGACCAGGTCGCCCAGGCACCAGACCCGATCCGGGCCGGCGGCGTCCACGTCCTCCAGCACGGCCTCGAGGGCCGGGAGGTTGCCGTGCACGTCAGAAAGAACCGCGATCTTCAGGGGGTCACCGTTACTGTCCGGGGGAATGGCACGTCCGCGCTGGCGCCTACCGCTCGCTCTGGTGGCCACAGCAGTCGCGGCGGGGACGGCCACGCTGCTCCTGAGGCCCCGGAGCGGCCTGATCGACCCAGCTGCGGTCGACGCGACAGCCTACTTCAGCCCGGCGCAACTGGAGCGGGCCGAGGACTTCCGCTCGCTCCAGCGCGTGATCTTCCTGGGCCAGATCGCCCTCTCGGGGGTCACGCTGGCGGTCCTGGCACTGCGCCCGCCGGCCCGCTTCGCGGGCTTCCTGGAGCGCATGGGCGCCCGCCCGCTGCTGGGCGGGGCGGCGGCCGGCGCCACGCTGTCGCTGATCCTGGCGGTGGTCGGGCTGCCGCTGAGCTACTGGGCCCACGAGCGCTCGGTGGACGTCGGCCTGTCCACCCAGTCGCTGGGGCCGTGGCTGGGCGACCAGGCGCTCACGGCGGGCATCGGCGCGGTCTTCGGCGCCATCGCGGGCGGCGTCTTCCTGGGGCTGGTGCGGCGCTTCCCCCGGCGCTGGTGGATCCCCTCGGCCGGCGCGGCGATGGTGATCGGGGTGCTGGCCGTCTACCTGACCCCCGTGGTCATCGACCCGCTGTTCAACAAGTTCGAGCCGCTGCCGCGCGGGCCGCTGCGCAGCGAGGTGCTGCGGCTGGCCGACCGCGCCGGGGTGGACGTGGGCCAGGTCTACCGGGTGGACGCCAGCCGGCGCACCACCGCCATCAACGCCTACGTGGTGGGAATCGGCCACACCAAGCGGGTGGTCATCTACGACAACCTGATCGATGACTACCCGCGCGCGCAGGTGCGCAGCGTGATCGCCCACGAGCTGGGCCACGTGCACAGCCGCGACGTGCCTCGGGGCCTGCTGTGGCTGGCCATCGTGGTGCTGCCGGGCGCGTTCCTGATCCAGGTCCTGGCCGAGCGGATCGCGCCGCGTGAGCTGGAGCCGCGTCGTGGCGCTCGCCGGGCGGGGCCCGAGGCGCTGCCGGCGCTGGCGCTGTCGCTGGGGCTGGTCAGCTTCGCGCTGACCTGCGCCGGCAACCAGCTCTCGCGCCCGGTCGAGGCGCACGCCGACGCCTTCGCGCTGCGTCTGACCGACGACCCGAAGGCGTTCGTCCAGCTCGAGCGCAGCCTGGCGCTGCGCAACCTCGGCGACCCGGATCCGCCGGGCATCACCCAGGGCCTGTTCGGCACCCACCCGACCACGATCGAGCGGATCGGGATCGGCCGGCGCTGGGAGCAGGAGGGCCCCCGCTCGCTCAGCCGGTAGGTCCGCCGGAGCCCGAGCTCCCGCCGCCCTTGCCCTCGTCCCACTCGGGCAGGTTCTTGATGCCCTCGCGCGTCTGCCACTTGGAGAAGTTGTCCTCCATGGCGTCGATCAGCTCGCGCATGAAGCGCGGTGACAGGTTCATGCGGGAGACCACGACGCCCGGCACGGCCTCCTCGTCGACCTCATGGTCCACCCGCGCGAACGTCACGGTGAACTCGTAGTCGGAGTGGCTCACGTTCGCGAAGTTCGCGTAGTGGCCGGCCATGACCTCGGGGTCGGCGTGGATGTCGAACTGGCGGTCGTCTTCTTGCTCTGGCACGGTTCGGAGTATCGCACCCCGGCCCAAGCCCGCCCCGTGAGATTGGTCGTGGTGGCCGTGGGGCGCCTGAGGCCGCCCTATGCCGATGACGTCCAGCACTACAAGAAGCTCCTGGCCGGCCACGCGCGGCTGGAGCTGGTGGAGGTCAAGGAGGACGCCCAGGTCGAGCGCCGGATCCCCGAGCGGGCCTTTACGGTCCTGCTGGAGGCGGGCGGCAGGACCTATGACTCCGAGGGCTTCAGCCGCTTCCTGGAGGAGCGCCGCCAGTCGGGCATGGACCTGTGCTTCGTGGTCGGCGGCCCGCGCGGGCTCAGGGACGCCCGCGGCGACATGTCGCTCTCGCTGGGACCGATGACGCTGCCCCATCAGCTGGCGCGGGTGGTGCTGCTCGAGCAGCTCTACAGAGGGCACAAGATCCTGGCCAGGGAGCCGTACCACTACTGAGAGCGGTCAGCATGCAGGGATCAGCATTCAGGTTGAGCCCGGGGCCTGATCGCTGACTGCTGATTGCTGACTGCTGGCAGTAGATTCGCCTCATGCCCGTCGACCCCGTCACCGACCTCGCCGCCGAGGTGCACGCCGCCGCGTCCGGCCTGGTGGAGGGCGACGTGGCGCCTCCGGCGCTGGAGCGCCCGCCCAAGGCGGAGCTGGGCGACTACTCCACGAACGCCGCGATGATGCTGACCCGGTCGCTCGGACAGCAGCCACGGGAGATCGCCGAGCAACTGGGCCAGGTGCTGTCCGAGCGGTTGGGCGACCAGCTTGACCGGGTCGAGGTGGCCGGGCCGGGGTTCCTGAACCTGTTCATGTCCGACGCCTGGTACGCCGGGGTGGTGGCCGCGGTCGCCGGCGCCGAAGACTACGGCAGAGGCGCCCAGTACGCGCGCGTGAACGTCGAGTTCGTGAGCGCGAACCCCACCGGGCCGATCACCGTGGCCTCGGCCCGCCACGCCGCCTACGGCGACTCGCTGGCGCGCGTCCTGGAGCTGGCGGGCAACGACGTGGAGCGCGAGTACTACGTCAACGACTTCGGCACGCAGATCCAGCGCTTCGGCGAGTCGCTGTCGGCGCGGGCCCGGGGCCAGGAGCCGCCCGAGGACGGCTACCAGGGCGAGTATGTGACCGAGCTGGCCGCCCGGGTGGACGGCGCCGCGGACATGGCTCCCGAGGAGCTCGGCCGCCGCGGGGTCGAGCTGATGCTCGAGGAGATCGAGGCCACGCTCGGGCGCTTCGGCGTGCACATGGACAAGTACGCGCGGGAGAGCGCCACGCATGACGCGGACGCGGTGCAGGCCGCGATCGCGCAGCTGCGCGAGGCCGGCCACATCTACGAGCAGGACGGTGCCACCTGGCTGCGCACCACCACCTTCGGCGACGACAAGGACCGGGTGTTGGTGCGCTCCACCGGCGAGGTGACCTACTTCGCGGCCGACATCCCCTACCACTGGACCAAGCACGAACGGGGCTACGGCCTGTCGATCCTGGTCGTGGGCGCCGACCACCACGGCTACCAGTCGCGGGTGGCGGCGGCGTGGGAGGCGATGGGAGGGGACCCGGCCGGCTTCGAGGTCGTGATCATGCAGCTGGTCAACCTGCTCGAGGGCGGGGTCCGTGCCCAGATGTCCAAGCGGGCCGGGGCCATCGTGGCCCTGGACGACCTGCTGGACGACATCGGCGTGGACGCCACCCGCTGGTACCTGCTCCAGCGCAGCCACGAGACCGCCATCGACCTGGACCTGGAGCTGGCCCGGCGCCAGAGCCAGGACAACCCGGTGTACTACGCCCAGTACGCCCACGCCCGGATCGCGAGCATCCTGCGCAAGGCCGGCGACGACCGGGTCGCGGCGGCGCTGGCCGCCGACGTGGCCGCCAGCGCCGAGCAGTTGCACCCCTCGGCGCGGGCACTGGTCAAGCGGCTGGCCGCGTTCCCCGGTGAGGTGCTGCACGCCGCCGACCGCCGCGCGCCGCACCGGATGACCACCTACGTGACCGAGCTGGCCCAGGACTTCTCGGCCTTCTACCGGGACTGCAAGGTGGTCGGGGCGGCCGAGGAGGGCGGCGACGAGGACCTGCGGATCGCGCTCAGCGAGGTCACGCGCAGGACCATCGAGCGCTCGCTGGCGCTGTTGGGGGTATCCGCCCCCGACGCGATGTAGCCTTCGCGCTCGCAACTCGGGGGCGTGCCACGGGTTGCAGCACTCCAAGTGACCCGACTCCTCCGGACATTGCTGCTGGCCGCGGCCGCGCTGATCGCGTTCGCCGCCGCTCCCTCCGCCGCCAGCGCGGGCTCCAAGCAGTTCTCGATCTTCGAGGACGACGCGGTGCTGCTGGGGCTGACCGACAAGGATCCGGACAAGGCGATGGCCGAGGTCAAGTACCTGGGCGGCGACGTGGTGCGCGTGTTCGTGGTCTGGTCACGGGTGTCGCCGCAGAAGAAGAGCCGCACCGTGCCGGCCGGCTTCGACCCCGCCAACCCCAACGACCCCCAGTACGACTGGGCCATCTACGACCGCTTCGTGGCGCTGGCCCGCAAGCACGACCTGAAGGTCATGCTCACCCTGTCGGGCGAGATCCCGTTCTGGGCCTCACGCGAGCCGGACCGTTGCCCGCATCACCTCGGTGGCTACGACAACCTGGCGCTGTCGTGCATGTGGAAGCCCGACCGCAACCTATTCGAGCAGTTCTCGCAGGCCGTGGCCACCCGCTACAAAGGCCTGGTCGAGTACTACTCGCTGTGGAACGAGCCGAACCTCGAGCACTACCTCTATCCGCAGTTCTCGCGCTCCAAGCGCGGCACGGTCGACCTGGGTGGCAAGCAGCTGCGTGAGCTGTGGTCGTCGGGCTACCGGGGGCTGACGCGGATGGACCCGGCGGTGAAGGACAAGGTGCTGTTCGGCGAGACGGCGGCCATCAGCTCGCCCGTGGACACGTTGTACGCCGCTATGTGCCTGGACGAGGACGGCAAGCCGTTCCGGGGCTGGAAGAAGAAGGCGCAGGGCTGCTCGAAGCCGTCCAAGCTGCCAATCGGCGGCCTGGCGGTGCACCCCTACAACAAGGACGCGGTGGGAACGGTGTTCACGCGCTCGTTCACCGAGGACTCGATGGCCATGGCCTACACCAACCGCGCGACGCGGGTCCTGCGCCAGGGCGAGAAGTACGGGCGGATCCCGCGCGGGCGCGGCGTGTACATCACGGAGTTCGGCTTCCAGTCGAAGCCGCCGGACAAGAAGGGGCTGAGCCTGAACGGCCAGGCCAAGGCCATGAACGAATCCGACCGGCTGTTCTTCGGCGACCGGCGCATCCGCGCGGTGGCCCAGTTCGAGCTCTATGACGTGCCCGAGCTCAAGGACGAGGACGTCTACAACACCGGCCTGCGCACGCTGGCGGGCCAGCTCAAGCCCTCCTGGGGCGCCTACCGGATGCCGCTGGTGGTAACCAGGCTGTCCGCCGACCAGGTCGAGGTCTGGGGTCAGGTGCGGCCCTCGAACGTGCGCACCCAGGTCGCGCTGTTCGCGGCCCGCAAGGGCGGCAGGTTCGCCCGCATCGGCTCGCCGCGCACGAACGCGTCGGGCTACTTCAAGGTGCGCGTGCGCCGCGGCCAGGCCGCCAGGCTGCGCTACCGCACCACCTGGGCCAGCCCCAACGGCGAGACGTTCCCCAGCCGCACCGCGGCCGCCGGCAAGAAGATCGGCTACCTGAAGTTCAAGGCCAAGAAGAAGAAGACCAAGCGTTAACCCACGCCCAACCTTGGCGGTTCTCGGAACAGGATCGCCTGGGTAGCTTCGCTCAATGGCCATGGCACGGATTCGCCACCTCACGCTGCTCGCTGCACTGACACTGGCCGGGGCGCTGGCGCTCCCCTCGCCGGCCTCGGCCAGCTCCACGCAGATCTCGATCTTCGAGGACAGCGCCGTGTTCCTGGGCCTGACCGAGCGCGACCCCGACGCCGCGCTGGGCGAGGCGCGCGCCCTGGGTGCGGACGCCGTCCGCATGTACGTGTCCTGGCGCAGGGCCAGCTTCAGCCCCGCCCAGTACACGGTGCCCAGGACCTTCGACCCGGCCGACGCCTACGACCCGCTCTACAACTGGGGTCCCTACGACCAGCTCGTACGCCGGGCCCGGGCCCATGGCCTCAAGGTCATCGTCAGCATCGGGCCGGCGATGCCCTACTGGGGCTCGCGCGAGCCCCGGCGCTGCCCGCACCCGGTGGGCAACAAGGTCAAGAACGGCCTGTCCTGTTACTGGAAGCCGGACCCGGTGCTGTTCGGCAAGTTCGTGAAGGCCGTGGCCACCCGCTACCGCGGCAAGGTGGCCTTCTACTCGCTGTGGAACGAGCCGAACCTGGAGAACTACCTGCTGCCCCAGCGCATGAAGACCAGCGCCGGGATCGTGGACATGGGCGGCAAGCAGCTGCGCGAGCTGTTCATCGCCGGCTACCGCGCCATCCGCGCCGCCGATCGCCCGCGCGCCAAGAAGGTCCTGTTCGGGGAGACCTCGGCCATCAGCTCTCCCCGCGACACGCTGTTCTCGGCGCTGTGCCTGAACCGGCGCGGGCGGCCCTACAAGGGTGCCATCAAGCGGCTGCAGGGCTGCTCCAGGCCCAAGATGCTGCCGATCGCCGGCCTGGCCGTGCACCCCTACAACCGGAGCGCGCTGGGCACGGTGTTCTCCACGAGCAAGACCCGTGCCTCGATGCCGATGGGGTACCTCAGCCGCGCCGACAGGCTGCTGGCGCTGGCCGAGAAATACAAGCGGGTGCCCAAGAAGCGCGGCATCTACATCACCGAGTTCGGCTTCCAGTCCCGGCCCGCCAACGCCCGCGGGCTCAGCCCGGAGGGCCAGGCGCAGGCGCTGAACGAGGCCGACCGGCTGTTTTACGACGACAAGCGGATCAAGTCGACGGCCCAGTTCGAGCTCTACGACGTGCCGGACGTGGGCTCGCTGGACATCTTCAACACCGGACTCCGCCAGCAGGACGGCGTGGCCAAGCCGGCGCTGGCCGCCTGGCGGTTGCCGCTGGTGGTCACCCGCCGGCGATCGAACCGGGTCGAGGTCTGGGGCCAGGTGCGCCCGGCCAGCAAGCGCGTACGCGCCGTCGTGGAGGCAGCGCGGAAGACCGGCGGCCCGTTCCGCAGGCTCAAGCGCGTGCGCACCAACCGGGCCGGCTACTTCCGCTTCGAGCTGCGCCGGGCCGGCGCGGCCCGGCTGCACTACAGGGTGCGCTGGAACGGCCACGCCAGCCGCGTGGCCAAGGCGGGCCGCAAGATCCGCTACCGCAAGGGCTAGAGCTCGGTGAAGAAGTTGATGCCCAGGTCGTCCATCAGGGCCAGGGCCTCGGCGTTCAGCCGCGTCAGCTCGTTGGTGTAGAGCAGCACGCCCATCACGATCAGCACCACGCCGGAGACCACGGTGATGGCGTTGTAGTGGTCGCGGAAGAAGCGGAAGAAGCCGGACACCGACGAGAACGCCAGCGCGCTGAGGATGAACGGCACGGCCAGCCCGAGGGCGTAGAAGGCCAGCAGGACGCCGCCCTGGCCCACGTTCTCCTCGGTCCCGGCGGCGGTCAGGATGGCGCCGAGGGTCGGGCCCGTGCAGGGTAGCCACGCCACCGCGAAGGCCAGGCCGGCCACGATCGGGCCGCCGGTCGAGGCCCGCGCCAGCAGCGACTCGGGCCGCCACTCGCGGTTCAGCCGGTTCACGAACAGCGTGGCGATGAACAGCAGGCCCAGCGCCACCAGCACCACGCCCGCGATCTGCTGCAGCAGCCGCCGGTGGTCCTGCAGCGCCGAGCCGAAGCCGGTCGCGGTCATGCCCAGCGCCACGAACATGACCGTGAACGACAGGCAGAACAGGATCGCCGGTCCCAGCACCTTCGAGCGCCCCTCGCCGGCCTGGATCTCCGCGAACGAGACACCGGAGATGGTGGAGAGATAGCCCGGGACCAGCGGCAGCACGCACGGGGAGATGAACGAGATGAAGCCGACGGCGAACGCGGCCACGACCGTCGTGTTCACCTCGGCCGCCAGCGGGAGCATCAGCGGCCGTACCGGTCCAGGTCGTCCTGGAGGCGCTCGGAGGCGGCGCCGCCGGGCGCCGGGCCGGACGGGTCCCCGTCGGCCGGGCCGTCGCGGCGCCGGGAGCGCCGCCACTGCAGCGCGGCGGCGGTTACCGCGCCGCCACCGAGGAGCACGGCCAGCGCCGGCACCAGCGTGGCGGCCAGGTCGAAGCCGCTGTCGTCGGGGGTGGCCAGCACCTCGCTGCCGTATTCGGCCACCAGCCGGTTCTTGATCTGGTCCTTGCTCAGGCAGTCGTCGACCAGGTCCTGGATGAACGCGCGCTCGCGGTTGGCCTGGGGGGCCTCGGTGGCCAGCGCCAGCGGCGTGCCGCAGACCGGGCACATGACCTCGTTCTCCACGTCGCCGAGCGTGGTGCGGGGCCGGCAGTCGGCCGCGGTGGCCGCGGCCGGGAGGGCCAGGCACACGACGGCCAGCAGCAGCCCCGCCACCCGCCTCACGCGCCCGCCTCCACCAGCGGCGCCACCTCGCGGCGCATGAACGCGTCGTCCACCGGGCCGCGCTTGACCGCGGCGATCCGCCCGCGCGGGTCGATGACGATGGTCTCCGGCACGCCGGCCACGCCGTACTCGGGCCGCAGCTCGTCCGACGGATCCTTGAGCTGGGGGTAGGTCAGGCCGTACTCGCGCACGAACGCGCGGGCGTCCGGGGTGTTGTCCAGCACGTCCACGCCCAGGAGCGTGCCACGCCCGTCGCGGGAGATCCGCTTGTGCCAGCGCTCCAGCAGCGGTGACTCGGACCGGCACGGGTCGCACCACGAGCCCCAGACGTTCAGCACCACCACCTTGCCGCGGTAATCGGCCAGCGTCCGGCGGCCGCCGCCCCCCAGCCGCGGCAGGTCGAAGTCCGGCGCCGGCTTGCGCTCGCCCTTGGCCAGCGAGTCGTCGATGTCGCGGTCCGGGCCGGTGTGGCTGAGGCCGTAGACCAGCAGGCCGAGCAGGGCCGTCACGCCGATCAGGGCGGCGATCACGAAGGGGGAGCGGAGGCGCTGCATGCGGCCCATCAGGGTATTGAGCGCCCGCACCGGGCCCCGGACTTGACGGCTCGCCCCGGTGGTTGTATTTTCCAACCAGGCGCGGTCCCGCGCCCGACCTCCATCCCGGTGCTCACGCCACCGGTCCGCGGAGGTAGAGGTGGCCTCGAGCCATCGGGACACCGGTCATCGTCAGCCCTGTCCGGTGGGGCATCGGGAGCGTGGGTCCCGGGGCCATCCACCGTGATCAGGAGCAGAAATGACTCAGCAGAAGACCTTCAAGCGCCGCGTGCGCGCCCGGATGGAGAAGACGGGGGAGAGCTACACGGCGGCCCGCCGCCGGCTGATCGCCGACGCATCGGAGCCGGACTTCGAGCCCACCGTGGCCGAGGAGCGGGTGATCGAGGCCACCGGCCACGGCTGGGACCACTGGTTCGCCGCGCTGGACGAGTGGGGCGCCCGCGAGCGCAGGCACACCGACATCGCACGCTGGCTGCGCGACGACGCGGGGGTGCCGGGCTGGTACTCGCAGGCGATCGCCGTGAGCTACGAGCGGGCGCGTGGCCTGCGGGCCGTCGGCGAGGGCGTCAACGGCTTCGCCGTCTCGGCCTCACGGACCATCGACGCGCCCGCCGAGGCGGTGTTCGCCGCGTTCGACGAGCCGGAGTCGCGTGCGCGCTGGCTCCCGAGCGTGGAGCTGGCGGTGCGGACCACCACGCCGCCGCGCCTGGCCCGGTACGACTGGGAGGGTGGTTCCTCGCGACTCGTGCTCGGGATCGAAGCGCTCGAGGACGGCCGCTCCCGGGTGGGCCTGTCGCACGAGCGGTTGGCCGACAACGCCGAGCGCGACCGCCTGAAGGCCTGGTGGCGTGAGCGGCTGACCGCCCTGAAGGAGCTTCTGGAGGCCGATCCCGGCTGACCGGCCACAACGTTCGTCCAGGGGCCCCATGGCGGCCCCTGGGCGCG
>DASQLM010000186.1:0-4443 GCA_035630015.1 Thermoleophilaceae bacterium | reverse complement strand
CTCCAGGCGCGAGAAACTGCGGCGCAGCTTGGAGGCATCAACACGTGCCAAGACGGCGGCTCCTTCGGAATTCTTCGGCGGACAAGCGAGGGGGCACTAAAAAAGCGCGACCCGCAAAGATAGCACAGCGAAGCCCGCCTGACGTAGCAGGCGGGCGCCGACCCCGCAAGGGGGTCGTGCAAGGCCATCACGGACCCCGTCCCGAGGCCCCGCGATATGTGGCGGAGCGGCTGCAAAGGGACGGCTTCGGCTATAGGCCAGGCAGGGATGGTACAGGCTCCGGGGGCATCCTGCCCCCGGAGACGCGCGCGGCATATGATCGGGCGATGGAGAGCAGCCACCAGCAGAGTTCACTCGGAGCCGCCTTCGACCCGCGCCAGCGGATCTACCGGGACCCGTTCAACGAGCTCGTCGTGTTCGTGGTCTCCTCGGTCGGCGCCTCGGTCGCGGTGCCGGTGATCCTGCTGATCGCCGCGGCGATCGCGGGCGGCATCGACTTCGTGCCGTTCGTGGTCCTCAGCGTGGTGCTGGAGCTGATCCTGATCTTCGGGTTGGCCAGGCCCCAGATGAAGCCGGTCGAGCGCGTGCAGTGGGCGCTGCTCTGGGGCTTCAGCGCCGCCGCGCTGGGCGCGGCGTTCTGGGAGCTCGTGGTGGTCTCGCTGATCTAGGTCGCGGTGGTGGTGTGGCGCGCGTCGGGGTCGGGGACGTCCCCCTCGCGCATGACCCGCATCACCCGCTCGTCCGCGGACGTCCTGCGGTCCATCAGCGGCCCGAGGACACCCCGCAAGTAGTACGGGACCTTCCACCAGCCCGGCGCGATCACGCGCGGGGCGCGCCGCTCGATCCCGTCGACCAGGGCGGTGGCCGCCTCGGCCGGGCTCAGGCGCCGGCTCACGAACGCGGGCAGCGAGTCCAGGACCTCGTTGCGCTCGTTCTTCTCGGTCGCCTCCCGAACCATGCTCGTGTCCACGAAGCCGAAGTGGGCCACGGTGGCGCTCGCCCCGTGCGGCGCGAGCTCCACGCGCAGCGCGCGGCCCAGCGCCTCGACCCCCGCCTTCGCGGTGGCGTAGGGCGTGACCAGCGAGCCGGTGGCGAAGGCGTACACCGACGAGATCACCACCACCTGTCCCCCGCTCGCGGCGATCGGCTCGAGCGCCGGGTGGACGGTGCGCACCACGCCCAGCAGGTCGATCTCCAGCGTGCGCTCGAACTGATCGAGGTCCATCGCCTTCATGGTCAGGCCGGGCGGACCGACCCCGGCGTTGGCCACCACCAGGTCGAGGCCGCCGTGCTGGTCCACCGCCGTGCGCACCACGGCCGCCATCTCTCCGCGATCGGTCACGTCCGCCGGATGGCCGGTCGCGCGCTCGCCGAGCGCCGAGACCGCACGGTCGGTGGCCGCCGCGTCGAGGTCGCAGACCACCACGGTGGCGCCGCGCCCGATCAGCAGCCGCGCCGTCTCGAAGCCGATGCCCCGCGCGGCGCCGGTGACCAGCGCGACCTTGCCGTGGAGCGGGAATCGCGCCATGGCGCGATCCTATGGCGATGGAGCAGGTACTGCCGCTGATCGTGGCCACCGGCTGGGCGTCCGGAGTGAACGCCTACGCCACGGTGGCGCTGATGTGCGTGTGCCAGCGCGCTGACCTGCTGGAGCTGCCCGCCGCGTTCGCGCGCACCGACGTCCTGCTGGTCTCGCTGGCGCTGTTCGCCATCGAGTTCGTGGCGGACAAGGTGCCGCTGGTGGACAGCACCTGGGACGTGGTCCAGACCGCGATCCGGCCGCTGGTGGGCGGCACGATCGGCGCCCTGCTGGCCGGGGAGGACGGGGCCACCGCCCTGGTCGAGGCAGGCGCCGCCGGCGGTTCGGGCGCGCTGGCGCTGGCCAGCCACTCGGCCAAGGCGGGCATCCGGCTGGCGGTGAACGGGTCGCCCGAGCCGTTCTCGAACGTGATCCTCAGCCTGGCCGAGGACCTGGCCGTCGCCGCGGTGATCCTGGTCGCCACCGAGTACCCGTGGCTCGCGGCCGCGGTGGCCATCGTCCTGCTGACCTGCGGCGTGACGCTCGCGCTGATGCTGGCCCGGGCGGTGCGCGCCGGCTTACGCCGGCTGCGCGCCCGCCGGGCCGCGGGCCCTACTTGACCTCGACGGTCCCGCCGGCCTCTTCCACGTCGGCCTTCAGCTTGTCGGCCTCCTCGCGCTCGATGCCCTCCTTGATGGGCTTCGGCGCCTCGTCGACCAGCGCCTTGGCCTCCTTGAGGCCCAGGCCGGTGGCCGCGCGCACGACCTTGATCACCTGGATCTTCTTGTCGCCCGCGCCCGTGAGCACGACGTCGACGGTGGTGGAGGCCTCTTCCTCGGCACCGCCGTCAGCGGCGGCTCCACCGGCGGCCGGGGCGGCCGCGGCGACCGCGGTCGCGGAGACGCCGAACGCCTCCTCCAGGGCCTTGATGCGCTCGGACAGCTCGAGTACCGAGATGCCCTTCAGCTCGTCGATCCATTCGTCAGTGCTGGTAGCCATTTAGGCCTCCTCTTCAGGCGCCGCGTCTTCGGCGGGCTCGTCGTCGGTTTCAGTCTCGGCGGGAGCTTCAGCATCAGCTTCAGCTTCCGGTTCGGCAGTCTCGGCCTCGGCCGCGGGCTCCTCCGGCTCGGCCGCGGGCTCCTCGGCCGGCGGCGCCTCGCCGCTGACCAGGCCCTGCTCGGCGATCTGGCCGAGCTGCGTGGCCAGGCCCTGGATCAGGTTGTTCAGGCCGTTGACCAGGCCGGTGATCGGCGAGGCCAGGATGCCCACCAGGCGGCCGTCGAGCACCTCGCGCGCCGGCAGCTTGGCGATGTCCTCGATCTGGTCGGCCGTGAGCGTCTCGCCGCCCATCGTGCCGCCCTTGAAGGACAACAGCTCGTACTCCTTGCGGAAGTTCGCGATGGCCTTGGCGGCCAGCGCGGCATCGCCCCGCACGAAGGTGAAGGCCGTCGGGCCCTCCAGGTGCTCCTTCAGGCTCTCGGCACCGGCCTGGTCGGCCGCGCGCTCGGTCAGCGAGTTCTTGACCACCCGCAGCGACGCGTCGGCCTCGGCCAGCTTGGTGCGCAGCTCGGCCACCTGGGTCACGGTGATCCCGCGGTAGTCGATGGCGTAGATCGCCTCGGCTTCCTTGATCTGCGTGGCCACCTGGTCGATGACCGCTGCTTTTTCTTCTCTGTTCAAGGCTTGTCCTGTCTTCCGGAACGGAATGAGCCCGCACGCAGGCGGGCTCGGGAAGATGGGACTTCGCGGCTCGCCTGCACCGGGCTTACGGAGAACCCGCCGGTGGTCTGGGGCTGATGTTCAGCTGTTGCAGCGTAGCGGCTAGGCCATGGCCTCCGCGGGCTCGACCGCCGCCGCGCTGGCGGTGGCGCCCGGGTCGACCTTCACGCCCGGCCCCATCGAGGTGGTGATGGTGACCGTGTGCAGGTAGCGGCCCTTGGCAGCCGAGGGCTTGGCGCGGACGATCTCGTCGATCAGCGCGGTGTAGTTCTCCACCAGCGCGCTCTCCTCGAAGTTCGCCTTGCCGATCGGCAGGTGAACGATGGCGTGCCGGTCGGTGCGGTACTCGACCTTGCCGGCCTTGGACTCGGACACGGCCTTGGCCACGTCGTTGGTCACGGTGCCGACCTTGGGGTTGGGCATCTTGCCCTGCGGGCCCAGGACCCGGCCCAGGCGGCCGACCACCGGCATCATGTCCGGCGTGGCGATGGCCACGTCGAAGTCGGTGAAGCCCTCCTCGACCTTCTTGGCCAGGTCGTCGTCGCCCACGTGGTCGGCGCCGGCCTCGGTGGCCTCGCGCGCCTTGTCGCCCTTGGCGAACACGGCAACGGTCATCTCCTTGCCCAGGCCGTGGGGCAGCGCGATGGTCCCGCGCAGCTGCTCCTCGGCGTGGCGCACGTTCAGGCCGGTGCGGATGTGGACCTCGACGGTCTCGGCGAACTTGGCCGGGTCGAAGCTCTTGAGGATGCTGAACGCCTCGGTGGGGCTGTAGGCCTTCTCCCGGTCGACCTTCGCCAGGTTGGCCAGGTAGCGCTTGCTGTGGGCCATTACTGGACCTCCACACCCATGGAGCGCGCGGTGCCCTCGATGATCTTCGAGGCGGCGTCCAGGTCGTTGGCGTTGAGGTCGGGCATCTTCTTCTCGGCGATCTCGCGGATCTGAGCCGAGCTGATCTTGCCGACCTTGTTGCGGTTGGGCTCGCCCGAGCCCTTGTCCAGGTTGATGGCCTGCTTGATCAGCACGGCCGCGGGCGGGGTCTTGGTGATGAAGGTGAACGAGCGGTCCTCGAAGACCGTGATCTCCACCGGGATGGTGGTGCCCTGGTCCTGCTGGGTCTGCGCGTTGAACGCCTTGCAGAACTCCATGATGTTCACGCCGTGCTGGCCCAGCGCGGGACCGACCGGCGGGGCCGGGTTGGCGGCGCC
>DASQLM010000185.1:0-15713 GCA_035630015.1 Thermoleophilaceae bacterium | reverse complement strand
CTCGAGCACGTCGCAGTCGATCCACACGGTGCGCTCGCCGAGCGCCTCGAAGTCCACGACGCCGCGCAGCGAGCGGCCGATCAGCCGCTGGATCTCCACGGTGCGCCCGTCGGGGCGGCCCTTGGAGACGTCGCGCTGCTTTCGCTCGCCGGTGGAGGCGGGCAGCATCGAGTACTCGGCCGTGACCCAGCCGCGGCCCTTGCCCTGCATCCAGCGCGGCACCTTCTCCTCGACCGACGCCGTGCAGATCACGCGCGTCTTGCCGGCGGCGATCAGCGCGGAGCCGTCGGCGGTGCGCACGAACCCGGGCTCGATGCTGACCTCGCGCAGATCGGCCGGGGTGCGTCCGTCGTGGCGGCTCACGCGGACGTGACCTGGGTCGGCTGGGCCTGAACGTGACCGACCTTGGCGATCGGCAACTGCAGGAAGCGGGTGCCCAGCGCCCGGAACTCCTCGGGCTCACCGGTGGTGAGGAAGTGGTAGGCACCGCGGCGGGTGGTGGGCGCGGCCAACCCGGCCGCGTCCAGCTCGGCCTCGACGTCCTCGGCGATGGCCTCCCCCGAGCTGATCAGCCGCACGCCCCGGCCCAGGGTGCGCTGCAGCAGCGGGCGCACGAGCGGGTAGTGGGTGCAGCCCATGATCACGGTGTCCACGCCGGCCTCCTGGAGCGGCGCGCACGCCTGCTCGACCCAGGCCACGGTGGCCTCGTCGACCTCGCCGCCGGACTGGATCAGCGACGCCAGCCGCGGCGCGGCCACGGAGGTCAGCCGGGCGCTGCCGCCCGAGGCCTCGGCCAGCGCGCGCTCGTAGGCGCCGCTGGCCACCGTGGCCTCGGTGGCGATCACGCCCACCCTCCCGGTCGTGGTGGCCTCCGCGGCCAGACGCGACTCGGGCCGCACCACGCCGACCACCGGCACCTGGCCCGCCAGCTCGGCCTTCACGGTCTCGAATGCCGCCGCGGTGGCCGAGTTGCAGGCGATCACCACGAGCTTCGCCCCCCGGTCGACCAGTGTGGCCGACAGCTCGTGCGCGTAGGAGCGCAGCTGCTGCTGGCTGCGCTCGCCGTAGGGAAACCGGGCCGTGTCGCCCAGGTAGACGAAGTCCTCGTGGGGCAGCGAGACCAGGCACTCGTGGAGCACGGTCAGGCCGCCCACACCGGAGTCGAACATGGCGACGGGAAACTCTGCCGAGGGCGCGGACACCGTGCGCCATGGTGGCAGGGCCGGCGAACGGACACCGGGAACGCGCCAGGCCGATCGCGCGCGCTAACCCCCGCCCAGGTGGGTAAGAGCCCTCCATGTCTCCATCGCGCGACGAGCGGGATCCCGCGACCGAATCCGTCCGGGCCGCCCTCTTCAAGGTGGTCTCGACCGCCGACCTGACCGATTCCGACCAGGCGGTCGAATGGGCCCGGGCGGCCCTGGAGAACGAGACCCTGCTGGCGTCCCTGGGCGCCGGGGCCCGCCGGGCGGCGGGCGGGGGCGACTGACCGGCCGCACTAGAACTGCACCTTGCGGACGGCTTCCTTGATCTTGGCGATGATCAGGTCGCCGAGCTCCTTGCCGTCATCGGTCTTGAACCCCTTCATGGCGGCCACCACGCCCGCCATGACCAGCGCCACCAGCAGGATCAGCGCCACGTACTCCACCGTGCCCTGACCGCGCTCGGCGCGCAGCGTCCGCGCCAGCCGCGCGTGCAGCAGTCCCATCAGCCCGTACATCGATCCACCTCCGTTCGTCGAGTGGAGGCGATCGTCCGCCGCGGCCGGTGACGGCTCCAGACGCGCGCGTGACGGTCCCGCGCCCGGTCGGTGACGGATCGGTGCGCCAAACTGACGGGCATGTGCGGGATCGGCGCGATCATGGACCCGGCCGGCAGCGCCCCCAGCGGCGCCGGCCAGCGCATCTGCGAGGCGCTGCGCCACCGCGGGCCCGACGACGAGGGCGTGGCGCAGATCGGCCCGGCCACCCTGGCGCACACCCGCCTGGCCATCATCGACCCGTCCGGGGGCGAGCAGCCGCTGGTGAGCGAGGACCGCAAGGTCACGGCGATCGTCAACGGCGAGATCTACAACCACCTCGAGCTGCGGGCCGACCTCGAGCAGCGCGGACACACGTTCGCGTCGCACTCGGACTCCGAGGTGGTGGTGCACGGCTACGAGGAGCACGGACCCGACTTCGTCCGCCGGATGAACGGCATCTTCGCCTTCGTGCTCTACGACGAGAGCCGCGAGCGGCTGCTGGCAGTGCGCGACCCGTTTGGCGTCAAGCCCCTCTACTGGCACACCGACGGCACCCGCACGGTGATGGCGTCGGAGGTCGGGGCGCTGATCGCCGCGGGCCTGGTCACCCCGGAGCTGGACCGGGTGGCGCTGGACCACTACCTGGCCTGCCGGTTCGTGCCGGCCCCGCGCACGTTGTTCGCCGGGGTCAGCAAGCTGCCCGCGGCCGGCATGCTGGTGGCCGAGCGCGGCGCCGCGCCGAAGGTCAGCAGCTACCGCGAGGCACCCGGCGCGCCGCTGCAGGGCCTGTCCGGCGAGGACCTGGAGGGCGAGCTCGCCGACCGTTTCACCGATGCGGTCGAGCGCCAGATGATGTCCGACGTGCCCTACGGCGCGTTCCTGTCCGGCGGCGTGGACTCGGCGGCCATCGTCTCGGCGATGAGCCGCCGAAGTGAGCGGCCGCCAATGACGTTCACGATCGGCTTCCCCGGCCACGGCGACGTGCTGGACGAGCGCCGCTACGCGGCCGAGACCGCCGTGGCCCTGGGCACCGACCACCACGAGACCGCGATGGCCGAGGGCGACTTCCTCGGTGAGCTGGAGCGTTGCGTGCGGAGGCTGGAGGAGCCCGTCGGGCTGCCGTCGGCCGGCGCCCTGATGCAGCTCTCGCGGTTCGCCGCCGGCTCGGTGAAGGTGGTGCTCTCGGGCCAGGGCGCCGACGAGCCGCACGGCGGCTACGGCCGCCACCAGGCCGCCGCGGCGCTGGGCGCCGCCGGCATCGCGGGGCGTGCCGCGGGACCGCTGGGATCGCTGGCCGCGCGCGTGGCGGGGGGCAACGAGCGCGTACGCCGGGCCAGCCGGCTGCTCGGCGACCTCGAGCCCGCCGACCGCCTGGTGCGGCTGCTGGAGATCACCAGCGAGGACGTGCGCACCGGCCTGCTGGGCGGCGTGGGCGAAGAGGCCGCTGCCGAGCGCCGCGCCCGCGCCGACGACGTGCTGGCCGACGTGGGCGACCGCGGCCTGGTGGAGCAGGCGCTCTACCTCGACACCCACCTGCACCTGCCCGACAGCCTGCTGATCTGCGCCGACAAGATGTCGATGTCGGCGTCGCTGGAGCAGCGCGTGCCGTTCCTGGACGTGGAGCTGATGCGGTTCGTCGAGCGCGTGCCCGCGCGCGAGCGGGTGCGCATCCGCGACGGCAAGCGGCTGCACCGCAAGGCGATGGCCAAGCTGGTCCCGCCGGAGGTCGTCCGGCGGCCCAAGCACGGCTTCGCCACCCCCTACGACGAGTGGCTGCGCAGCTCGCTCGGCCAGGAGGTCGCCCGCCGCTACGCCCCCGGTACCCACCTGGGGGATCTGGTCGACCCCGGAACCGTCGGTCGTCTGGTGGATGCCCACCGCAGCGGGCAGGCCGACCAGAAAAATCTTCTCTACTGCCTGCTCGAGCTCTCCGACTGGCACCACGCGTTCGTGGAGCAGCGCGAGCCCGTCCAGACGTCCAGCTAGGCGCACGGCCACTCACGCCGGGACGCGCCGGAACCGACATCAAACCCGTGAACTCTCCGGGGGACGAAGACCTGCGGGCGGAGACGGTGACGCTCCGCGCCACGCAGCCCCACGTGACCCGCCGCCTGGCGGCGCTGCTGGGCGAGCCCGAGCCCGTGCTGTCGGGGCCGACCTGGGTCGACGAGCTGTACGAGACGCTGGCCGCGATGACGCCGTCAGAGCGCAACGCCGTTCGCGCGTCGACGGAGGGCGAGCGGGGCGACCTGAGCGCCGACACCGTGCTGCAGCGGGGGCGGACCCCGTGGCTGCCGGCGATGCTCGACGAGGGCGACCTGTTCATGGCCTACCAGCCGATCGTCGACCTCTCCTCGGGCGAGACCGTGGCCTACGAGGCGCTCGTGCGCGGGGCGCTGGGCGACGACGTGGTGGCCGGCCACCAGATCGTGGCCGCCGCCCACGCCCACGATCGCGTCCGCCAGCTGGACGAGAGCGCCCGCACGCTGGCGCTGGAGCAGGCCGCGGGCGCCCTGGACGGCGGCGAGCGGCTGTTCGTGAACTTCGACCCGATGTCGGTGTACGACCCCGAGATCTGCCTGCGCAACACGTGGGCGACCGCCCGCCGGGTGGGCATCGGCATCGAGCAGGTGTGCTTCGAGATCGTGGATGCCGAGCGCTGCCCGGACCTGGACTTCCTGCGCAGGATCATCGAGCGCTTCCGCGCCGAGGGCGCCTCGGTGGCGCTGCAGAACCTCGGCGCCGAGCGCACCGGCGTGACCTACCTGCGCGAGCTGCAACCCGACATCGTGAAGATCGACCGCCGCCTGACCACCGGCCTGCAAGCCGAGGAGTCGCGCACCCGCATGGTCGGCGGGATGATCGACTACGCCCACGAGCTGGGCTGCACCGTCGGCGTGGTGGGCATCGAGACCGAGGACGACCTGCGGTGCGTCCGCGAGCTCGGCGCCGACCTGGGCCAGGGCTTCTACCTCGCCCCGCCCGTCAGGCGGATCGGGCCGGCCGATGCGGCGCTGATCACGGCTTCGCCCCTCCCCGCGACGGCCGAATCGCGCGAGGACGGCGCCGACGCGCTGACCGGCCTCCCGCACCGGCCCGCGTTTCAGGAACACGTCGAGCACCTGCTGGAGGCCGGCCGGTCGCTGTCGGTGCTGATGGTCGACCTGCGCGCGTTCGAGCGCATCACCGACCTCCTGGGCCACGACGTGGGCGACCAGGTGCTGGTGACCGTGGCCGAGAGCCTGCGCCACGAGGTCGGCAAGGCGGGCATGGTGGCGCGACTGGGAGGCGACCAGTTCCTGGTGGCGCTGAACGACGTGCGCAGCAACGACGAGGCGGCGCGCTTCGCCCGTCACCTGGTCGAGGCCGTCGACGCCGCCGCACTGGAGTCCGAGCTGCCCGCGCCCCACCCCGACGTGGGCGTGGCCACCGGCCCGACCGACGGACAGGACGCCGGATCGTTGCTGCGCCACGCCGGTCAGGCGCTGCACCGGGCGCGGGAGCAACCGCTGGCCCGTCCCTGATCCGCGAAGATGCGCCGCGTGTCGCGGCCGCGGATCCTCTACGTCCACTCGCGCAAGGCCAGCTTCGTTGCCATCGACCGCGAGATCCTGGCCGAGCGCTACGAGATCGAGGACTGGTACCAGCCGGGCCGCGTGCCGAACCTGATCGGCCTGATCGGCGCCATGCGCCGCGCCGACCTGGTGTTCGGCTGGTTCGCCTCCTGGCACAGCTTCTTCCCGGTCACGCTGGCCTGGCTGCTGCGCAAGCCGTCGGTGCAGATCGTCGGCGGCTTCGACACGGCGAACATGCCCGACATCGGGTTCGGCTACCAGCAGGGCGGCCTGCGCAGGTGGGCCAGCCGTTGGATCATGAAGCGGGCGGACCGGCTGGTGACCAACTCCTTCTCCTCGCAGCGGGAGATCGCGGCGAACACCCCGATCGCACCCGAGGACGTGACCGTGATCCACCACGGGGTGCCCGATCCCTTCGGGCCACTGGACGAATCGCGCCCGCGTGAGCGGCTGGCGCTGACCGTGGGCCCGATCGACGCGGGCACCCTGATCCAGAAGGGCCACCTGCCGTTCGTGCAGGCGGCCCGCCACCTGCCCGACGTGCGCTTCGTCTTCGTGGGCAAGCCCCTGGACGACGCCATCGATCGCCTGCGCGCCGAGGCCACGGACAACGTGGAGTTCACCGGCTGGGTGTCGGACGAGGACCTGACCGCCCTCTACGCCCGCGCGTCGGTGTACGTGCAGCCCTCGCGTCACGAGGGCTTCGGGCTGGCCGTGGCCGAGGCCATGCTGGCCGGCTGCGTGCCGGTGGTCGTCGACGTGACGGCCATGCCCGAGGTGGTCGACGGCGCCGGGGTGCTGATCGCCTCTCAGGACCCGGAGGCCGTGGCCGGGGGCATCCGCGAGGCGCTGGACCGGGGGCCTGACGCCCACCGCGAGGCCCGCCGGCGGATCCTCGAGGAGTTCCCGATGGACAAGCGCCGGGATCAGATCCTGGCGGTGGTCGCCGAGGCTCTGGCCGCGCGGTCGGTGCCGTCGTGACCGTCGGTATGGTCCCGCGCACGGGATGAGCGAGCCCAGCCAGAGCGCCGAGTCCGACTCCGGCGGCGACCAGCAGCCGGACACTCCTCCCGCGCGCCCGGGGGCACGTGAGCGCGGCCGCATGCGCCGCCGACTCCGCGAGCAGCGCCGCATCCGCGAGGCGCTGCTGCTGGACCTCGGCGCCCTGGTGTTCGAGCTGCACCGCCACGGCCGCCGCGAGCCCGAGCTGCTGCAGGCGAAGGCGTCCGAGCTCAGCCGGGTTGACGCGGAGGTGCGCGGGCTGACCGAGGCGCTGGACGCCGACCTGGGCGTGGTCGAGCTGGTGGCCGCCGGCATCGCCGGGACCTGTGAGAGCTGCGGCGGGCTGTTGTCGGTCGGCACGCGCTTCTGCCCCGCCTGCGGCGCCGCAGCCAAGCCGGGGCTGGAGCCACGCCAGGCCGAGCAGCCCCAGCTGGCCCCCGAGCCGCCGGCCGAGGAGCAGCCCGAGCGCCACGAGGAGGCCTGGGACGAGCCCCGGCAGGAGTTCGAGGAAGAGCCCGCGTTCGACGAGGAGCCTGAGCTGGCCGAGGAGGTCGATCCGGAGCCCGAGCCCGAGCCCGAGCCCGCACCCGAGCCGGAGCCCGAACCGGAACCCGAGCCGGAGCCGGAACCCGAACCCGAGCCAGAGCCAGAGCCAGAGCCAGAACCCGAGCCCGAGCCGGTGGCCGCGGAGCCCGAGCCCGCACCCCCGCCCAGCACCGGCCCGGAACTGGCCCCCGCCCCCTGGCTGCGCGACCAGCCCCAGAGCAGCGAGCCCCCGCCCCAGCCGGTCAAGGTCCGCCGGCGCGAGATGAGCCGGCTCGAGCGCAGGCTGCGGGGCAAGCCCAAGGACGAGTTGTGAACGCCCACGGCCCGGAGGTGCACTGCCCGGGCTGCGGGGCGCCCGCCGAGCGCGGCCAGCTGGTCTGCCTGGAGTGCGGCGCGCGGATCGCCCTGGTCTACAAGCGCCCTCCCAGCTGGAAGGTGCCCGCCGCCATCACGCTGCTCGTGGCCCTGCTCCTGGGCGCCGGAGCGGCGCTGGCGGTGGCCGCGCTCAGCAACGAGGCCGACCGCGAGGTGGCCGCTGCGCCGCCACGCCCGCGCACCGTGACCACCGCTGCGGCGAAGACCCGCCAGACCGGCGACACCGAGGCCGCCGCCGACTCCGGCGCGGCGATCGTGCAGAAGGGCGCGCTGTGGACCTGGCCGCGCTCACTGGAGGGCTTCACGGTGGTCATCAACTCGACCGAGGACCGCGACAGCGCCACCGACTTCGCCCGCTCCGCCTCGAAGTCCAAGCCCGCGAAGCTGGGCGTGATCCGCGCCGACGACTTCGACACGCTGCCCAAGGGCTTCTACGTGGTGTTCGCGGGCCACTACGACTCGCGGGCCAAGGCCGACCGGGCCACCGCCCGGCTGAACCGCAAGTACCCGGGCGCGTTCACCCAGAGCGTGCAGCGCTGACGGTCAGGAGCGCAGCGCGGGCCAGTGCCGGCCGACGTGCTCCACAGCGGCGCTGACCAGAGGCCCCGGCTCGACCGAGCGCGGTGTGCCCCCGCTCTCCAGCGCCTCCATCGTCACGACGGCCGACTCGGCCAGCGCATCCACGTCGTAGCCGCCCTCCAGCACCGCGCCGGCGGGCACGCCCAGCTCGGAGGCCAGCGTGGCCACGTGCAGCGCCAGCTGGCGGAAGCCGTCGGTCGCGAGCTCGCACTCGGCCAGCGGGTCGTCCCGGTGGGCGTCGAAGCCGGCCGAGACCAGGATCAGGTCGGGCGCGTACGCCCGCGCGGCCGGGAGCACCACGTGCTCGACCAGCCCCAGCCACTCCTGCTCGCCCGAGCCGGCCGGCACCGGCAGGTTGATGGTGTAGCCCTCGCCCTCGCCCGACCCGATGTCGCCCATGGCGCCGGTACCGGGATAGAAGGGCCACTGGTGCAGGCTCGAGAACAGCACGTCGGGCCGGGAGTGGAAGGCGGCGTTCGTGCCGTTGCCGTGATGGACGTCCCAGTCGAGGATGAACACGCGGTCGACCCCGTCGCGGGCCAGCGCATGCTCGGCGGCCACGGAGACGTTGGCGAACAGGCAGAAGCCCATGGCGCGGTCGGGCTCGGCGTGGTGCCCGGGCGGGCGCAGGCCGCAGAAGCCGGTGGGCGCGGTGCCGTCCAGCAGGGCGTCGGTCAACGCGCAGGCGGCCCCGGCCGCCCGTAGCCCCGCCTCCAGGGAGGCGGGCACGACGGGAGTGTCGGCGTCCAGCGCGCGCCCGGCCGCGCAGTGCGCGCGCACCGAGTCCAGGTACTCCTGCGGGTGCACGGCCAGCAGCTGCTGCTCAGTCGCCCGCGGCGCCTCCTGGACGTCCCACCCCAGCCAGTCGCGACGCTCCATCAGCGCCTCGAGCGCGCGGATGCGCTCGGGCCGCTCGGGGTGCGAGCCGGTGTCGTGGTCCAGGCTCGCGGGGTGGCGCAGGTAGAGGGGAGAGCCGATGGCTCTACGGTATCCGGGCTCCTTGGCCTCGCGCGAAGTCCCCACCTCGCTGTCCACCGACGTGATCGTGGTCGGCGCGGGCGCGGCGGGGCTGTTCTGCGCGCTGGTGGCGGCCGACGCCGGGGCGTCCGTGGCGCTGGTCTCGCGCACCCCGCTGGCCGGGTCGGCCAGCTACTGGGCCCAGGGCGGGATCGCCGCCGCGCTGGCGGTGGACGACAGCGCGGAGCGCCATGCCGAGGACACGCTCGTGGCCGGGCGCGGCGTCGCCCGCCGCAGCGCTGTGGAGGTGCTGTGCCGCGACTCGCCCGACCGTGTGCGCGACCTGGAGCGCATGGGCGTCCGCTTCGACGCGGACCGCCACGGCGCGCTGGCGCTGGGGCTGGAGGGCGGGCACTCCGCGCGCCGGATCGTGCACGCCGGGGGCTCGGCCACCGGGCGCCGGATCACCCGCCAGTTGTCGGCCCTGGCCGCGGGCCACGAGCGCGTGAGGGTGCTGGAGGACACCACGGCGGCCGCGCTGCTGGTGCAGGACGGGCGCTGCGTCGGCGTGGCGGCCCGCTCGCAGGCGGGGGCGATGGGCATCGCCGCGCGCGGCACCGTGCTGGCCACCGGCGGCTCGGCGGCGTTGTGGGCCCGGTCGACCAACCCCACGGGCTCGGTGGGCGTCGGGCTGGCCCTGGCCCACGCGGCCGGCGCCCGGCTGGCCGACCTGGAGTTCATGCAGTTCCACCCCACCGCCCTGGTCAGCGACAGCGCCCGCGACGGCTTCCTGATCACCGAGGCGGTGCGCGGCGAGGGCGCGCTCCTGGTGGACGCGGAGGGCGAGCGGTTCGTGGACGAGCTGGCCCCGCGCGACCAGGTGGCGCTGGCCATCGAGGAGCGGCTGCGCGTCCAGGGCACTAGCTCGGTCGGCCTGGACCTGCGGCCCGTGGACCTGGCCCGGTTCCCCAACATCGCCGACGCCCTGGAGGCCGAGGGCATCGACCCGTCGCGGGACCTGGTGCCGGTCGCGCCCGCGTCGCACTACACGATGGGCGGCGTGGCCACCGACCTGGACGGGCGGGCCTCGCTGGGCGGCCTGCTGGCCGTGGGTGAGTGCGCCTGCACGGGCCTGCACGGCGCCAACCGGCTGGCCTCCAACTCGCTGGCCGAGTGCTTCGTGCTAGGCCGCCGCGCGGCCGAGGCCGCCCTGGAGCCGGCGGACCCCGCGCCGGACCTGGCCGAGGCGCAGCCGGCCGAGCTGCCAGCGCCGCCGTCGGACGCCACCCGCGCCGCCCTCTGGCGCCACGCAGGCCTGCGCCGCACCCCCGAGGGCCTGCGCGAACTGGCCGACGACCCGTTCCCGCTGGCCCGGTTGATCGCGGCCGCGGCGCTGGCGCGCGAGGAGAGCCGCGGCGCCCACCAGCGCCTGGACCATCCCCAGACCGACCCGGCCCTGGACGAGCGCCACGTGGTGCTGGGCCCCGGCACGGACGTCGAGACGGAGCGGTGGGACTAGCCTTGCCGCCCGTGTCCGCCGCCGGCGTTCCCGAGCTCTTCCGAGAGGCCATGTCCCACCTGGCGTCCGGCGTCGCCGTGATCACCGCCCGCCGCGACGACGGCGAGCCCTGCGGGCTGGCCGCCACCGCCGTCTCCTCCTACAGCTCGGCGCCGCCGTCGCTGCTGGTCTCGATCAACCACGCCTCGCGCTGCCACCCCCACCTGGAGGCCTGCGAGCACTTCGGCGTGCACATCCTGGGCGCCGACCAGGAGGGGCTGGCGCGCACGTTCGCCTCCAAGGGGGACGACAAGTTCGGCGACCTCGACTGGGGCTGGGACCACGACGTGCCCCACCTGGCGGGCGCGCTGGCCTACCTGCGCTGCGGCCGGGCCGAGAACTTCGCGCGCTACGACCACACCGTCCTGGTCGGCGACGTCGTGGACGGCCGGCTGGGCGACGGCGAGCCGCTGCTCTACGCCCGCCGGCGCATGGACTGGGCGCTGCTGCCCGGCGACGAAACGCCTGGCTGACGGGCGCGCACTTCGCGCCAGGCAAGTGCGGATTCGCACGGATTAATGCAGTTTTAACGTCAACTGCGTTCTGATTGTTGGAGACCCTGGGTATAGGGGGGTTCGCAACGCAGGGGTGACCGCGGGAGGTCGCCAGAGGAGGATGCATGTATCAGTTCAGTCGCGCGATCTATCGCGAACTTGCCGATGAGGTAGGGCCCGGCAACGAGTTGGTCCAGTGCGCATCGCGCCAGCGTCTGCTGGCGGAGTGCGAGGCCGCCATGGAAAGGCTGGCCACCGACCGTCATTACTTCGCACGTCCCGTGCGAACGTTGTTCAACGACGTCCGGTGCCTGTTTCCGATGGGCAGCCAGATGCACGTGTACCGAGTGATCGAGCACCAGGTGACGATGGCCGCGGAGTACGTCGACAGCCAGGCCCGCGAGGGCGTGACGTTCGACGGCAGCCCGCTCTGCTGCCATGCGACCACCCGCAAGGGCACGTCGTGCCAGCGGGTGCCGCTGCCGGGGAGCAAGTACTGCCCCTCGCACAAGCATCTGGATGAGCTGGGCGTCATAGCCGCCTAGCAGCAGTCAGTTCTCAGCATTCAGCTTTCGCATTCAGGGACCGAGGCCACGTCGAGCCTCGGCCCTGAGTGCTGAATGCTGACTGCTGATTAGCTAGAGGCAATGATCCTCGGCGTCGACGTCGGCGGCACGTTCACCGACGCCGTCCTGCTGACGGGCGACGGCGTGGTCACCGGCAAGGCGCCGTCGACACCTCGGGACCAGTCCGAGGGAGTCATGGCCGCCGTGGCCGAGGCGCTTGACGCCGCCGGGGCCGAGGCGGGCGACGTGGCGCGGCTGGTGCACGGCATGACCGTGGGCACGAACGCGCTGCTGGAGGGCACCACCGCCCGCACGGCGCTGGTGGCCACCGAGGGGTTCACCGACCTGGAGGAGCTGGGCCGCCAGGCGCGGCCGCAGCTGTACCGGCTCTGCGCGGGCCGGCCCGCGCCGGTGGTGGAGCGCGATCTGCGCGTGGCCGCGCCGGAGCGCTGCGGCCCCGGCGGCGTGCTGACCGAGCTGGACGAGGCCGGCCTGCGCGAGCGGCTGGCGGCCCTGGAGGGCCAGGACGTCGAGGCCGTGGCCGTCTGCCTGCTGTGGGGGTTTCGCCACCCCGCGCACGAGCGCCGCGCGGCCGAGCTGGTGCAGGAGGCGCTGCCCGATGCGCACGTGTCGACCTCGCACGGGACCGCCGCGGTGTTCCGCGAGTACGAGCGGCTGGCCACCACCACGGTCGACGCCGCGGTCTCCCCGCTGCTTCGCCGCTACCTGCGCCGGCTGACCGAGCGGACCGGCGAGGCCGGCCTGCCCGACCCCGAGATCATGCTGTCCAGCGGCGGCGTGGCCGACGCCGCGACGGCGGCGGCACACGGCTCGTGGACGGTGCTGTCGGGCCCCGCCGGCGGGGCCGTGGCCGCGTCGCGGGCGGCGGACGCGGCCGGCTCACCCGGCGCGGTCGGGCTGGACATGGGCGGCACATCGTGCGACGTGTCGCTGGTACTGGACGGTCGCGTCGCGGTGACCGGAGGCCGCGAGGTCGGCGGCCGCTCGCTGGCGCTGCCGATGATCGACGTGCACACCGTGGGCGCGGGCGGCGGCAGCATCGCCTGGCGCGACCAGGGCGGCGCGCTGCGGGTGGGCCCCCGCTCGGCCGGGGCCGACCCCGGGCCGGCCTGTTACGGGCGCGGTGGCACCGAGCCGACGGTGACCGACGCCAACCTGGTGCTGGGGTACCTGGACCCGGACGCGCCGCTGGCCGGCGGCGTGCGACTGGACCGCGAAGCCAGCGCGCGGGCGCTCGGCCCACTGGCCGCCGAACTTGACCTGACGGTGCCGGAGCTGGCGGCCGGGATCGCGCGCGTGGCGGCCACCGAGATGGCCCAGGCCGCGCGCGTGGTCACGGTCGAGCGCGGCGTGGACCCGCGCGATCTGGCACTGGTCAGCTTCGGTGGCGCGGGTGGCCTGCACGCGGCGGGCATCGCCGACGAGCTGGGCATGTCCACCGTGATCGCGCCCGTGGTGGGCGGTGTGCTCTCCGCGCTGGGGCTGGCCGTGTCCGAGCGCCGCCGCGATCTGGTGGAGAGCGTGCTGCTGTCCGGCGACGCCCTGACCGCCGGAGCCGTGGCCGAGGTGGTGAGCCGGCTGGCCGGCCGCGGGCGCGAGGAGCTGGACGCGCCCGACGCCGAGGTGCGGCCGACGTACGAGCTGCGCTACGCGGGGCAGGCGTTCGAGCTGCCGGTCGAGGCAGGGCCCGAGCCCGACCCCGACGAGCTGCGCGAGGGCTTCGACGCCGCCCACGAGGAGCGCTACGGCTACCGCGATCCGGACGCCCGGCTGGAGCTGGTGACCGTACGCGTCGCGGTGGCCCTGCCCGGCTCGGAGCTCGAGCCGGCCACCGCCGGCAAGGCCGAGCGGCGCGGCAGCCGCTCCGCCCGCTTCGGCGACGAGCTGCTGGACGCCGCCGTCCTGGGTCCCGGCAGCGCCGAGATCGACGGGCCGGCGGTGTTCGAGCTGCCCGGGTCCACGCTGGTGGTGCCGCCCGGCTGGTCGGCCAGCGCCGACGGCGAAGCGGTGGTGATGTCGCGGTGAGCCTGGATCCGATCGAGCTCCAGGTCATGCTCGGCGCCCTGCGCGCAGCCTGCGACGAGATGGGCGTGGTGCTGGTGCGCTCGGCCCACTCGGCGAACATCAAGGAGCGCCGCGACGCCTCCACCGCGCTGTTCGACGCCCAGGGCCGGATGGTCATGCAGGCCGAGCACATCCCCGTGCACCTGGGTGCGATGCCCAGCGCGGTGGCCGCAGTGATGGACACCGAGCAGGCGCCGGGCGACGCGTGGATCCTGAACGACCCCTTCCGCGGCGGCACCCACCTGCCCGACATCACCGTGGTCTCCCCCGTGTTCTCCGGGCACGAGCTGCTGGGCTTCGCCGCCAGCCGCGCGCACCACGCCGACGTGGGCGCGCCCGAGCCGGGCAGCATGCCCGCGGACTCGCGCACGCTGGACGACGAGGGCGTGGTGATCGCCCCGACGCGCCTGGCCCGCGACGGCGAACTGGACCGCGAGCTGCTGGCGGACCTGACCGCGCGGATGCGCAACCCGGGTCAGCGCGAGGCCGACCTGCGCGCCCAGCTGGCCGCGAACCGCGCGGGCGCCGAACGCCTGCTGGCCCTGTCCGAACGCTACGGCGCGGAAACGCTGGAGGCTGCCTTCGAGCAGACGCTCGACTACGCCGAGCGGCGCACCCGGGCCCGGATCGCGGAGCTGGAGGACGGCGAGTACACGGCCACCGATGTGCTCGAAGCGCGCGAGGGCGACCTGGAGCTGTGCCTGAAGGCCACCGTGCGCGGCGACGAGATGGTGCTGGACTACACCGGCTCCGCCGTTCAGCACGAGGGCAATCTGAACTGCCCGCTGGCCGTGACCCTGTCCGCTTCCTACTTCGCTCTGCGGGTGCTGACCGACCCCGACGTGCCCCCGTGCGCGGGCGCCTACCGGCCGCTGGAGGTGATCGCCCCCGAGGGCAGTTTGCTGAACGCCGCCTCTCCGGCGGCGGTGGCGGGCGGGAACGTGGAGACGTCGTCGCGGGTGGCGGATCTGGTGCTGGCCGCCTTCGGCCACGCGCTGGGCCAGGGCACGATGAACAACTTCACCCTGGGCAACGACGACTTCACCTACTACGAGACGCTGGGCGGCGGCCAGGGCGCGTGCGAGGACGCGGACGGTCCGAGCGCCGTGCATGTGGCCATGTCCAACACGCTGAACACCCCGATCGAGGCGCTGGAGCTGGAGTTCCCGCTGCGGGCCGTGGAGTACGCGGTCCGGCGCGGCTCGGGCGGCGAGGGCCGTCACCGGGGCGGCGAGGGCGTGGTCCGCGAGCTGGAGGCGCTCGAGCCCATGCGCTACTCGCTGATCACCGAGCGCCGCCGCCACGCGCCCCCCGGGGCCGGCGGCGGCGGGCCCGGCGAGCGCGGGCGCAACGGCGTGAACGGCGAGGAGTTGCCCCCGAAGGCTTCGGGCACGCTGGAGACTGGAGACCGTTTGAGGATCGAGACCCCCGGAGGTGGCGGACGTGGCGAGCACTAGCAAGGCAGCGTTTCTGGGCCTGGGCATCATGGGCGCGCCGATGGCCGCCAGCCTGGCCCGCGAGGGGATCGAGGTCGTGGCCTGGAACCGCACCGCCGAGAAGGCCGAGAAGCTGGCCGCGGAGTTCGACAACGTGACGGTGGCCGGCACTCCCGCCGAGGCCGCAGCCGCCGCCGGGGCCGTGATCACGATGGTGCCCGACGCGCCCCAGGTCGAGGAGGTGCTGTTCGGCCAGAGCGGCGCCGCCGAGGGCCTGGACGACGGCGGCCTGGCCATCGACATGTCCACGGTGTCCCCAACGGCCAGCCGCGACATCGGCCGGCGGCTGGGCGAGCGCGGCATCGCGTTCCTGGACGCGCCGGTCACGGGCTCGCGGCCCAAGGCCGAGGACGGGACGCTGACGATCATGGTCGGCGGCCCCGGCGACGCGTTTCAGCGCGCCCGGCCGCTGTTCGACGCCATGGGGCAGCTGGTGCTGCACATGGGACCCCAGGGGCACGGCTCCACGATCAAGCTGATCAACAACACCCTGGCCGCGGTCAACGCCGCCGCGCTGGCCGAGGGCATCAGCGTCGGCCGCCAGGCCGGCCTGGACCTGGAGAAGGCGATGCAGGTGGTGGCTTCGGGGTCCGGAAACTCGACCATGCGCGAGATCAAGTCCGGGCCCATGATCGAGGGCGATTACGACCCCCTGTTCAAGCTCGAGCACATGCTCAAGGACGTGCGCTACTTCTTGGCCGAGAGCAGGGAAATGGGTGTCCCGACGGGCGTCGCGGAG
>DASQLM010000184.1:0-2868 GCA_035630015.1 Thermoleophilaceae bacterium | reverse complement strand
ACCAACCTGCCCGCGGCGCTGCACCGCGACTTCCTGGAGATGTCGCTGGAGAACTCGATCACCCACCCCGGCGAGCTGACCGTGCTGGACACGCCGATCGACCTGTCGCAGATCACCGCGCCCACCTACGTCGTGGCCGGCATCGCCGACCACATCATCCCGTGGGAGAACGCCTACAAGTCCGTGCACCTGTACGGCTCGGACCCCAAGTTCGTGCTGTCCACCAGCGGCCACATCGCGGCGCTGGTGAACCCGCCCGGCAACGAGAAGGCCTCCTACCAGACCAACCCCGCCAACCCCGAGACACCGGAGGAGTGGCTGAAGGACGCCTCCAAGAAGCGCGGCACCTGGTGGGACGACTGGGCGGAGTGGCTGGGAGAGAACTCCGGCGGCCAGAAGCGCAAGCCGGCCAAGCTCGGCCAGCGCGGCTTCACGCCGCTAGAGGACGCTCCCGGGCAGTACGTTCACGACTGACCGCCGTGTCTCGCGCCAGGGTCTGGGCCACCGCCCCGTAGACCTTACGGTTGAAGGCCAGGCCCACGTGGCTGCCGGTGACCTCGATGTTCGTGGCCCAGTCGGCCTTGCACGCCTCCCACCAGACCACCCCGTCGCCCTTGGAGTAGATGGCCGTGAACGGCACGTCATCGGGAACGGGGGCGGTGAAGTCGTTCGTGAACTTGCAGCGGCAGTGCTCGGTGAAGCACCCGTTGCGCTCGACGCGGTCGCTGGTGTGGGCGAACACGCCGCGGGCCACCTTCAGCACGCCCTTGAGCGGCACGCTGACGTCGAACGGCGTGTCCAGCCCGGCCCCCATCGAGATCGAGGCCGAGATCCAGTCCGGGTGGCGGTGTGACAGCGCCTTGGCGAAGTGCCCGCCGCGGCTGTGCCCGATCAGCGCCACCTCGCGGCCGGTCTCCCCGCGTATGCGCGCGACCCGGTGCTCCAGCCGGTCCAGCGCCCGGTCCGAGCAGTCGACGTTGCTGACGATGCCCGAGCCTCGCGCGTCGTAGCCGATCCGCCGCAGCCAGTTGGCCATGACCTCCAGCGACCCGTCGCCGGCGAACAGGCCGGGGATCAGGACCACCGGCGCGCCGTCCCCGCGCGGCACCCCGTGGCCGCGGAAGACGGGGTCGACCATCAGGCGGCCCAGCTCGGCCTGCCAGCGGAACTCGCCCAGGTGGTTGCCCCACCAGCGCCGGGGCTCACCCTGGGTGCCGGGCGGGGCCGGATCGAGCGAGGCGCCTTCCACACCGTCGGCCAGCGCCTCCAGGGGCTGCGGGTCGGAGCTCATCGGGGAAAGGCTACCCGGGTTCCGGACGCCGTCCCCCGTCTGGCGCACTTGAGCGCACCCGCCATCCGTGGACGTATGTCCGATCCAGCCGCTGTCCGGAGGCGTCGAGAGGCTGTGCAGAAGCTCTCCCGCCCCGGCTCGAGGACTCGCATTCCAGTGCCGCCCCGTCTGGCCCCACCCACCCTCTCAGAGGAACGCCTGCCCGACCCGGGCACCGGCTCGCTGCACCTGGTCCTGGTCGAGGACAGCCCCGAGTACGCGCTGCTGGTGCGGGAGATGCTGCTGGGGGCCACCGAGGGGCCGCTGGAGATCGCCCACTTCGAGAGCCTCACCGCCGCCGGGCCGTACCTGGCCGACCAGCCCGTGGACTGTGTGCTGCTGGACCTGGGCCTGCCCGACACGACCGGCCTCGGCGGCCTGGTGCAGGTGCAGGCGGTGGCGCCCGACCTGCCGATCGTGGTGCTCAGCGGCGAGCAGAGCGAGGAGATCGCCGTCCAGGCGGTGCACGAGGGTGCCCAGGACTACCTGGTCAAGCGCGCGGCCACCGGCGAGCACGTGCTGCGCTCGGTGCGCTACGCCATGGAACGCAAGCGCGCCCAGGTGGCGCTGGCCCACCAGGCGCTGCACGACTCGCTGACCGGACTGCCCAACCGCACGCTCCTGATGGACCGGACCCAGCAGGCGCTGGCGCGCGCCGAGCGCACCCAGGCGCGGGTGGCGCTGCTGTTCCTGGACCTGGACCGGTTCAAGCTGGTGAACGACAGCCTGGGCCACGACGCCGGCGACCGGCTGCTGTGCCGGGTGGCCGAGCGCCTGAAGAGCCTGATCCGCCCCTCCGACACCGTCGCCCGCTTCGGCGGCGACGAGTTCATGGTGCTGTGCGACCAGGTCGAGGACGACCGCCAGGCGATCCTGGTGGCCGAGCGCCTGAGTGGGGGTCTGGCCGAGCCGTTCGTGCTCGAGGGTCGCGAGCTCTTCGTCGGCGCGTCGATCGGCATCGCCTTCGGCTCGGACCGCAGCGCCTCGGCGATGGACTTGATCCGCGACGCCGACCAGGCCATGTACCTGGCGAAGGAGCGCGGCAGCCGCTACGAGATGGCCGACGGCACCGCCTCGCGGCGCGCGGCCGTCCGCCTGAGCACGGAGACGCAGCTGCATCGCGCGCTGGACCGCCACGAGCTGCGGCTGTTCTACCAGCCCGAGGTGGACCTGATGACCAGCTCGATCTTCAGCGTCGAGGCGCTGCTGCGCTGGCAGCACCCGGACCGCGGCATGCTCGGCCCGGGCGACTTCCTGAGCAGCGCCGAGGAGAACGGCCTGATCGTCCCGATCGGTGAATGGGTCATCGACACCGCCGCCAACCAGCTGGCCACGTGGCGCCACGAGGGGCTGTGTGCCCCGGACATGACCACGAGCATCAACCTGTCCCTGCGCCAGCTGGCCGAGCCCGGCCTGCTCGAGACCGTCGAGGGCGCCATCGAGCGCGCCGGCATCCCGCCCGAGGCGCTGTGCTTCGAGATCACCGAGAGCGTGGTGGCCGCCGACGAGGCCGAGGTCATGCGCCACCTCGGCGAGCT
>DASQLM010000183.1:0-7498 GCA_035630015.1 Thermoleophilaceae bacterium | reverse complement strand
TTCCAGGCGGTCGAGCTGGCCCGGCGCCAGGCGGACTGGGCATGAGCGTCCTGGTCGTCGACAACTACGACTCGTTCACCTACAACCTGGTCCAGTACCTGGGCGAGCTGGGGGCCCGGATCGAGGTGGTGCGCAACGACCAGGCCACGGTCGACGACCTGCTGTCGCGCCGGGCCGAACGCCTGATCGTCTCGCCGGGCCCGTGCACGCCGGCCGAGGCCGGGATCTCGGGCGAGGCCATCCGCCGCTTCGCCGAGGCCGGGACGCCGGTACTGGGCGTGTGCCTGGGCCACCAGGCCCTGGCTGCCACCTTCGGCGGCACCGTGGTCCGTGGCGACCCCGTGCACGGCAAGACGGCGGTCATCGAGCACGACGGCAGGACGATCTTCGACGGCCTCGAGCCCGAGCTCACCGTGGGCCGCTACCACTCGCTGATCGTGGACCCCGATCTGCCGGACGAGCTCGAGGTCTCGGCCCGCTTCGGGGACACGATCATGGCCCTGCGCCACCGCGAGCTGCCGGCGGAGGGCGTGCAGTTCCACCCCGAGTCCGTGCTGACCGAGCACGGCATGGCCATACTGCGCAACTTCCTCTCGTGACCGACCCCAACCCGATCCTCACCGAGACGATCGACCGTCTCTGCCGCAGCGAGGCGCTGACCGTCGACGAGACCTCGGCGGTGCTGCACGAGGTCATGGAGGGCCGGGCGTCCGAGGTCCAGACGGCCGCGCTGCTGATCGCCTTCCGGGCCAAGGGCGAGACCGTCGGCGAGCTGGCCGGGATGGCACGCGCGATGCGCGACCTGGCCGTGCCCGTGATCACCGACCGGCCGGGGCTGGTGGACACGGCCGGCACGGGCGGCGGGCGCCCCACCTTCAACGTGTCCACCACGGCGGCCTTCGTGGCCGCCGGGGCGGGGGTGCCAATGGCCAAGCACGGCAACCGCTCGGCCACCGGGCGCTCGGGCTCGGCCGACGTGCTGGAGGCGCTGGGCGCGCGCATCGACCTGTCGCCGGAGGAGGTGGCCGCCTGCATCGAGGAGATCGGGTTCGGCTTCATGTTCGCCCCCGGCCACCACCCGGCGATGAAGCACGTGGTGCCGGTGCGCAAGGGCCTGGCCGTGCGCACCATCTTCAACTTCCTCGGGCCGCTGACCAACCCGGCGGGCGCCAGGCGCCAGCTGATCGGCGTGTCCGACCGCCGCTTCCTGGACATCATGGCCGGCGCGCTGGGCGAGCTGGGCTGTGAGCACGCCCTGCTGGTGGCCTCCGACGACGGCCTCGACGAGCTCAGCACCTCGGGCCCCACCCACATCGTCGAGCTGCGCGAGGACGGGCATCTGGAGAGCTGGACGCTGCGCCCGGAGGACGTCGGGCTGGCCGTGGCGCCCCAGTCCGCGCTGGCCGCCGGCACGCCAGAGCGCAACGCCGAGATCGCCACCGCCGTGCTGGCCGGCGACGCCGGGCCCGAGCGCGATCTGACCGCACTGAACGCCGGGGCCGCTATATACGTGGGCGGTTTGACCGACACGATCGAACAGGGCACCCGCAGGGCCGAGGAGGCCATCGACTCCGGCGCGGCCCGTGACGTGCTGGAGCGCTACGTGGCGCGAACGCGGGCGGCGGCGTGAACGCCCGCCTTGAGTCGCTGGTCGAGGCCACGCACGAGGCCCTGCAGCACCGCCGCCGCCAGACACCCCTTGCCGAGCTGGAGGCGCTGGCCGCCGAGCGCGAGGAGGACGACCGCCCGTTCGCCGAGGCGCTGGCGCGGCCCGGCACGTCGCTGATCGCCGAGCACAAGCGGCGCTCGCCGTCGGCCGGTGTGATCAGCGAGGGCCGCTCCTGCGCCGACGTGGTCGCCGCCTACGAGCGCGGCGGCGCCGCGGCGTTGTCGGTGCTCACCGAGGAGCGCCACTTCGGCGGCTCGCTGGACGACCTGCGCGCCGCCCGCGAGGCCAGCCGGCTGCCGATCCTGCGCAAGGACTTCACCGTAGACGAGTACATGCTGGTGGAGGCCAAGGCGCTGGGCGCCGACGCCGTGCTGCTGGTGGTCGGCTCGCTGCCGCGCGGGGGCCACCTTGCCGAGCTCTACGCCACCGCCCGGGCGCTGGACCTGGACGCCATCGTCGAGGTCTCCGAGCCCGAGGAGCTCGAGATCGCCCTGGAGGCGGACGTCGACGTGATCGGCATCAACAACCGCAACCTCGAGGACTTCACCGTGGACACCCAGCGCACGTACGAGCTGCTGGCCGACGTGCCCGCGGGCAAGATCGTGGTGTCCGAGTCGGGCATCTCCACGCGCGAGCAGATCGAGGAGCTGGAGCGCGTGGGGGTGGACGCCGTGCTGGCGGGCAGCGCGGTCATGGCGGCCGACGACCCCGAACGCGCCGTTCGGGAGCTGGTCGGCCCGGAGGAGTAGGAGCGCCGCAAACCGTCCCCTACTATCGAGGCGCAATGGCTACGGCGCCCCATCTCGACCCTCCCGCGATAGCCGAGCTGGTCGAGCGCCTGCGGGCGAACCTGGCCCGCGCCGTGAAGGCGCCGCCGGAGGTGCTCCGCGAGGTGCTGGTGGCGCTGCTGGCCGAGGGCCACGTCCTGATCGAGGACAACCCGGGCGTGGGCAAGACCGCCCTGGCGCGGGCGCTGGCGCGCTCGGTCGACGCCGAGTTCGCACGCGTGCAGTGCACCGCCGACCTGTTGCCCGCGGACGTGGTGGGCACCAGCGTGTTCAACCAGCGCGAGGCGCGGTTCGAGTTCCGCCCCGGCCCGGTGTTCGCCAACGTGGTGCTGGTCGACGAGATCAACCGCGCGTCGCCCAAGACGCAGTCCGGGCTCCTGGAGTGCATGCAGGAGCGCCACGTGACCGTGGACAACACCACCCACGACCTGGCGCGCCCGTTCGTGGTGCTGGCCACCCAGAACCCGATCGAGTACGAGGGCACCTACCCGCTGCCCGAGGCGCAGCTGGACCGGTTCATGGTCCGGGTGTCGCTGGGCTACCCGTCGGTGGCCGAGGAGAGCGACATGCTGTCCGCCCACGGCGACCACGATCGCGTCCTGGACCTGGAGCCCGTGACCGACGTGGCCGAGATCCGGGCCGCCCAGATCGCGGTCGCGCGCGCCCACGGCAGCGAGGCGCTGCGTCGCTACATCGTCGAGCTGCTGGACGCCACGCGCGCGGACCCGCGCGTGGAGCTGGGCGCCAGCCCGCGCGCCGGGCTGATGCTGTTCCGCGCCGCCAAGGCGCTGGCCGTGCTGGACGGTCGCGACCACGTGCTGCCCGACGACGTCCAGGCGCTGGCCGCGTCGGTGCTGACCCACCGCCTGCTGCTGTCCCCGGAGGCCGCCGGCCAGGAGCGGGCCACGATCGTGGCCGACGCCCTGGAGCGGGTCTCCGCCCTCTGAGGTCATGAGCCGGGCGCTCGGTGCCCTCGCGCTGGGCGCCGCACTGGCCCTGGTGGCGCTGGTGTTCGACACCGCGTCCCTGTACGTGCCGGCCGTGGCGCTGCTGCTGGCCTCGGCCGGAGCGATCGCCTGGGTCGGCCTGGCCGCGGCGGGAGCGGGCATCGACACCGAGCCCGGGCCGCCCACCGTTGAGGAGCGCCGCCCCTACCCGCTGCGCGTGACGGTGCACACCGGGCTGCTGCCCGCGCCGGGCGGCCGGCTGCAGACCGCGCTGGTCGAGGACCGGGTCTCGCTGGCCTGGATGTCGGCCCGCCGGCTGCGCATCGACGTGCAGTTCGAGCGCCGCGGGCGGCGGGTCATCGAGCCGCCTTCGTTCACCATCCACGACCCGCTGCGGCTGGTCACGCGCACCGTCCGCGACAACGGCCAGGACGCCGAGCTGCTGGTGCTGCCGCGGATCGAGCCGGTGGTCACCCCCGGCGGCTCGGGGGGCGCCGGCTCCGGATCGCTGGGGGACGGCCAGAACGCCGCCGCGGCGCTGCGCGGCGCCGCCGCGGGCTCGGCCGCCGAACTCGACCTGGACGGGCTGCGGCCCTACCGCACCGGCACCCCCGCCTCGCGCATCCACTGGCCCGCGGTCGCGCGCACCGGCGAGATGGTCGAGCGGCGGCTCACGGCCGAGTCGGACTCCGCGCCGCTGGTGGTGCTGGACGCCAGCAAGCCGCCGTCGGAGGAGGCGCTGGACGCCGCCGTGCGGGCCGCGGCCTCGCTGTGCGTGTTCATCGCCCGCCGCGGCGGCCTGGCGCTCCTGCTCCCCGGCGACCGGCGGCCCACCTCCATGCCCGCCGACTTGGCGGGCTGGCCCGCCCAGCACGCCCGCCTGGCGCTGGTGGGCCCCGCGCCGCAGCGCCCGCCGCTGGCCCGCGCCCGCCGCTCCGGGGCCGTGATCTGGGTCAGCGCCCGGCCCGATCCGCCCCGCGACCTCTCGCGCGCGACCGCGGGCAGCGGCTGGCTGGTCACACCGCTGGGCGCAGGGAACGGCGAGCCGGAGTTCGAGGTGGCGGGCTGCGGCGGGCGCCGGGTCACCCGCAAGGCGCCTGCCGGCTCGGGGGTGGCGGCATGAGGTCGCGCTCGACCGAGACGCTGCAGCTGGCCCTCTTCGCCGCGCTCGGCGCGTTCGCGGCGCTGCACTGGGCGTCGCTGGTGGCGTCGCCCCCGGTCGCGCGCATCCTGCTGGCCGTGGCCGTGGTCACCGCGGCGGGCGCGCTGATGGGCGCCCTGAACCGGTCGCGTCTGCCGCGCCCGGCCGTGCACGCCGTCGCCCTGGTCATCGTCCTGGTCGCCGGAGCTGCGGCGTTGTCGGTCACCGGCCTGTCGGTGCGGCTGCTGTGGCCACGCAACTGGAACGAGTTCGGGGTCGAGCTGGACCAGGGGCTGTCAGGGGTGCAGACGGTGGTCTGGCCCTACGACGGGCCCGAGGAGTCGGTGCGCCTGGCCATCCTGCTAGGCGCGCCCGCCCTGCTGACGCTGGCCGCCGCGCTGGCGTTCTGGCCGGTGCGCTCGGCGGTGACCGCGTCGGTGCTGCGCTTCATGGGCCTGGTGGCGCTGCTGTGCCTGTACGTGGTGCCGGTCACCGATCACGACCCGGGCAGCCCGCTGCTGCGCGGGCTGGTGCTGTTCGCGCTGGTCGCCGCCTGGCTGTGGGCGCCGCGGATGGGCCGCCGGGAGCTGGTCCCCGCGCTGGTGGCGGTGGCGGCCGTGGGCCTGGTGGCCCTGCCGCTGGCCGCCCGCGTGGACCGGGCCGACGCGCTGGTCGACTACAGCGACTGGAACTGGTTCGGGGGCAAGGAGATCACCTTCGACTGGAACCACTCCTACGGGCCGCTGGACTGGCCCCGCGACGGGACCACGCTGCTGCAGGTCAGGTCGCCGCGGCCGCTGTACTGGAAGGCGGAGGTGCTGGACACCTTCGACGGCCTGCGCTGGGTGCGCTCGCGCTCGAACGACCGCACCAGCCCGCTCGGCGAGCTGCCCGACGACCCGGACACCCGCTGGGACCGCAGCATCCGGGTCACCGTGCGCTCCCTGCGCACGGACTTCGTGATCGGCACCGGCACGCCCTACCGGGTGCTGGGCGCAGGCGAGGCGGTCAGCGGCTCGGCCGACGGCACGCTGCGGCGGCTGACCGAGCCGCTGCGGCGGGGGGACACCTACACGGTACGCGCCTACGCGCCCACGCCCGACGCGGACCAGATGCGCGCCGCCCCGGCACGCTACGAGCCCGAGCTGACGCAGTACACCGACGTCGTGCTGCCGCGCCGGGGCGAGAACGCGCTGGACACGCGCAACGAGCCGGGGTCGACGGCGGCCCGGGACCGCATCGAGGTGCCGCTGCGCAGCGATGACGCCGAACAGCCCGCGTCCCCGGGACCCGCCCGCTTCGCCGGCTCGCCCTACGCCCGCACCGAGCGGCTGGCCCGCAGCCTGACCGAAGGCACGCCCACCGTCTACGACGCCGTCCGGCGGGTCCAGGACCACTTCCGCTCGTCGCGCTTCACCTACAGCGAACGGCCGCCGAGCCGCCGCTATCCGCTGGCGGCGTTCCTGTTCCAGGACCGGATCGGCTACTGCCAGCAGTTCTCCGGGGCGATGGCGCTGATGCTGCGCATGTCCGGCATCCCCGCGCGGGTGGCCACCGGCTTCTCGCCTGGATCGCTGAACCGCGACACCGGCGAGTACCGGGTGCGCGACCTGGACGCCCACTCGTGGGTGGAGGTCTACTTCAGCGACATCGGCTGGGTCACGTTCGACCCCACACCGCCCGCCGCGCCGGCCGACCGGGCTGGACAGGGGCCGCGCGCCGCGCCGGAGGGTGAGGACCGCGCCCGCGAGGCCAACTCCGACGACGGGGACTCCCCGCTCTCGGACCGTGCCGCCGACACCTCGGGCGGTGCCCGGGGCGGGGGCTCCGGCGACGGGGGCGGACCGCCCGCTGGCGTGCTGGTGGCGTTCGCGCTGGCTGCGCTGGGCGGCGGCGTCTACCTGATGGCGCACCGGCGGATGCGCCCCCACGGCACGGCGGAGGCCGGGCTGGCCGAGCTGGAGCGGGCGCTGCCGCGCCTGGGCTGGAAGCTGCCCGCCGGGACCACGCTGCTGCAGCTCGAGCAGCGGCTGCGCCGGGCGGCCGGGCCCGCCTCCGCGCGCTACGTGGGCCAGCTGCGCGCGCGCCGTTACGGCCCCGGCCAGGAGGACGCGCCGCCACGGGCCGACCGGCGTGCCGTGCGCCGCGAGCTGACCGCGGGCGGCGGCTTCATGGCCCGCCTGCGAGGATTCGCTGCTCTGCCGCCGCGTCGCCGCACCGGGTGAGCCCATTTATGTCCGTTTAACGCGGGCGGCCTAGAACCACTGTCATGACACCGACCGATCCCCAGCCGCGCCGCGGCAGCAACTTCCTCTCCGGCCTGCTCGGAGGCTTCGTGGTCCTGGCCGTGGGCGGAGGGCTGATCGCCACCGGTGTGCTGGGCGAGGACGAGGGCGACAACCCCAAGGAGCCCACCGCGGCGCAGAGCATCACCCGCTCCGTCGACGACAGCGGCGACGCCGCCCGCTCGGTCTCCGACATCTACCGCGAAGAGGGCCAGGGCGTGGTCTTCGTCCGCTCGCAGGGCGTGAGCAGCAGCGGCGAGGGCGGGGGCGAGTCGCCCTTCGGCCAGCCCGACGGCGGCAGCGGCACGGCCACCGGCTCCGGCTTCGTGGTCGACCGGCAGGGCTACGTCGTGACCAACGCCCACGTGGTCGAGGGGGCCAAGAAGGTGTCGGTCAGCTTCGACGAGAAGACCAGCACGTTCGTGGACGCCGAGGTCAAGGGCACCGACGTGTCCTCCGACCTTGCCGTGCTCAAGATCGACCCGAGCGACGTCGAGGACATGAAGGTCCTGCCGCTGGGCGACTCGTCCGACGCCAAGGTGGGCGCGCCCACGATCGCCATCGGCAACCCGTTCGGCTTCACCCGCACGGTGACCACGGGCATCGTCTCGGCGGTGCAGCGCACCATCGAGGCCCCCAACAACTTCAGCATCGCCGACGTGATCCAG
>DASQLM010000182.1:0-3860 GCA_035630015.1 Thermoleophilaceae bacterium | reverse complement strand
CCTGGGCTTCGAGCTGGGATCGGCCACGGTGGGCGAGCCGCTGGAGCAGGCCGGCTACGACCTGTTCTACATGGGCGGCGGCCAGGACCGCGACCAGATCGCGGTGGCCGAGGACATGGCCGCCACCAAGCGCGACGCCCTCCACGCGGCCGCCGACCGCGGAGCCGCCGTGCTGGCGGTGTGTGGCGGCTACCAGCTGCTGGGCCACAGCTACCAGCTCGGCGCGGAGGAGCTGCCGGGCATCGGCCTCGTGGACCTGCGCACGGTCCGCGACGACGGGCCGCGCCTGATCGGCAACTGCGCGATCGAGACGGACCTGGGCGCCGGCCCCCGCACCATCGCCGGGTTCGAGAATCACGGCGGGCGCACCCATCTGGGCGATCCCTCCCAGGCGCTGGGACGCGTGCTGGCCGGCCACGGCAACAACGGCGGCGACGGGCTCGAGGGCGTGCGCGTGGGCAACGTGATCGGCACCTACCTGCACGGCCCGCTGCTGCCCAAGAACGTGTGGCTGGCCGATCGCCTGGTCGAGATGGCACTGGGCATCGAGCTGGAGCCGCTGGACGACCGGCTCGAGGACGCCGCCCACGCCAGCGCCCGCCGCGCCGCCGGGGTCTGACGCGGTGCAGATCCTGCTGGCGCCCTCGGAGGGCAAGACCGCCCCGGCGTCCGGTCCGCCGCTGGCCCTGGGCCGCCTCAGTCACTCGGACGAGCTCACCGCCGCCCGCGAGCGGGTGCTGGACGCCCTGGTCCGGCTGTCCGCCGGGCGCAGCCGCAAGCGGGCCCTGGACGCCCTCGGTCTGTCCAAGACCCAGGCGGGCGAGCTGGAGCGAAACGCCGGGCTGCGGGAAGCGCCCACCGCGCCGGCCGGCGAGGTCTACACCGGCGTCCTGTACCAGCACCTGGCCCTGGCCGAGCTGGGCAGCCGCGCCCGTTCGCGGGCCGCGGACCAGGTGCTGGTGGCCAGCGCGCTGTTCGGCGTCGTCGGGCTCGGAGACCCGATCCCGGCCTACCGCCTTTCTATCGGCGCCCGCATCCCCGCGCTGCGCAAGGGGCTGCCCGCGTTCTGGCGCCCCGCCCTGGCCAGGGCGCTGCCCGACGAGCCGGGCGAGCTGGTGCTGGACCTGCGCTCGGGCTCCTACGCCGCGGCCTGGGCGCCCAGGCACGCTGCGGTGGTCTCCATCCGCGCCGTCACGCCGGAGGGCAAGGTGATCTCGCACATGGCCAAGGCCACCCGCGGCCGGGTCGCCCGCGCGGTGCTGGAGGCCCGCACGCAGCCGCGGGAGCCCGAGGCGGTGGCCGCGCTGGCGGGGCCGGGCGCACGAGTGCTCGAGGCCCCGGGCGGCTGGACCGTCGAGGTGGTAGACACCAACCTGTGACCACCGCGTTCGTGACCGGAGGCTCGGGTTTCATCGGCCGCGCGCTGCTGCGACGCCTGACCCGAGACGGCTGGACGGTCAGGGCCCTGGCCCGCTCCGACGCCTCCGCCGCGGCGGTGGAGGCCCAGGGAGCCGAGCCGGTGCGGGGCGAGCTGTCCGACGTGGCCGCCATGCGCGCCGGCGCCGACGGCGCCGAGGTGGCCTTCCACCTGGCGGCCAAGCTGGGCGACAGCGGGCCGTGGGAAGAGTTTCAGCGCGGCACCGTCGAGGGCACCGACAACGCCCTGGCGGCTTGTCGTGAGGCGGGCTTGCGGCGGTTCGTGCACACCGGCACGGAGGCGGCGCTGATGGACGGGCAGCCGCTGACCGGCGCCGACGAGACGTGGCCGCTGAAGACGGACTCGCCCGCCTGGTACCCGCGCTCGAAGGCCCGCGCCGAGAAGGCCGTGCTGGCCGCCAACGCCGACGGCTTCGAGACCGTGGCGCTGCGGCCGCGCTTCGTCTGGGGCGTCGGCGACACCACCCTCCTGCCCGTGCTCAGCGAGATGGTCCGCAAGGGCCGGTTCGCGTGGATCGGCGGCGGCACCCACCGCACCTCGACCACGCACGTGGACAACACGGTCGAGGGGCTGCTTCTGGCCGCCGAGAAGGGCCGGCCCGGCGAGGCCTACTTCGTGACCGACGGCCCGCCGGTGGTGTTCCGCGACTTCCTGACCAGGATGCTGGCCACCCAGGGCGTGCCCGAGCCCACCCGCAGCGTGCCGCTGGCCGTGGCCAAGCCGTTGTCCGCCGCCGCGGAGAGTGCCTGGCGCGCCCTGCCGCTCCCCGGCGACCCGCCGCTGACGCGCTTCGCGGTGTGGGCCTCGGGCCTGGAGTGCACGATCGACGACTCGAAAGCCCGCAGCGAGCTGGGTTACGCGCCGGTGGTCTCGGTCGAGGACGGGCTGGCGGGGCTGGCCTCCGCTAGCGGCTCCCCGTAGAGCCGAAGCCGCCCTCGCCGCGCGCCGTATCCCCCAGGTCCTCGCTCTCCACCAGGGCCGGCGCGTCGTGGCGGACCAGCACCAGCTGGGCGATCCGCTCCCCCGGCTGCACCGCGAACGGCTCGGAGCGGTCGGTGTTGAGCAGCAGCACCCGCACCTCGCCGCGGTAGCCGGCGTCGATCAGCCCGGGCGTGTTGACAAGCGTTATCCCGTGCCTGCGGGCCAGGCCCGAGCGCGGCAGCACCAGGCCGGCGTGCCCCTCGGGTATGGCCAGCGCGATGCCCGTGCCCACGGACGCCCGCTCCCCCGGGCCAAGCTCGGCGGCCTCGGACGCGAACAGGTCGAACCCGGCGTCGTCGTCGTGCGCGCGCGCCGGCGCCGTGGCGGCCCCGTCGAGGCGCCGGAAGCGCAGCTCCATCAGTGCTTGCCGTTGAGCGCGAAGCGCTCGAACCGGGCCGCGGCCACCGCCGGCACGCGGGCGCGGACGACCACGCCCTCGGGCGTGTCCTCGCGCTCAACCTCCCCCGCCAGCTCGTGCAGCTCCGACAGCGAACCGCCCTCGCCGTAGGGCAGCAGCAGCTCCATCGACCGGAGCGTGGCCAGGAAGCGGCCCTCGATCGTCTCGCGCAGCGCGTCGAGGCCCTCGCCGGTGGCCGCGGAGACCTGGACCGCCTTGGGGAAGCGAAACGACAGCTCGCGGCGGCGGTCGGCGTCCAGCAGGTCGGCCTTGTTCAGCGCCAGCACCACCGGCACCTCGCCCGCACCGATCTCCTCCAGCACCTCCTCGACCGCGGACAGCATCTCCTGCAGCTCCTCCTCCGGGGCCGAGGCGTCGGCCACGTGCACGATCAGGTCGGCGCCCATGGCCTCCTCCAGCGTGGCCCCGAAGGCTTCGACCAGCTGGTGGGGCAGTTTGCGGATGAAGCCGACGGTGTCGGTCATCAGATACGAGCGGCCCGAGATCTCGAACGAGCGGGTGGTCGGGTCGAGCGTGTGGAACAGCCGGTCGCGCACGCCGACCTCGGCGCCGGTCAGGGCGTTCAGCAGCGTGGACTTGCCGGCGTTCGTGTATCCGGCGAGCGCCACCGTGGGCAGGCCCGCGCGCTCGCGCTCGTTGCGCATGGTCTGGCGCACGCCCTTGGTCCGGTCCAGCCGCCGGCGCAGCGCGGCGATACGCGAGCGGGCCAGGCGGCGGTCGGTCTCGATCTGGGTCTCGCCCGGGCCCCTGGTGGCGATGCCGCCGCCGGTGGAGCCGCCCAGGCGCTCGAGGTGCGTCCACAGCCCCCGCATGCGGGCCATGTTGTATTCGAGCTGGGCGAGCTCCACCTGGAGCTTGCCCTCGGCCGACCCGGCGTGGTCTGCGAAGATGTCCAGGATCACCGCCGTGCGGTCGATCACCGGGGTGTCGATGGCCGCCTCGAGGTTGCGCTCCTGCCGCGGCGCCAGCTCGTCGTCGACGGCCACGAGGTTGGCGTCGCTGGCCTTGATGGCCTGCTTGAGC
>DASQLM010000181.1:0-8413 GCA_035630015.1 Thermoleophilaceae bacterium | reverse complement strand
GGCCGAGCTGCTGCGCGACTACGCCGGCCGGCCGACGCCGCTGTACCGCGCCCGCCGCCTGTCCGAGCAGCTGGGCCGGACCGTCTACCTCAAGCGCGAGGACCTGCTGCACACCGGCGCGCACAAGATCAACAACGCGCTCGGCCAGGCCCTGCTCGCGAAGCGGATGGGCAAGACACGCGTGATCGCCGAGACCGGCGCCGGCCAGCACGGCGTGGGCATCGCCACCGCCTGCGCGCTGCTGGACCTGGAGTGCGTGGTCTACATGGGCAGCGAGGACATGCGCCGCCAGAAGCCCAACGTGGAGCGCATGAACCTGCTGGGCGCCGACGTCGAGGCCGTGGACATCGGCGCGCGCACGCTCAAGGAGGCCGTCAGCGCCGCCATCCGTGACTGGGTGGCCAACGTGGGGGACACCCACTACGTGATCGGTTCGGCGGTCGGGCCGGCGCCCTACCCGGCGCTGGTGCGCGACCTGCAGCGCACCATCGGCGACGAGATCCGCGAGCAGATACAGGCCGCCGAGGGGCGGCTGCCCGACCGCGTGATCGCCTGCGTGGGCGGCGGCTCCAACGCCATCGGCGCGTTCGTGCCGTTCGTGGGGGACCCGGGCGTGGCGCTGGTGGGCGTCGAGGCGGCGGGAGACGGGCTGGACAGCGGCCGCCACTCCGCGCCGCTGACCACCGGTGCGCGGGGTGTGCTGCACGGCGCGCTGGCCGCGGTCATGCAGGACGACGACGGCCAGATCCTGGAGGCCCACTCGGTGTCGGCCGGGCTGGACTATCCCGGCGCCGGCCCCGAGCACGCCTGGCTGCGCGACGAGGGGCGCGTGACCTACGACGCGGTGCCCGATGAGGACGCCGTCGCCGCCTTCCGGGCGCTGGCCCGGCTGGAGGGCATCATCCCCGCCCTGGAGCCTTCGCACGCGCTGGCGTGGCTGATGGCCAACCCCGCCGGCGAGCTGGACGTGCTGGTGCTCTCGGGCCGCGGCGACAAGGACCTGGCCGAGGTGCTGGAGCAACCATGAGCGCGGTCACCGAGACCGGGATCGAGCGGCTGGCCGCCGCCTTCGCCGGCGCCCGCGGGCGCGCGGCGCTGATGCCCTACCTGATGGGCGGCCACCCCGACATCGAGCAGTCCAAGGCCTCCTGCGCCGCGGCCGCCGACGCCGGCGCCGACCTGATCGAGCTGGGCGTGCCGTTCTCGGACCCGCTGGCCGATGGCCCGGTCATCCACGCCGCCGGCACCCGGGCCCTGGCCGCCGGGGTCACCCCCGACGACGTCCTGGACATATGCGCCGACGCTTCCGGGCGGCTGCCGGTGGTGTTGATGGTCTACGCCAACGTGGTGCTCAACGGGGGCGCCGAGGACTACGTGCGCCGGGCGGCCGCGGCGGGGGCCAGCGGCCTGATCGTGCCCGACCTGCCCCACGACGAGAGCGCGGAGCTGCGCGCCGCGTGCGACGCCGAGGGCGTGGCGCTGGTGGCGCTGGTGGCGCCCACCACCCCGCCCGAGCGGCTGTCGGCGATAGGGGCCGACGCGCGCGGGTTCGTGTACGTGGTCTCGCTGGCCGGCACCACGGGCGAGCGCGGCCAGCTGGATCCCAGCCTGCCCGGGCTGGTGGAGCGCACCCGGGCCGCCACGGAGCAGCCCGTGGCGGTGGGCTTCGGCATCTCCACCGGCGAGCAGGCGGCCACCGTCGGCGACCTGGCCGACGGCGTGATCGTGGGCAGCCGGATCGTGCGCGCCGCCGACGAGGGCGGCGCCGCCGCGGTGGGCCAGGTGGTGGCCGAACTGGCCCAGGCCCTCCGGTAGGCTGCCCCGCAGATGGCGGAGTCGGCGTCCAAGCCCAAGAAGCCTCGGCGGTCCGGGCGGCCCAGGGCGATCGAGAAGGTCGCCGAGTCGTACTTCCAGGCCGTGTCCGACCGTGACGCCGACGCCATGGCCTCGCACTGGCACGCCCAGGGGGTGGGGGATCTCGTGCCGATCGGGCCCCTGCGCGGCCCCGGCGGCGTCCGCTCCTTCTTCTCCGAGCTGTTCACCGCGCTGCCCGACATGGAGTTCCTGGTGACCCAGATGGTGATCGACTCCCAGGGGGCCACCGTCCAGTGGCGGATGCGCGGCACCTTCGACGGCGGCGCCTTCCAGGGACTCGAGCCCACCGGCCGCCCGATCGAGCTGCGCGGGTGCGACTGCATGGAGATCGACGACGACGGGCTGATCACCAGCAACGTCGCCTACTACGATGGGGCCGCCTTCGCCCGTCAGGTCGGCATGCTGCCCCAGCAGGACAGCGGCGCCGACCGTGCAATGCGCGCCGGGTTCAACACCGTCACCCGCCTGAGGTCGGCAATGGCCCAGCGAACCAGAGGAGGAAGCACCCCTTGATCGTTCTCGTCACCTTCACCATCGGAATGGTCTTCTGGGTGGTGGCCTGGGCGTTCGGCATGAAGGGCTTCGACGCCTTCCTGGTGCCGGCCTTGCTGACGTTCGCGGCGGCCGGCGTGCGCCTGGCGCAGCCGCACGTGGATCGCCTGCTCAAGGGATCCCAAGCCACGCCCGGGCGCTAGCCCGGAGGTCGGTGACGCGCCGGGCCCTCTGCGCCGCCGCGCTGGCGGCGGTGGTCGCCGCCGCCGGTTGCGGCGGTGACGACGAGGGACGCAAGGCGCCGGACGGCGCCCTGAACGTCTACGTCAGCGTGCCCACCCACGGCCCCGCCGCCGCGAACGGGCGGGCCGTCGCCGCGGGCGCCCGGCTGGCGCTCCGCGACGCCGGCGGCCGCGCGGGCGGGCGGCGCGTGCGGCTGATCGAGCTGCCGTCCAACCGCCCCGGCGACCAGGACTGGGACCCCGGCACGGTGGAGGCCAACGCGAAGCGCGCGGCCGACGATCCGCGCTCGATCGCCTACGTGGGCGAGGTCGACCGGGGCGCCTCGGCCGTCTCGGTGCCCCGCACGAACGCGGCCGACCTGCTCCAGGTGGCGCCGGCGGACGGGCTGACCAGCCTGACCCGCAGCCCCCGGGGGCGCCCGCGGGCCGGCCCCGAGCGCTACTACCCGGGCGAGCACCGCACGTTTCTGCGGCTGGTGCCGTCCGATGCGCGGGTCGGGCGCCAGATGGTGGCGCTGGCGCGCACCGGTGGCGGCCGCCGGATCGCGCTCGTGGACACCCCCGACTTCGCCCCGCGGGAGCTGGGCGCCGTACTGGACGCGCAGGTGCGCCGCGATGGCGTGCCGGTGGCCCACACCGTGCTCAAGGACGATCCCGACGGCGTGGCCGAGGAGGTCCGCGAGCTCGCGCTGACCCGCCCCGACGCGGTGCTGGTCTCCGGCGAGCCCGGCCCGGTCGCGCGGGCGCTGCTGGCCGAGCTGGCCAGGCGCCTGCCGTCGGCCACGGTCGTGGCGTCGCCCGCGCTGGCGGCCACGGCGGGCGAGGGCAGCGGTGCCGTGGCGGTCACCGGGGTGCTGCCGGCCTCGGCCCAGCCCAGGCTGGGGCGGCGGGCGCTGGAGCGCCTTGGCCCGCGGGGCCGGCCCGACGCGCTGTACGGATACGACGCCATGACCGCGGTGCTGCGCGGCGTGCGGGCGGGCGGGGGAGACCGCCGCGCGGTGGCGCGGGCCGCCCTGCGACCCGGTGCCGAGCGGGGCACCACGGGCGCCTACCAGGTGGTCCGCGGCGGGGACGTGGTCCGCCCCCGCGTGGCCCTGGTGCCGCTTGACGGAGGCCCGGTCCGGATCCGGCCGCTGGGCCCCTGACCGACACACGGTCGGAACGCCGGCCGACGGCTTCGCCCGCCGGGCCGATGCGCCCTGCTCGGCCATTCGTTATTCCTTGAAGAAGGCTTGCGCCCATCCATTGCGCCGCCCGGCGCAATCAGCGTAGGATGCGCGCCAGTCTCATTAATTCCTAGGAGGGAAAACATCTTGAGAGCACGTTGGTTGGCAGCTTTGGGCTGCCTCTTCGGCGTCTTTGCCCTGACCGTCGCGGCATGCGGCAGTGATGACAAGGACAGCAGTGGGGGCGGTGGTGGCGGTGCAACCGTCTCCGGCGACACCCTCACGATCTATTCGAGCCTGCCCCTGCAGGGCACGTCAAAGGAGCAGTCGGAAGCCGTCATCGCCGGCGAGAAGCTTGCACTCAAGCAGGCGGGCGGCAAGGCCGGCAAGTTCAAGATCAAGTACGTCTCGCTGGACGACTCCACGGCCCAGAACCCGGGTACCGCGGACGAAGGTCAGACTGCCCAGAACGCTCGCAAGACCGTTCAGGACAAGTCCACGATCTTCTACCTCGGTGAGTTCAACTCCGGTGGTACGAAGGTCTCCCTGCCGATCCTGAACAAGGCCGGCATCCCGCAGATCTCGCCGTCCAACACCGCGGTCGGTCTGACCACGGACGAGGCCGGCGCCGATCCGGGTGAGCCGACGAAGTACTACCCGGCCAAGACCCGCACGTACGCCCGCGTGGTGCCCAAGGACACCATCCAGGGTGCGGCGATTGCCACGACGATGAAGGAGGACGGCTGCAAGTCCGTCCACCTGTTCAACGACAAGACGACCTACGGCGCGGGCCTGGCTCGCAACATCGAGGCCGCTGCGAAGTCGCAGGGCATCAAGGTCGAGGGCAACGACGGAACGGACAAGAACGCTCCGAACTACCGCTCGCAGGCGTCGGCCATCAAGGCTGACTGCTTCGTGGGCTCCGGAGTGACCGGCGAGAACTACGTCCAGGTGTTCAAGGACGTGGGTGCAGCGCAGCCCGACATCAAGCTGTACGGGCCCGATGGTGTCGCCGAAGAGGCGTTCACCAACCCGAAGAAGGGTGGCATCCCCGCCAACCTGGCTCCGCGGACGAAGATCACCGTGGCCACGCTGGGTCTGGAGGAGTTCAAGAAGCGCGGCAACGCCAAGGCCGAGAAGTTCTTCACCGACTACGAGAAGGCCTATGGCCAGAAGCAGCCTGACCCGTACGCCATCTATGGCTACGAGACCATGGCTCTGGCCCTGGACAGCCTGAAGGCAGTTGGTGACAAGGCCAACGACCGCGCCGCGGTCGTCAAGCAGCTCGTCGGCAACACGAAGGGCCGGAGCAGCGTGCTCGGTACCTACGACATCGACGAGAACGGTGACACCACGCTCACCGACTACGGCCTGTACACGATCCAGGACGGCCTGCCGTCCTTCGAGAAGGTGATCAAGGCCCAGCCGGCCAACTGATCGCCTGATTGGTTGCCGCCGGGGGAGGGCGAACCGCCCTCCCCCGGCACTACCAACCTCCTGACGAACCACATTGGAATCTGCAACCGCCTCCGCCGGCCCGGCGCCCCGCAAGGGGTTCCTGACCTGGGATTTCATCTCGAAGTACGGCCTGATCGCCCTCCTGGTGGCGTTCCCGGCGTACTACGCGATCACGGACCTGCTCGCCGGCGACGGGCTCACACGCATCGCCGAGAACCTGGTCGCCGGGGTCTCCAACGGCTCGATCTGGGCGCTCGTGGCCATCGGCTACACGCTGGTCTACGGCATCATCGAGCTCATCAACTTCGCCCACGGCGACGTGTTCATGATCGGCTCGTTCGTCGCCTTCGGTCTCTACGGCACCTTCGGGCTGACGCTGGCCACCGGCACGCTCGGCCTGGCGGTCGGCCTGCTGGCCATCCTCTTGATCTGCATGCTCACCACGGGCGTGCTGAACGTGATGATCGAGCGCGTGGCCTACCGGCCGTTACGCGGCGCGCCCAAACTGGCCCCGCTGATCACCGCGGTGGGCATGTCCTTCATCCTCCAGAACGTCGGCATCCTCTGGGTCGGCGGCTCGCAGAAGGGCATCCCCGACCTGATCGACGCCCAGAAGCAGCTGATCGACATCGCCGGCGTGACCATCAGCCGCGCCGACGTCCTGGCCGTGGCGGTGACCATCCCGCTCGTGTTCCTGCTGACCGCCTTCATCAACGGGAGCAGGCTCGGAAAGGCCATGCGCGCGACGGCGCAGGACCCCGAGGCCGCGCGCCTGATGGGCATCAACGTTGACACCACGATCTCCCTGACCTTCCTGCTCGGCGGCCTGCTGGCGGGCGCGGCCGGCCTGATCTACGCCCTCTACCAGACGCAGATCTGGTTCTTCCAGGGCTTCACGGCGGGCCTGATCGCCTTCACGGCCGCGGTCATGGGCGGGATCGGCAACCTCAGGGGCGCCGTCCTCGGCGGCATCATCATCGGCTGTATCCAGCAGATATCCGACAACCGGATCGGGAACGAGTGGACCCCGGCCGTCGTGTTCTCCTACCTCGTGCTGATCATGGTCTTCCGCCCCGGCGGGCTCATCGGCGAAGAGACGAGGGAGGCCGGATGAGCAAGCTGCGCGAGCTCCGCCGGCAGAAGTGGGCCAACTTGCTGCCCGCGATCGTCGTCCTCGTGGCGGTGGCGCTGTTCCCGATCTTCAGGCCGCCGCTGGACTCCTTCATGGACGACACGATCCTGGCGCTGGCCTACATCGTCATGGCGCTGGGCCTGAACATCGTGGTCGGGTTCGCCGGGCTGCTGGACCTGGGCTACGTGGCCTTCTACGCCTTCGGCGCGCTCACGGTGGGCTGGCTCGCATCGGACCACTTCACCGGCCTCGGCGGTGAGGGGGGCATCCACATCGGCGTCAGCGAGTTCGCCTCCGAGCTACCCGGGGTGCACCTCAACTTCCTGCTGATCATCATCGCGGCCATCATCGTCACGGCCATCGCGGGAGCCATCATCGGCCTGCCCACGCTGCGCCTGCGCGGGGACTACATCGCCATCGTGACCCTGGCCTTCGGCGAGATCATCGGCCGCGTCGCGCAGAACGGCGACGAGGTCAAGATCTCGGGCTACGCCTTCTCCAACGGCCGCGAGTCGATCGCGCCGGTGGACCAGATCAACATCCCGTTCTACGGCGAGCTCGACCAGGCCACGGACCTCAGACCGTATTTCTGGGTGGCCCTCGCCCTGGTGCTCGTGGTGCTGTTCGTGAACTTCCGCCTGCGCGACTCGCGCCTTGGCCGCGCCTGGATCGCCCTGCGTGAGGACGAGGTCGCCGCCGCCAGCATGGGCGTGCCGCTGGTCAAGACCAAGCTCATGGCCTACTCCGTCGGCGCGGCGTTCGGCGGCATCTCAGGCGCGTTCCTGGGCACGTTCCTCCAGAGCGTGAACGCCAACCAGTTCCAGTTCGGCTTCTCGATCTTCATCCTGGCCATGGTCATCCTGGGCGGCCTGGGCAGCATCTGGGGCGTGGTCATCGGGGCCGTGGCGCTCTCGTTCGTGAACACCCGCCTGATACCCGACGTGCTGGATGGCGAGGGCGTCCGGAACGTGCTCCTCGACCTCGGGCTGGACTTCAGCTTCCAGCAGGTCTCGTTCGGCGTCTTCGGCTTCATCCTCGTGCTGATGATGGTCCTCAGACCCGAGGGCCTGCTGCCCGAACGCAGGCGCAAGCTCGAGCTGACCGAGAACGTCGGCGGCGAGGAAACGCTGCTCACCGAGGGCCGCGGATGAGCGCCGACACCGCAACCACGGGCGGCGCGCCTCTGCTGGCGGCCACGGACGTCTCGAAGATCTTTGGCGGCCTCGTGGCCGTCGACGGCATCGACTTCAGCATCAAGCCGCGCTCGATCGTGTCGATCATCGGGCCCAACGGGGCGGGCAAGACCACCTTCTTCAACATGCTGACCGGCCTGTACAAGCCGTCGACGGGAAGGATCTCGTTCGCCGACGACGACATCACCGGGCGGCGCCCGGACAAGATCATGGCGATGGGCGTGGCGCGGACGTTCCAGAACATCCGCCTGTTCTCCACCATGAGCGCGGTCGAGAACGTGATGGTCGGACAGCACGCCCGCATGGGGGCCGGCCTGTTCGGCTCGATCTTGCGCACGCCCGGCGTGCGCAAGGAGGAGGAGCGCGTGCGCCAGAAGGCGCGCGAGATGCTCGACTACGTAGGCCTGCGCAAGTCCGAGTTCGACCAGATCTCGGTGAACCTGGCCTACGGCGACCAGCGACGCGTCGAGATCGCGCGCGCGCTGGCCAGCGACCCGTCGCTGCTACTGCTGGACGAGCCCACGGCGGGCATGAACCCCAACGAGTCGGCCCGGCTGACCGAGTTCATGAACACCCTGCGCGACGACCGCGGGCTGACGATCCTGCTGATCGAGCACGACATGAAGGTCGTGATGGGCGTGTCCGAGCACATCACCGTGCTGGATCACGGCGAGAAGATCGCCGAGGGCCTGCCGCAGGAGATCCGTGACAACGAGCGTGTGGTCGAGGCCTACCTGGGCACGAAGGCGGCCACCGGCTGATGGCGCTGCTCGAGGTCAAGGACATCCACACCTACTACGGCAACATCCAGGCGCTGAAGGGCGTCTCGCTGACCGTGGAGGAGGGCGAGATCGT
>DASQLM010000180.1:0-13294 GCA_035630015.1 Thermoleophilaceae bacterium | reverse complement strand
GCAGCCCTTACCCACGTCGCCGTAGCCGCAGATCACGGCGGTCTTGCCGGCGATCATCACGTCGGTCGCGCGGTTGATCCCGTCGATCAGCGAGTGGCGGCAGCCGTAGAGGTTGTCGAACTTCGACTTCGTCACAGAGTCGTTGACGTTGATCGCCGGGAACAGCAGCGTGCCCTGCTCCTGCATCTCGTAGAGGCGATGCACGCCGGTGGTGGTCTCCTCGGTGACGCCCTTGATGTTCTCGGCGATCCGGGTCCAGCGCTGCGGGTCCTCGGAGAGGCCGCGCTGCAGCGTCTCGAGCACGATCCGGAACTCCTCCGAGTCGGCGGTCGAGGGGTCCGGGACGGCGCCCGCCTTCTCGAACTCGACGCCCTTGTGGACGAGCAGGGTCGCGTCGCCGCCGTCGTCGAGGATCATGTTCGGGCCCTCGCCGTCGGGCCAGAGCAGGGCCTGCTCGGTGCACCACCAGTACTCCTCGAGCGTCTCGCCTTTCCAGGCGAAGACCGGAACCCCGACGGCGGCGATCGCCGCGGCGGCGTGGTCCTGGGTGGAGAAGATGTTGCAGCTCGCCCAGCGCACCTCGGCGCCGAGCGCGGTCAGCGTCTCGATCAGGACCGCGGTCTGCACGGTCATGTGGAGCGAGCCGGTGATCCGAGCGCCCTTGAGCGGCTGCGAGGCGGCGAACTCGCGCCGGGTCGCCATCAGGCCGGGCATCTCGTGCTCGGCCAGCTCGATCTGCTTGCGGCCGGAGGCGGCCAGGTTCAGGTCGGCGACCTTGTAGTCCTGCGTGGTGGTGTCGGTGGCGCTCATGGGTCCTCTCATCAGGTGGTCGTAGTCAGTTGTTCGCTCGCCTTGGCGAGCAGACGCTCGTGTTTCTCCTGCTCGAAGCGCAGCCAGTCCGAGACCGGGACGTCTGCGGGACGGCTGGGCGCTGCCTCGAGCCAGGACTCGACCGCGTCGTGCAGACCGCGGTCGTCGTTCAGGCGACGGGCGAAGCCGACGTCACCCAGGCTCAAGTCGTGCTCGGACAGCAGCTCACGCAAGGTGCGCAGGCGCTGAAGCTCCTCGGCGCCGTACAGGCGGTAGCCCGAGGGCGACCGGCGCGGGGCGATCAGGCCCTCGCGCTCGATGTAGCGCAACATCCGCGACGACCAGCCGGTCGTCTCGGACGCCTCGTTGATCGTGAGGCCGTCCATCTGGCACAAACCTTACCACGACTGTGTCAAGGTTTGGAGAACGGGACGCTAGTGTTCCGGTTGTGCGCGCAGCAGGCGAGCGATTCACGGTCGGAGACCCCCTCCGCGCCCTCGCCGCACTGGGCGTCGTGGGGGTTCACATCTTCTCCACCCTGCCCCTGACCGTCTACGGCGGGGCGCCCGGTTTCGACGTCGAATCGGTCATCACCGAGGCCGGCTTCGTGCTCACGCTGATGTTCCCCGCCGGCCTGCTCCTGTTCTTCGTGCTGTCCGGCTACCTGATCACGCGGCCGTTCACGCACGCCTTCATCGAGGGCCGGGACTTCCCCCCGGTCGGGCGCTACCTCCGCAACCGGGTCCTGCGGATCGTGCCGCTGTTCTGGTTCCTGATCACCGTGCTGCTGGTGGCCGAATGGGTGTTCGGCTGGGTGTCGGTGTTCGGCAACGGCAACACCTCGACGTCGCCGGTGGACGCCGCCGCGCTCTACGGCTTCGTGCAGAACGCCACCGACTCGCCGCTGTCGCTGGCCCAGCTCGGACCCGGCTGGACGCTGCACGTCGAGCTGGTCTTCTATTTCCTGGTCCCGCTCGCGGGCCTGCTGATCGCGCTCTCGGCGCGGCGCCTCGGAGCGCGGGGACGGTGTGCCCTGGTGGTGGTGCTCAGCGCGCTGATCGCCGTGGCCAGCTTCGTGCTGCTGGCCGAGGCGCTGCCCGCCGACCCGCACGACATCCACTGGTTCCCCACCACCGCCTACGGCTTCATGCCCGGTGTGGCACTTGGTGCGCTGGAGCCGCTGCTGGCACCCCGCATCCGCGCGGCGGGCCCGCGCCGCCTCGTCCCGCTGCTGCTCCTGGCGCTGGCGCTCGCCGGGCTGCTGGCGTTCGCGCTGTTCGCCAGGCAGGGGGACCCGCTGACGTCGCAGATCTTCGGGATCACGGCCGTCGGCCTGGTGGTGGCCGCGTGCCTGGTGCGGCAGTGGTCGGGCGCACCGGCGTGGAAGGCGCTGGACAACCCCGTGCTGCAGTGGATCGGGGTGCGCTCCTACAGCGTCTACCTGCTCCACGGCACGGTCATCGCCGCCCTGTACACGCTTCCCGCGGGCGGGCCGCGCCTGCAGCTGATCGAGCTCTCGGTCCTGGCGGTGGGCGGCACGCTGGCGCTGTCCGCGCTGACCTACCGGTACGTGGAGCGGCCGTTCCTGGGGCGCCGCCACCACCTGGCCGCCGAGCCGTCCGAGCCGTCCGAGCCGGCCCCGCGGCCGCTGGTCAGCTCAGGCGCTGCTTGAAGGCCTCGATGGCCTCCATCGCCGCCGGGTCCACCCCGCCGAGCTCGGCCAGCGCCACGCTGGCCAGGTCGCCGAGCATGACCAGCGACAGCACCTCTGCCACCGGGCTGTCGCCGCGCGAGCGCACGTGCACGACCGGCACGCCGTCGGCCTCCAGGACCTCGGAGTAGAGCTCGATCCGGCGCTGGACGCGGGGGTGCAGGCCGGGCGAGCCCAGGAAGACCGCGGAGAAGGGGCCGTGCTCGCGGGCGTGCGCCCAGCCCTCGATCTCGTTGTGGTTGGCCTCGGGCAGGTCGCTCATGAAGGCCGCGACGTTGGCGTTCTCGTTGATCTGACCCTTCCAGCGCCGGGCCGGCGCGGCGGTGAGCTCCGCCCCGTGGACCACCGGGATCGTGCCGTCGAGCGCCTCGGCCACACGCGAGGGCTCGTCGTCGCCGGCCAGCTCCTCCAGCAGCGGCACGGCCGCCTCCAACTCATCCTGCAGCGACGGGGCGGCGCCACACGCCTCGGCGCACTGCAGCGCGGCGACGGTCATGTAGGCCACGGCGGCCCGGGGCTGGAGCCCGGACGGCACACCTATGACCGGAACCCCCTGCTCGCGTGCCCGCTCGGCCAGCGCTCCGCCGGTGGTCAGCACCACCCGCGGCGCTCCCTGCTGGCCCGCGGCCTCGAAGCACGACAAGGTCTCCTCGGTGCCGCCCGAGTAGCTGGCGCACAGGACCAGGGTCTGGTCGCCGATCCACGGGTCGATCGTGTAGCCGCGGATGGTGCGCACCGGGGTCCGGGCGCGCGACCCGATGGCCGCGGCGGCAAGGTCACCGCCGATGGCGGAGCCGCCCATGCCGCACACCACCAGCCCGCCGGCCAGCTCACGGGTAGGGATCGCGGCGGCCTCGACGCGCCAGAGGGCGTCGCCGATCTGGTGCGGCTGGGCCCTGATGTCGTCGAGCATGCTCACGCAGGCACGCTGGCGCCGGGCTCGATGCGCGCGTCCGCCTCGACCACGGCGCCCTCGGCCACCACCGCGCCGGCGCCGACCATGGCGCCGGGCTCGATGCGCACGCCGGGCTCGACCTTGACGCCCTCGGCCAGCACGCAGTCGCGCAGCACGCAGTCGGCGCCCACCACCACGCGGTCGTGCAGGATCGCCCGCTCCAGGCTGCTGTCGCTGCCCACCGAACACTGCGCGCCCAGCACGGCCTGCGGGCCGATGCGGGCGCCCGCGGTCAGGCAGCCGGGGCCTATCAGCGAGCCGGTCTCGTCGCGGGCAGGCAGGTCCGACTCCGGCGTGCCGGAGAGCAGGTCCCAGGTGGCCTCGAAGTAGCGCTCGGGGGTGCCGATGTCCATCCAGTACCCGCTGGCCGGAAATCCGTACAGGCCCTTGCCCACCAGCTTGGGGAAGACCTCGCGCTCGAAGGAGACCTTCCGCCCCGAGGGCACCAGCTCCTCGATCACGTCACGCTCGATCACGTAGGCGCCGGCGTTGATGCGGTTGGTGGGCGCCGGGCCGTCGGACTTCTCGAGGAACTCCTCGACCTCGCCCTCGTGGCCGGTGGGCACCACGCCGTAGCTGGCGGTGTCCTCGACCTCGATCAGCGCCAGCGAGGCGCGGGCACGCTTCTCGGCGTGCCAGGCCAGCTGGGCGGTCAGGTCCATGTCGTTGAGCACGTCGCCGTTGAGCACGAACAGGGTGTCGTGCAGCAGGCCCTCGTCCAGGGCCAGGCGCACCGGGCCGGCGGTGCCCAGCGGCTCGTCCTCGATCGCGTAGCGCAGCCGCATGCCTCCATACATGTCGCCCAGCACCTGGCGGACGCCCTCGGACATGAACCCGCACGACAGGATCACCTCCGTCACGCCGTGGCCCTTGAGCCAGTCGAGCATGTACGACAGGAACGGCCGGCCCGCCAGCGGCATCACCGGCTTGGGCGTGGTGCGGGTGAGCGGGCGCAGGCGGGTGCCCTCCCCGCCGGCCAGGACCAGCGCCTGCATCGTCAGCGGCCGATGCCCTCGTAGTCGTAGCCGGCCTCGCGCAGGGCTTCCCGGTCCAGGAAGTTGCGGCCGTCCACGAGCACGGGCGTGTTCATCGCGTTCTTGACCTCGCCCGCCCAGTCCAGCTCCGCGAACTCGGGCCACTCGGTCACGATCACCGCGGCGTCGGCCCCGGTCAGCGCCTCGAGGGCGCTCTCGCACACGCGCGCGCCGCCCAGCTTGCCGTCCGCGTTGGCGCTGGCCACGGGGTCGAACACGCGCACGCCGGCGCCCTCGCCGGCCAGGCGGGCGGCCAGCACCAGGCTGGTGGCCTCGCGCACGTCGTCGGTGTCGGGCTTGAAGGCCACGCCCAGCAGCGCGATCTCCTTGCCAACCAGCGAGCCCAGGTGCTTCTGCAGCTTGCCGATGGTGCGCCGCTTCTGCAGCTCGTTGACCTCGATCACGGCCGTCAGCAGCTGGAAGTGGTAGCCGCTGTTGCCGGCCAGCTGCTTGAGCGCCGACACGTCCTTGGGGAAGCACGAGCCGCCGTAGCCGATCCCGGCGCGCAGGAACTTGTCGCCGATCCGCTCGTCCAGGCCCATGCCGCGGGCCACCTCGCTGACGTCCGCGCCCAGCTCCTCGGACACGTTGGCGATCTCGTTGATGAACGAGATCTTCGTGGCCAGGAAGGCGTTGGAGGCCAGCTTGATCATCTCGGCGCTGGCCACGTCGGTCTGGACGATGGGCGCGTTGACGGGCTCGTACAGCGCGGCCACGCGCTCGGCGAACCGCTCCGAGCCGGCGTCGGCGCCCACGACCACGCGGTCGGGGTGCATGAAGTCCTTGACCGCCGAGCCCTCCTTGAGGAACTCGGGGTTGGAGACGTAGCCGATCTCGGACAGGCGGCGGGCGATCGAGCGGCCGGTGCCCACCGGCACGGTGCTCTTCATGACGATCGCGTGGTCGGTGGAGTCGCCCAGCTCGGCGATCACGGCCTCCACGCGCGAGAGGTCGGCGTCGCCGGAGTACGTGGGCGGGGTGTCCACGCAGCAGAACAGCAGCTCCGCGTCGTCCAGCACCTCGGACATGTCGGTGGTGAAGTGCAGCCGCTCGGCGTTCTTGACCAGCAACTCGGGCAGGCCGGGCTCGTGGATCGTGACCTGGCCGCGCGAGAGCGACTCCACCTTCTCGGGGAGGATGTCGCGCGCGTAGACCTGGTGGCCCAGCTCGGCGAAACAGACAGCCGTGCACAGCCCGACCCAGCCCACGCCGATCACGCCGATCGGTTCCTTGGGGGCGCTCATGGAGCGCAGGAGGCTAGCGGCGCAGCGCCTAGGGCAGCCGCGTGGTCCGGGCGATGGTCAGCATCTGATCCTTGCTCAGGCTCTGGAGCAGCGTGTTGGAGATCCAGTACACCGCCTTGGGGGTGCGCCAGGCCACCAGCTTCACGCGGTCACCGTCGTAGTGGAGCTCGAAGGTGCGCTTGCCCACCTTGACCTTGTCGGAGCCGCCCTCCAGCAGGGGCGGGTCCTTCCAGGTGGTGCCCTGTACGCCGTAGTACTCGCCGAGCTTGTCGCGCTTGATGACCATCCGGTAGGCCTTGTGGTGCTTGTTGCCGGGCGTGCGGATCTTGTAGTAGCGCGGCGGGCCGGTGAACAGCGAGCCCTTCAGGCGCAGCGTCGGGTAGTACACCGGCAGCTGGCCGCCCGCACCCTGCTGGATGGCCTGCACCGCCTGGTCCTTGCCCGGGCCGGGCGCCTTCTCGAGCCCGTTGTCGCCGGACGGGCGCGTGCGGCGCTTGGGGCCGGCCGGGCCCTTCTCGGGCTCGAGCGTGCCCTTGACGCCCTTGGAGTTCTCGACGCCCAGGAACTGCTGGGTCAGCTTCTTGACCGTCCGGTCGGTGGCGGTCACGAAGCTCGGCGTGCCGGTGGCCTCGTTGCCCGAGGTGATGCCCACGTCGCCCTCGAAATGCACCTCGCGGATGGGCTGACCTGCGCTGAACACCGCCAGCTTGGCCAGGCCGAGGATGGCCCTGGAGTTCTTCAGGGACGCGTCCGAGGTGGTGTAGCGGCCGAAGATCCGCTGGAGCTTGTCGCGGTTGTCGATCAGGCCCGTGACCCCGGCCTGCTGCTTGGTGGCGCGGATGACCTCCTGCTGGCGCACACCGCGCACCAGGTCGGTGTCCTCGTGGCGGAAGCGCGCGTACTCCAGCGCCTGCTGGCCGCAGAGGCGCTGGTAGCCCGAGGGCACGTTGATGTAGGCGTACTCCGCGCTGTCGTTGAAGTAGCGCCGGTCCACGTCCACGTAGATGCAACCGATCGCGTTGACCGCGGCCTCGAAGCCCTTGAAGTCCACGTTGATCACGTGGTTGATGGGCAGGCCGGTCAGGTTCTTGACCGTGCGCAGCGTCAGCGCCGGGCCGCCGATCTCGTAGGCCTCGTTGATCTTGGCCGTGCCCCGGCCGGGGATCTGCACGCGCAGGTCGCGCGGCAGGCTCATCAGCGCGGTGGCCTTCCGGTCCGGGTCCAGACGGGCCAGGATGATGGTGTCCGACCGCGCGCCGGTGCCGGCGCCCCCGTCCTTGGCGTCGTCGGGGCGCTTGTCCGAGCCGAGCAGCAGGATCGTCTGCGGCTCCCCCGGGTCGACCTCGGCCAGGTCGGGGGCCTCGAGCTTGATGTCCTCGTTCTGCTTGAGGCTCTTGACCACGGTGTCCACCTCGTGGAAGGCGGCGACCGACGTGGCCCCCGCGCTTGCGAACACCACCAGGAAGCAGCCCAGGATGAGCTTCTTCCAGATGCCGGGCCGCGGGATGTCGTCGAACGACGGGCTCACGCCACCCTCAGCCCCGACTCGCCCGACAGCGCCGGCACCGACGTCGCGAACTCCACGAGCGCCCGCCGGTACTGGCCCAGCGACTCGATCGAGACCCACTCGTCGGGGCCGTGGTGGCCGTCACCGACGGGCCCGAACTCGACGCCGGGGATGTCGGCCTTCAGGAAGGAGATGATGTCGGATGTCCCGTCGCGGCCCACGGCGATGCTGTCCTGCACCGGGGTCGTCTTCGACACGGCCTCGGCCAGCACCTTCACGTGCGGCTCGTCGCGGGAGACGATGATCGGCTCGCGGTGGAACACGTGCACCACCTGGGTGCCCTCGAGCGCGTTCACCGCGGCCAGGATCTCGTCGGGGTTCTGGCCCGGCAGGTAGCGGATGTCCAGGTCGATGGCGCACAGGTCGGGCACGCGGTTCACGGCGTCCCCGCCGAGGATCCGGCCCAGGCTGATCGAGGGGCGGTCGAACAGCTCCGACGACTCGCGGGTGAACGGCATCGACTCGATCGACCGGAAGGTGTCCACCGCCTTGAGCACCGCGTTGTCACCCAGCCACGGCGTGGAGCCGTGCGCCGAGCGGCCGCTGACCTCCAGCCGCAGGCCCAGCACGCCCTTCGCCTGGATGCCGATCCGCAGGTTGGTGGGCTCGCCGGTGATGGCGAAGTCGCCCACGTAGCCCTTCTCGACCACGAAGTCCGAGGCGCGGTGCTTCTGCTCGTCGGACTCCTCGTCGGAGACACAGACGAAGCGGATCCTGACGGCGTCCTGGGCGGCCAGCTCACGGACGGCGCACATCATGGCCGCCAGGCCGCCCTTCATGTCGTAGGCGCCGCGGCCGATCAGCCGGTCGCCATCGATGCGCGGGGTGAACTGGTCCTCGTTGGCGGGCACGACGTCGAGGTGTCCGTGCAGGACGATCGTGGGGCCCTCGGCAGCACCGACCGTGGCGGCCAATACCGGCCTGCCGTTGTGCGTCTCGCCCTTCACCTCCACGTCGCGGGCCTCCAGCCATCCGTAGATGAAGGCCGCGGCCGCCTTCATCCCCTCGAGCGACGACGTGTCGTAGGTGATCAGGCGCTCGGTGAGAGCGCTCTCATCCACGTTGCGCGATGGTAGCTGGGAAGCGGGCGATCACGCGCTCGATGCCCTCCGCGACGGCCACGAGATCCGCTACCGCCACCCGCTCGTCGACGGCGTGGGCCAGGTGCGCGTTGCCCGGGCCGGCCATCACCGTCGGGATGCCGCGCGCGGTGAACAGGCGCATGTCGGCGCCCCAGGGCACGCCGACGGCGCGCGCGCCGGGGAACGAGTCCAGCACCAGACGGGCGAAAGGATGCCCCGGGTCCGTGGCGGCCGGGGCGAACACGCCGCCGGTGAAGCGCAGCTCGACCGGCAGGCCGGCCACGGCCTCGCGCAGGCCCGCGCGGGCGGCCTCCAGGTCCTGGCCCACGGGCACGCCCAGCCGCCCGGAGAACTCCACCCGGTCGGGCACCGAGCTGGCCCAGTCGCCGCCGGCCACCCGGCCGACCGAGATCGGGTAGGCCAGCTCCAGGGCGGCCATCAGCGGATCGCCCACATCGCGGTTGACCTCCCGCTCGTGGGCGGCCAGCGCCTGGTGCGCCTCCACGTACCGGTCGATGGCCGAGTCGCCCTCGAGCCGCATGCCGGCGTGGGCGCCGCGGCCGGCCACCACGCCCTCGAAGGTCAGCGAGCCGCCCTGGGAGCAGACCACGTCCAGGCCGGTGGGCTCGGTGACCAGGCAGGCGTCGAAGCGGCTGTCGGCCTCCAGGGCGGCGAACGTGCCCTGGCCGCCGTCCTCCTCGGAGGCCACCGCCATCAGCACCACCTCGCACTCCGCGCCGTCGCGTGCGCCGGCCATGGCGTGCAGCGCCGCGACCACGCCGCCCTTCATGTCCACCGAGCCGCGGCCGTGCACGAGGCCGTCGGCCACATGACCCGACCACGGGCCCCGCGACCACTCCTCGAGCCCGGGCGGCACCACGTCGAGGTGCCCGTTCAGGCACAGCCGCGGACCGCCGGCCGGCCCCGGGGCCGTCACGGTCAGCCCCCACAGCTCGTCACGCGGCGCCTCCTCCCCCGGGTGACCCGGATCGGCGCGCAGGGCGGCCAGATCGTGCCGGTGCAGAGCGGCCTCGAGGCCCAGGGCGGCGGCCAGCTCCCCCAGCCGCTCGAGCACGGCGCGCTCGTCACCGGTCACGCTGGGAACCGTGACCAGTGCGGCCGTGTCACGGGCCAGGGCGTCCGGATCGATGGCCACGACGGGAGGTACAGTACGGCCCGTGCCGAGCCTGGGCATACCCGCCAGCCCCGCCGTGAACATTCCGCGCGAAGAGGCGGAGAGCCTGAGGGCGGACGCGGTGTCCGCCGTGCGCCGCTATGCGGACCTGGCGCTGACCGCCCGGTCCGAGTTCGTGCCGGGCGAGTCGCACGTGCCGGTCAGCGGCAAGACCATCGGGGCCGAGGAGCTGGGCATGCTCACCGAGGCCGTGCTGGACGCCTGGTTCACCGAGGGCCGCTTCGCCGGGGAGTTCGAGCGCGAGCTGGCCGCCGCCACCCACCGCGACCGCGCCTTCCTGGCCGGGTCGGGCTCCCAGGCCAACCTGCTGGCGCTGTCGGCCGCCTGCTCGGACAAGCTGGACGACCCGCTGCGGCCTGGCGACGAGGTGATCACGCCGGCGCTGGCGTTCTCGACCACCGTCAGCCCGATCTACCAGACCCAGCTGACCCCGGTGTACGTGGACGTCGAGCCCGACACGGCCGCGCCCACCGCCGAGGCGTTCGCGGCCGCCGTCGGGCCACGCACCCGCGCCGTGATGGCGGCCCACTGCCTGGGCAATCCCTTCGACGCCGAGGCCGTGGCCGCGATGTGCGCCGAGAACGGCCTGGTCCTGATCGAGGACTGCTGCGATGCGCTGGGCACCACGCTGAACGGCAAGGCCGTCGGCACCTTCGGCGACGCGGGCACCTACTCGTTCTATCCCGCCCACCACATCACCACCGGCGAGGGCGGCGCGGTGGTGACCGACGACCCGGCGTGGGCCCAGGCGCTGGGCTCGCTGCGCATGTGGGGTCGCGACTGCTGGTGCCCCACCGGCGTCAACGGCGCCTGCGGCATGCGCTTCGACGGCCAGCACGGCGACCTGCCCGCGGGCTACGACCACAAGTACGTGTTCTCGCACGTGGGCTTCAACTTCAAGATCACCGACATGCAGGCCGCCCTGGGGCTGGCCCAGCTGCAGCGGCTGGAGTGGGTCCACCAGCGCCGCCGCCACAACGCGGCCCGCCTGCACGAGGCGCTGGCCGACCTGGACGACGTGATCATCCGCCCGCGCACGCTGCCGGGCGCCGACCCGTCCTGGTTCGGCTACTACTTCACGCTGCGCGAGGGCGACGCCGCCCGCCGCACCGACCTGCAGCGGTTCCTGCTGGAGCGCAAGATCGACTCGCGGCTGCTGCTGGGTGGCAACCTGTTGCGCCAGCCCGCGTTCCGGGGCCTCGAGCACCGCGTCTCCGGCGACCTGCACGGCTCGGACACCATGACCGAGCGCTCGCTGTGGGTGGGCACCTACCCGGGGCTGACCGACGCCATGGTCGACTGGATCGCCGAGACGATCCACGACTTCCTGGCCGCCTAGCGGCCTTCCTCCAAGGTCCCCGGCGGGTCAGACCTGACGACAGGCTGGGTAGGACGGGCCCGGACCGATCTGGGCCCACGGCGTCAGGTGTCCCCCCGGGCCAGGATCAGGCCGTCAGGAGCCACATTCCGGCCCGCGCCACCCGCTTACGCACCGCGGTCCCGGATCGGGCTGCCGCCTGACGCGCTGTCGACGCGGGCGCGGCCTCCTACCCAGCCGGCCGTTCCGCCGAGCCCGCCGCGACGCGGGCGGACAGATCGGTCGCGCTTATCACCTAGCGGCGCGGCTCCAGGATCACGAACGGCCCGTAGCGGGCCGTACGGCGGTAGTCGCGCGCCAGGTACGCGTCCAGGATCCGCACGCCCGTGGAGCGGCCGGCCTTGTTCGGCTCGCGCGCGGCGGTGATGGCCGCGTCGTAGCGCACCACCACCCGCGGCCTGGTGCGGCGGAGGTCGGCCACGATCTCGCGCTGGCCCGGCGCGCTGGTCACCACGCCCGGCGCCTGGATGTCGTAGCGGGTGGGGTTGGGCCGGCCGGCCAGGAAGTAGAGCAACGGGTAGCCGGAGGTGACCAGGTCGGCCCGCCGGGTGGCCACGTAGATGGGGCTGCCCTGCGGCACCCGTGCCCGCACCCGGCGCACGGTCCGCTCCAGCGCGGCGGCGCTGCCCTGGCGCACGCGCACGCCGTCGGCGCGGTCCAGCTCCAGCGGCTCGCGGTCGGCGCGCAGCTCCAGCCAGCGGCGGTCCGCGCCCTCGACCGCCGCGTAGGCCACGCCGGCCAGCGCGACCACCGCGGCCGCGGCGGCCACCAGCGCCCGCGGCCGCGCGCGGGCCGCCCCGCCGGCGCGCACGTCGCTGACCGCCCACGCGGCCAGGACCGCGACCATCACGGCCAGCGGCGCCGTGTGGAACACGTCGGTGCGGGCCAGCAGGTAGGTCAGCATGCCGCCCGCGAACACCACCGACGCCAGCCGTGGCCACTGCTCCCGCCGGGCCGTGGCGGCCAGCGCCACCACGGCGCCCGCCAGCGTGAGCACCAGCACAAGCGGCAGGTAGAACTCGAGCAGGTTCTCGGCCGAGTCGCTGAGGAAGCCGCCCACCGAGCCGGTGTTCAGCGGCCCGTCGTAGCTCAACGGGAACGGCAGCGACTGGTAGTCCGAGAAGTCCTCCAGCGGATAGCGCACCAGCAGCTCGAACGACGGCTCGATGCCCGCGGCCAGCACCACCGGGCCGAACAGCACCAGCCCCGCCCCCACGCCCCCGGCCACGAACCGCAGCGCGGCCCGCAGCCGCTCGCGCGCCACGCCCGGCCGGACGGCGTACGCCAGCAGGATGCCCAGCACCAGGTAGGCGGCGAACTCGATCCGGAACACCGCGCAGGCACCGGCCAGCACGCCGGCCAGCAGCGGCCGGCGCGGGAACACGATCAGCGCGCCCAGCGCCAGCACCAGCGTGGGCGGGAACGGGTGCGGCCCCGACGGGTAGGCCATGGCCAGCGCCGCCACCAGGCCGGCGCCAAGGGCCGGGCCCGTGGACGCGCCGCCGCGGCGGGCCAGCACCACCACCAGGGCGGCGACCGCCGCGTCGCACAGCACCCGCACGATCCGCCACCACAGCAGCGAGGGCCCGAACAGCCATTCGAGGCCCCCGAGCAGGTAGGACTGGCCCGGCGGGTAGAACCACCAGAAGTCGCCGTAGGGCACCTGGCCGTCGGCGATCCGGGTCGCGGCCTGGAGCATCAGCCCCTCGTCGTTGGGCTGAATCCCGGCCAGGATCGTCACGCCCGACAGCACCAGCGCCACCACGAACACCAGCGCCGGGGCCGCCCGGCCGCTCAGAGCGGCGGCCACTACCGCGAGCGGGAGGGGGTGGCCATGTCCGGCCGCTTGCGCAGCACGTACACCGTCGCGCAGCCGTAGCGGCGCACGGATTCCGTCAGCGGGGCGAGGGCGGAGGTCAGGTCGCGCAGGCCCGGGCGGCAGTCCACGAACACGAACCGCGCCTTGCTGTCGCGCACGATCCGGCGCGTCCGGGCCGGGGACACGCCGCGGACGAACACGGCGTCGGCCAGGCCCACCCGCTCGTCCCAGTCCGGCGTCCACGACAGCGCGCCCACCCACACCTCACGGCCGGTCTTGTAGGGCAGCATGTGGCCCCCGTACGGCGAGGACAGCACACCGCCGGGGCGCGGGTCGCGCTCCAGCGCGTCCATGGCCTGCTGCTCGCCCGGGAAGACGTAGTACGGGTCGCCGGCCGACTGGACGCTGTTCAGCGCCACCTCGGCCTTGTGGATCGTGCCCGGCACGCACATGAGCACCAGCGCGGCCACCACGACCCGCGGGTCGGGCCGGCGCCAGA
>DASQLM010000179.1:0-2059 GCA_035630015.1 Thermoleophilaceae bacterium | reverse complement strand
GAAGAAGCCGTCCTTGGTGAACAGGGCGGCGCCGTACTCGCCCTGCTTGGCGATCACGGCACTGGGGCCCATCTCCAGCACGGCCTTGGCGGCCAGCGGCAGGTTGGGCTTGCCGGTCAGGTCGCGGATCTCCTGGTCGTTGAGGAACACCAGGTCCACGCCGGCGATGGTCTGCAGCAGCGAGTCCTTGGCGATGTCGATCCACAGGTTCATCGAGTCCAGGCCCACGAACTTGGCATCGGGCATCTGCTCGCGCACGCCACGCTGCAAATCGGGCTGGATGTTGGCCAGGAACAGGTTGTCGCTGGCCAGCGACGCCTCTGACAGCTTGGGCTCGAAGGTCTCGAACACGCCCAGCTGGGTGTCGTCGGTCTGGGCCTGGTTCAGGTCCTCGTAGTGGCCCTGCCAGAAGAAGGTCTTGCCCGGGACCTGCTCGATGTCGTCGGTGTTCACGTCGCGCCCGTGCAGCACGGCGTACTCGTCGTCGCCGAAGTCCTCGCCGACGGGACCGACCACCCGGACGTCGGTGAAGAAGCTGGCGGCCAGCGAGAAATGGACAGCCGACCCGCCGAGCATGCGCTCGCGCTCCCCGGAGGGGCTCTTGACGGCATCGAAGGCGATGGATCCGACTACAACAAGGCTCATAGGGGCGGGCAGGCTAGTGGTTTGGCGTCTTGTGAGCACCTCCGATCGCCCGCGGCGGTGTCGGCGAAACGCCTGGCTAGGTAGGCGGCCGGTGCGGCTTCGCCACCTTCGTGACCCTGTCGTTACGCGGAACGCGTCATCCGCAGGCGAGTTCCGAGTTCCGTCCCAGGGGGGGACGGAAGTCATGACGCACCGCGGATGTCGGCTGTTGGGCCGCGGCGCGCGATCGAGCCCGACCCCTACCCAGCCAGCCGTCCGCCGATCTCGCCGCGGACGTAGGCTGAGCCACGCATGCGCGCCGTCCAGCTCACCGAGTTCGGCGGCCCCGAGGTGCTCGGGGTCTCCGACGTGCCCGACCCCGTCCCCGGCGAGGGCGAGCTGGTGGTCCGCGTGGCCCGCGCGGGCGTGAACTTCGGCGACACCCACCAGCGCCAGAACCAGTACGTGGCCGAGCGCGAGCTGCCGTTCGTGCTGGGCGGCGAGGTGGCGGGCGAGGTGGCCGAGGCGGGGCACGGGTTCGAGGCCGGGCAGCGCGTGGTGGCGCTGCTGGCCACCGGCGGCTACGCCGAGCTGGCGGCCGCGCCCGCCGCGCAGACCTACGCGATCCCGGACGGCCTGGACGCCGACGCCGCCCTGGCGCTCCTGATCCAGGGCCTGACCGCCTGGCACCTGCTGCGCACCAGCGCGCACCTGGCCGCGGGCGAAAGCGTGGTGGTGCACTCCGCGGCTGGCGGCGTCGGCGGGCTGGCGGTGCAGCTGGCCAAGGCGTTCGGCGCAAGCACGGTGATCGCCACGGCGGGCTCGGCGGAGCGGCGCGAGCAGGCGCTGGCGCACGGCGCCGACGTAGCCGTGGACCCCGACGCCGAGGACCTGACCGGGGCGCTCGTGGAGGCCAACGGCGGCGAGCCGGTGGACGTGGTGCTGGAGACGGCCGGCGGGCGGGTGTTCGAGCAGAGCCTGCAGGCGCTGGCGCCCTTCGGCCGCCTGGTGGCCTACGGCAACTCGACGCGCGAGAAGGTGCGTACGTCCAACGCCGCGCTGCTCAAGACCAGCCGCGCCATCGTCGGCTTCTGGCTCTACCATTGCCTGGAGCGGCGCGAGATGACCGAGGGCCCGCTGGCCGACCTGTTCGCCCGCGCGGCGGCGGGAGAGGTCACGCCCCAGATCGGCGCGACCTACCCGATGACCGAGGTCAGACGCGCGCATGAGGACATCGCCGGGCGGCGGACGTCGGGGAAGCTGCTGTTGGACCCCTCCGAGTAGTCTCAGGGGTACGAATGACGACTTTTAAAGAGCTCGGGCTGTCCCAGCCTGTACTGGACGCCCTCGAGCACCTCGGCTACAAGCAGCCGACACCCATCCAAGAAGAGACGATCCCGCTGCTCCTGCAGGGGCGCGACGTGATCGGCCAGGC
>DASQLM010000178.1:0-11691 GCA_035630015.1 Thermoleophilaceae bacterium | reverse complement strand
CATGATCAGGATGGTCACCACGGCGAAGATCGAGTTCACGATCCCGAAGCCCACGTCGCGCAGCACGGTGGCCGCGTCGCCCAGCCGCCCGGGCAGCTTGGCCGCTTCGTCCTCCAGCTTCGCGGTGATGTCGTAGTCCTCGTTGACCCTCTTCAGGCGCGGGTCGTCGCGGACGAAGTCGGCCACGTCGTTGGCGTACTGCGGGGCGTTGCGGGCCAGGTCGTCGGTGCCGTTGACGATGGGCGGGAGCACCAGGGCCCCGATGGACAGGGGGAGGAGCAACATCCCGAGGAAGACGATCGTGATGGCGAACCCGCGCTTCATGTGGTTCGACAGCAGGTTCACCGGCCCGGACAACGCGACGGCCAGGAACGCCGCGATCAGCAGCCAGGAGATGGGCTTGCGCACCAGGTAGATCACGTACAGCGCGATCGCGACGGCGACGATGATCAGAACGGTCCGGACGACCACCCTGGACAGGGACTCGCGAGGCTGCATCGGCCCCGATTCTGCGGGGCGCCTCGGACGGTCAGGCGGGCACGAGGCCGCGCGGGACCGAGCCCACACCCAGCATGCCCGGTCCGGCGTGTGTGGACACGACCGGGCCCACCTCGCTCACGAACACGGGATCGCAGCCGAAGATCTCGCGGCAGCGCTCGATCAGCGCCTCGGCCTGGTCGAGCGCCGAGATGTGCTGCACGACCCAGCCGTCGGCCCCGGACTCGTGGCGCTGGCGGGCGTAGTCCACGAGCCGCTCGAACGAGCGCTTCGCGGTGCGTACGCGCTCCACCGGCACCAGCTCGCTCTCCACGGTCAGGATGGGCTTGATCTTCAGCGTGGAGCCGATCCAGGCGTTGGCCGCGCCGATCCGCCCGCCGCGGCGCAGGAACTCCAGCGTGTCCACGGCGAACCACATCTTGAAGTCGGCCCGGGCGGCCTCCATGTTGGCCTCGACGGCGTCCAGGTCGCCGCCGTCCTCGGCCGCCTTGGCGGCGGCCAGGACCATCAGGCCCGTGCCCCCGGCAGCGGTGCGCGAGTCCAGGACCCGCACGCGCTCGCCGCCCTTGCCCTCGCGCTCCAGCTGCTCGGCGGCCTGGCGCGCGGACTGGCCGGTGCCCGACAGCCCCTCCGAGATGTGCACCGAGGCGATGTCGTAGCCCTGCTCGAGCAGTGGCTCGTAGGCGGCCACGAAGTCGCCGACCGACGGCTGTGAGGTGCCGGGCAGCGACTCCGCGCTGCGCAGCTCCTCGAAGTAGGCCGGGTAGTCGGTGATCAGGTCCTCGCGCTCGGTGCGGTCGGAGCCGAACACGATGTAGAGGGGGACCACGGTGATGGAGTGCCGCTCGATCCGCTCGGGGGGCAGGTACCCCGTGCTGTCGGCGACGATGGCGACGGGCATCGGCGGGAGGCTACTCTCCGCCGCCCATGGCTCGCACCCTGCTCACCGGCGCCACCGGCTTCGTGGGCGCCCATCTGGCCCGGGCGCTGACCGAGCGCGGCGACGAGCTGCGCATGACCGTGCGCGAGAGCTCGGACACGCGAGAGATCGACGACCTGGATGCGGAGCCGGTCACCTGCGACGTGCTCGACCGGCGCGCGGTGCGCCGTGCCCTGAAGGGCGTGGACCGCGTGTTCCACGCCGCGGGCATGACCTCGATGCGCCCCACCGACGCCGAGCGCATGTTCGAGGCGAACGTCGGCGGGGCCCGCGTGGTGCTGGAGGAGAGCCTGCGCGCCGAGGTCGGCCGGGTGCTGTTCGTGTCCAGCGCGGCCGCCCTGGGGCCGGCGCCGTGGGGCGGGGCGGGCGACGAGACCCAGCTGTTCAGCGGGGCGGCGCTGCGGATCCCGTACGTGAGCTCGGTGCACGAGGCGGAGGGCCAGGCCATGCGCCTGGCCGCCGCCGGCCTGCCGCTGGTGTGCATCAACCCGGCCGGCGTCTTCGGCCCCGGCGACGTGCACGTGACCTCCACTCGGCTCGTGCGCAGCTTCATGCTGGGCCGCGTGCCGGTCTACGCCGACGGCGCCATCAACGTGGTCGACGTGCGTGACGTGGCGCGCGGCGCGCTGCTGGCCGACGCCCGCGGCGAGGTGGGCGAGCGCTACATCCTCGGTGGGCGGAACTTCACCTTCGACCGCCTGTTCGCCGACCTGGGGCGGCTGTCGGGCATCGAGCCACCGGTCAAGCTTCCGCGCGGCCTGGCCGCGGCGGGGGCGGGCGTGCTGGGCTTCGGCCCCGGCCGCACGGTGCTGGCCCCCCAGGAGGTCGCCGCCGCCAGCCAGTACTGGACCTACCGGTCCGGGAAGGCCCGCCGCGAGCTGGGCTGGCAGGCCCGGCCGCACGAGGAGACGCTGGCCGACACCGTGGCCTGGTACCTCGAGCACGAGGGCGACCGGATCGCCCGCTCGCGCCGCTCGCAGCAGATGCAGTACAAGGCCGCCGGCGCCTTCATCTCGGCCGGTGAGGGCATGGTCGGAAGCGGGCGCAGAGTCCTACGCGGGCTCCGGATACTCTGAACGTGTGGCCACGCTCTACCGCTGCAAGGCTCCCACCGACCTCGTCTGCCGCTGCGGCAAGGTGGCCCGGCGCCTGCGCGCGGCGGGCATCGACTACGACGAGGTGCGGGTGCCCTTCCTAAAGCGCGACCGGCCCGAGGTCGAGGAGCTGACCGGCCAGCGCTGGGTGCCCGTGCTGGTGCACGGCGAGCAGGTCATCCACGACTCGCACAGGATCCTGGAGTACCTGGACCACCACGAGGGCGAGAAGGCCACCGCCGCCCACAGCGGGGTCGCGTCCTGATGGCCGGCGGTGCCCCGAAGGGCAGCCGCATCGCCCGCGGCAGCTCCGCCGTCAAGCGTGCGTGGCCCGTGGTGCTGATGGCGTGGGAGCGCTGGCAGGCGCTGCCCGAGGCGGACAAGGAGCGCTACCGGCGCCAGGCGCGCCAGTACGCGGACAAGGGCCGCAAGGCGGTCGTCGAGTTCAGCCGCCGCGGCGGCGGGCGGCGCTAGGTCCCTCGGTGACGGTCGGCCTCCAGCACGCCGGGGCCGATCCTCTGGCCGCCGCCCGGGAGCTGGCGCCGCTGGCACGCGAGGGCGCGGGCGAGGCCGACGCCAACCGGCGGCTGTCCGCCGAGCTGGAGCAGGGTCTGCGCGACAGCGGGCTGTTGCGGATGCTCGTACCCGCCTCCCTGGACGGCGGCGAGGCGTCGCCCGGGCAGATGGTGGCCGCCGTCGAGGAGCTGGCCCGGGCCGACGGTGCCGCCGGGTGGTGCCTGGCGGTGGCCTGTACCGGCGGCGTGCTGGCCGCGTTCATGGAGCCGGCCTCCGCGCGCGAGGTCTTCGGCGACCCGCGCGGCTGGGTCGGGGGCGTGTTCGCACCCAAGGGCCGGGCCGTCCCCGGCCCCGGCGGCGACCTGACGGTCAGCGGGCGGTGGCCCTTCGCCAGCGGCTCGGCGCACTGCGACTGGCTCATGGGCGGCTGCCTGGTCCAGAGCGGCGACGACGTGCGCCGCCTCGACAGCGGCGCGCCGGACGTGCGCCTGGCGCTGATCCCCGCGGCCCAGACCACGATCGTCGACACCTGGGCGGTGGCCGGCCTGCGCGGCACCGGCAGCAACGACTTCGAGGTCGCCGACGCCGTGGTGCCCGAGGCACGCACGGTCTCGCTGATCTCCGACAAGGCGCGTGAGCCCGGGCCGCTCTACGCGTTCCCGGCCTTCGGGCTGCTGGCGCTGGCCATCGGCGCCGTGGGCCTGGGCCTCGCGCGCGGCGCGGTGGATGACCTCAAGGCGCTGGCGGCGGGCAAGGTGCCGGCCATGGCCACCAAGGTCCTGGCCGACCAGCCCGACACCCAGATGCGCCTGGCCCGCGCGGAGGCCGGCCTGCGTGCTGCCCACGCCTACGTGGACGCCGCGATCGGCGAGGCCTGGGAGCAGGCCGTCGATCGCCACGACGTGGACCTGGAGCGACGCGCCGGCCTGCGGCTGGCCGCCAGCCACGCGATGGCCACCGCCGCCGGCGTGGTGGACGAGATGTACTCGCTGGGCGGCGGCAGCTCGGTCTACGAGACCAGCCCGCTGCAGCGCCGCCACCGCGACATCCACGTTGCCACCCAGCACATGCTCGTCAACCCGAGCACGTGGGAGTTCGCGGGGCGCGTGCTGCTCGGGGCGCCGGTGCGCTCCGAGCAGTTCTGACGCCAGCACTCAGGAGTCAGCATTTCAGCAGTCAGGCTCGACCCTCGGCCTGATGGCTGACAGCTGATTGCTGAGGGCTTAGCCCTTCAGGTTGTTCTCGAGCGGGATGTTGCTCTGCTGCTGCGGCAGCTCGACCGGCTCGTCCTCGGCCGGCGCGCCGTCGTCCTCGGGCATCTCGACGCCAAGCAGCTCGGCCAGCTCGCCGTTCTCGTACATCTCGACGACGATGTCGCAGCCGCCGACCAGCTCGCCCTTCACGAACAGCTGGGGGATGGTGGGCCAGCCCGAGAGGCCCGACAGCTCCTCGCGGATGCGCGGGTCGGGCAGGATGTCCAGGGCCGCGTAGCGCACGCCCAGGGCGTTCAGGGCACCGGAGGTGCGCATGGAGAAGCCACAGGCCGGGGCCTCGGGCGTGCCCTTCATGAAGAGCATCACCTCGTTCTCCTTGATCGAGCTGTCGATGAAGTCGCGGATCTCAGCGTTGTCCATGGTCAACCTTCCGGTGTCGAAGTCTTGATCGAGAGGGCATGGATGGCGCCGCCCAGGTCGCCGCCGAACACGTCGTGGACCAGCTTGTGCTGCTGGATCCTGCTGAGCCCCTCGAATCGCGCCGAGACGATCTCGGCACGGAAGTGCTGCCCGTCGTCGCCGCTCACGTCGACTTGGGCGTCGGGGAAGGCCTCGACGAGGCGCTCCTTGAGGTGCTCTGCGGTCGGCACGACCACGAAGATAGCGACGTCGCACGGGGTTCTTTGCCAGGTTGGGCCCCATTGCTATCTTTTGGAAAGCATGGTGACCATGACCGAGATCGCAGCGGACAAGGTCCGCGGCTTCCTGTCCCAGCAGGAGACCGAAGGTGAGGTCGGGCTGCGCATCGGCGTGCGCGGCGGCGGCTGCTCCGGTTTCCAGTACGCGCTGGCGCTGGACGAGAAGAAGGACGAGGACCAGGTCTTCGACCACGAGGGCATCCGCCTGATCGTGGATCCGGCCAGCATGCGCTACGTCGACGGCTCGCAGGTCGACTACACCGAGAGCCTCATGGGCTCGGGGTTCGAGGTCAAGAACCCCAACGTGGTCGCATCGTGCGGCTGCGGCTCCTCGTTCCGCATCGCCGACGAAGACCCCAGCTGCGGCTCCTAGCCGCGCCACGGTGGCCCAGCCCGGTGACGAGCTCCTGAACCCGCACACGGGTCAGAGCCTCCGGTTCGTCTCGATCGAGGACGATCTGCTGGTCATGGAGAGCTCCTACAAGGCCGGCGGCGCCCCCGCCCCGGCCCACTTCCACCCGTCGCAGGAGGAGCGGTTCGAGGTCCTCTCGGGCGCGGTGCTGACGGCCGTCGACGGCGAGCAGCAGGTGTTGGCCGAGGGCGACCGGATCACCATCCCCGCCGGCACGCCCCACACCTTCGGCGGCCATCCCGAGCAGGACGGCACCGTCCGCTGGGAGGTTCGCCCCGCGCTTCGCACCGACGAGCTGTTCGAGTTGCTGTTCGGCCTCGCCGACGGCTCACGCCAGATGCCCGACGACGGGTCCAACCCCCTGGAGGAATATGCGGCCGAGTTCCGTCTTGCCACCTAGCGCCATCCTGCTGGCGGTGGTCGCGGCCGGCGCCGTGCCCGCCTCCGCGGCGGGTGCCACCGTGGACCTGCGCGGCACCGCGTACGAGTTCAACAAGCCCGCCAAGCGCCTGGCCGGCGCCAAGGTCCGGGTTGCCGAGCGGCCCCGGCTGCGCGCCACGGTGCGCAAGAACGGCGCCTACCGCCTGGCCGTGCCCGACCGCGCCCGCGTCACGCCGTACATCGACGCGCCCGGCTACCACCGCATCTACCTGCAGACCTTCACCACCGCGGGCAAGGACCTGACCCGGGTGAACTTCCAGGTGCCCACGGACGCCACCTACAGCGCGCTGGCGACGCTGCTCAAGGTGCCGCTCGACGCCAAGGGCGACATCCGCCAGTGCGCGATCGTCTCCACGTTCAGCACGCGCAAGGTGCGCACCCTGAGCTTCAACGGGTTCGTCCGCTACGGCGCGCACGGCGTGGCGGGCGCCACCGCTTACGCAAAGCCGGCCCTGCGCAGCCCCTTCTACTTCAACGAGCAGGTCATCCCGGATCCGGCCCAGAAGCGCTCATCGAAGGACGGCGGCGTAATCTGGACCGGGGTGCGCTCCGGGCGGTACGTGGTCCGTGCGAAGCACCCGAGCAGGCGCTTCGCCTCCTTCGTGGCCACGTGCAAGCCCGGGCGGATCGTGAACGCCAATCCGCCGTGGGGGCTGCACGAGCTCAAGCCGGCCCGCTAGCCCGGCGCGTTGTCCAGCGACTCCCACAGGTAGACGCAGGCCAGCGTCCGGTACGGGCGCCAGGGCCGGGCCAGTCGCTTGAGGCGGTCCGGCGAGGGCAGCTTGCGCAGCCGGTACTCGACCTCCGCCGCCTTGCGGATGCCGAGGTCGCCGACCGGGAGCACGTCCTCCCGGCCCAGGTGGAACATCATGAACACGTCCGCCGTCCACTGGCCGACGCCCTTCACCGCGGTCAGCATCTCCGACACCTCGCGGTCCTCGAGCTCCGGGAACCGCTCCGGGGCCAGCTCGCCGCTCTCGATCCGCTCCGCGAGGTCGCGCAGGTAGGCCGCCTTCTGGTAGCTCAGGCCCACGCCGCGGAGCTCGTCGGGGTCGGTGGCGATCAGCTCGGCGGGGGTCGGCGTGCGCCCGCCGTACAGGTCGGCCAGGCGCAGGTAGATCGTGCGCGCGGCCTTGACCGACAGCTGCTGGCCGGTGATCGAGCGCACCAGCGCGCCGTAGGAGTCGTCGGGGCGCCCGCGCGTGCGCGCCTCGGGGTCCAGCGGCCCGACTCGCTCCACGATCGCCTCCATGACCGGGTCGGCGGCCATCAGGTGTTCCATGGCCTCGGTCGAGAAGGGCAGCGGCACTACGCGGCCGCGCGGCCGTAGAACTCGGCCTCTTCCTCACCCAGCGGCGTGGTGGGCGGGTCGCCGTACAACCACTCCCGCCAAATCCGGTGCCAGTTGGCCGTGCAGCCCAGCGCGCCCAGCACGCCCACGGTCAGGCCCTCCATGCGCCGGCCCAGGATGGCCTCGGGCGGGAGGTTCTCGTGGCGCAGCATCTCCCAGTAGTCCGAGCGCGGGTCGCCGAAGTCGATCAGCACCTGGGCCACGACGTCCTTGTCGATGGTCACCTCGCGGTCGTCCACGTACCAGCTGGTCACCGCGCGCATGTGCTCCAGCACCTTGTCGGGCTGCATGACCGGGTCCTCGGGGTCGAAGAAGCCCATGTCCGCCAGCTGGTCGAACAGGCCCTGGGCGTCGCCCTCCATGCCCAGGCGCAGGACCTGGGCCTCGTTCTCGATGTGCTCGCGGTGCACGACCTTGGTCATGCCGAAGTCCAGGAAGGCGATCCGGCCGTCGTCCATGAAGCGGAAGTTGCCGGGGTGGGGGTCGCCCGAGAAGTGCGCGTTTCGGTGCATGGAGCCGAAGAAGAAGCGGAAGATCATCTCGCCGTAGCGGTCGCGCTCGGCCTGCGGCAGCTCGCGCACCTCCTCGAAGCCGATGCCCTCGACCCACTCGGTGACCAGCACCTTCTCGCGGGAGAGCGACGTGACCACGTCCGGGATGACCACGAACGGGTGCCCCCGGAAGGCGCGGGCGAACGCGCGCTGGGCCTGTGCCTCCTGCTCGTAGTCCAGCTCGTCGGACAGGCGCTCCTTGATCTCGGCCGTCATGGCCTTGGCGTCCATGCCCGGGGCGATCTTCTTGGCCACCCGCATGATCATCCCCAGGTTCTGCAGGTCCGAGCGCACGGCCTGGGCCACGCCGGGGTACTGCACCTTCACGGCCACCTGGCGGCCGTCGTGCAGCCGCGCCTTGTAGACCTGGCCGATCGACGCGGCGGCCAGCGCGTCCTCGTCGAACTCGGCGAAGGCGTCGCCGAGCTTCTCCTCGAGCTCGCTCTCGATGACCTTCTTCATGTCCTTGAAGGACACCTGCGGGGCCGAGTCGCGCAGCTCGGCCAGCTTGGCCTGGATCCGGTCCTGGAACTCCTCGGGGAAGGCGCCGGTGTCGATGAACGACGCCACCTGGCCCACCTTCATGGCCGCGCCCTTCATGTTGCCCAGCACCTCGAGGATCTGCTCGGCGGCCTCGGCCTGGCGCTTGGAGGCGGCGGCGCGGCGGCCGTCCTCGTCGCGCGTCAGGTTGGCGGCGCGGGTGGCGTAGTTGCGGGCGGTCTGGCCGCCGGCCAGCCCCGCGACCTTGGCGGTCCGGCGGATCCTCCCCGTCGGGATCGAGCTGTCCTTCTCGCGAGCCACGCTCCTAGAGTACGGTCCCCGGCCGAATGCGGTTCGTCAGCTTCGATGCGGGGCGCGGTCCCCAGGCCGGCCGGCTGGCCGACGGAGAGGTGGCGCCCATCACCGCGCCGGGCGAGGGCGACCTCGGCGACCTGCTCCTGCGCGGCCCCTTGCCGGCCTCCGCCCCGGGCGTGCCGATGCCGCTGGCCGACGTGAGGTTGCTGCCACCGATCCCGCGGCCGGCCAAGATCATCTGCATCGGGCTCAACTACGCCGCGCACGCGGCCGAGCAGGGTGCCGAGCTGCCGGAGTACCCCACGGTGTTCGCCAAGTTCGCCAACGCGCTGGCGCCGGCCGGGGCCACCGTGCCGCTGCCCTCGTTCAGCCAGAAGGTGGACTACGAGGCCGAGGTGGCGTTCGTGATCGGCGACACCTGCAAGGACGTGCCAGAGGCGGAGGCGCTGGACCACGTGGCGGGGTACACGCTGCTCAACGACCTGTCCGCCCGCGACTACCAGCGCATCAGCGCCCAGTGGATGCCGGGGAAGGTGTTCGACCACGCCGCGCCGTGCGGTCCCGCCCTGGTCACCCCCGACGAGGCGGGGCCGGCCGACGCCATCGGCATCTCGCTGACGCTGAACGGCCAGGAGATGCAGAACAGCTCCACGGCCGACCTGATCCACTCGGTGCCCGCGCTGGTGGCGTTCCTGTCGAAGCTGATGACGCTGGAGCCCGGCGACATCGTCTCCACGGGAACGCCGTCCGGCGTGGGCATGTCGCGCAAGCCGCGGGTGTGGCTGCAGCCCGGCGACGAGGTCGTGGTGGCCTCGCCCCAGCTCGGCGAGCTGCGCACCACGCTGGCCTAGTCGCCCAGCACGACCTCTACCTCCTCGCCGATGGCCTCGGCCAGCAGGTCGGAGCCGCGCTGCGCCGCCCACACGGCCACGCTGGGGTCTGTGCCCGACCCGTTGGCGGTCGCCACCAGCCGTACCGCCGACTTGTCCCGCTCCAGCGTCACCGACGCCACCGAGCGGTCGCGGCTGCGCTCCAGCTGCTCGGCCATCCGGATCACGCCGCACAGGAGCCGCAGCCGCTTGGCGTCGCCCTTGCGCTCCAGCGCTCCCAGCCGGCCGGGGTCCGGGTCGCCCTTGCGGTGCCAGCGCGCGACCAGGGCCACCAGCTCCAGCTCGCGCGGCGACCAGCCCGGCAGGCTGCTGTTCAGGATCAGGTAGTGCGAGTGCCGGTGGTGGTCGTCGTAGTCGATCGACACCCCGATGTCGTGCAGCATGCACGCCGCCCACAGCACCTCGCGCTCGTACCCGCCCAGGTCGTGCAGACCGGCGTGGCCGAGCGCGTCGAACATCTCCAGCGAGAGCTTGGCCACGTGCTGTACGTGCGCGTGGTCGCCGTGGTAGCGGTGCTGCAGATTCTCGACCGACGCCCGCCGCACGTCGTCCAGCAGCGGCGGCTCCTGGTCGGCCAGCATGCGCTCGAACAGGACGCCCTCGCGCAGGCCGGCCTCGGTGACCTCGATCCCGTCGAAGCCGCCCTGCTCCATCGCGGCGTCCAGCACCACCGCGCCGCCCAGGATCACGTCACCGCGGTCGGGCTTGATGCCGCGCACCGAGCCGCGCTTGGCGGCCGGCCGCGCCGCCAGCTCGTCGATCAGCTCGCCCAGCGCCTCGCGCGTGAGCACGAAGCCCTGCACGTCGAGGTCGGTTACCTCCAGGCGCTTCTGCGCGGCGGCGGCCAGGTTGCGGATGGTGCCGCCCAGGCCGGCCAGGCGCGCCTGGTCGCCCCCGTCCCACCACTCGAACTCCGACAGCGTGCGCGCCACGTGCTTGCGCAGTGCCTTGATCTGCTTCGCCGTCGCGTCCTCGTCGGGCAGGAACTCCTCGCTGACCCGCACGGCGCCCAGGCGCACGGATTCGGTCTCGCGCAACCGGCGCCCGTGCAGCTGCATGATCTGGACGCTGCCGCCCCCGATGTCGATGCCGAAGCCGTCGCCGATCGTGGTCGAGTTGGCGATGGCCAGGTAGCCGTACCAGGCCTCCTCGGCCCCGCTGATGACCCGCACCTCCAGCCCGGTGCGATCGGTGATCTGGGCCAGAAGCTCGTCGCGGTTGGACGCATCGCGGATGGCGCTGGTGGCCACGGCCTCCACCTGCTCCACCCCCGAGGCGCGCAGGAAGTTGGCGAACACGATGGCCGTCTGTACGGCCCGCTTCATCGGCTTGGGCTGCAGCGCGCCCGATTCCCCCATTCCGGCGCTGACGCGCGTGGGCTCGCGGATCTCGTCGACCAGGCTCCACCAGCCCGTGGACTCGTACTCGAACACCACCAGGCGGAACGAGTTGGACCCCATGTCGATCACGGCCATGCGCTGCATCGGTCGCACCATGTTGCCCATAGACGGGGCCGCGGCGTGGCCAGGCCCCTTACAGGGCTAAGGATCGGCGCGGGCCCTGCCGATACCGGACCCGATGGCTACAAGCACCTCGCCCACGCATGCCCTTGCGGGCCCCGCACTGGACAATCGCCGGATCGGCGCGGCGGCGATCGACCTGGCAGCCCCGGCGCTGGCCGGGATCGCGCTCTTCGTGACGGACCTGCTGACCCCGGCCACCGCGCTCGTGCTGGTGGGTTGGACCCTCTACTACTTCTTCGCCCTGGAGACCGGCGGCGGCCAGACACTCGGCAAGCGCCTGATGAACCTGAAGGTGGTGTCCGCTGATGGCGGCGAGGCCACTATGCACCAGTACGCGATGCGCTCGCTGGTGCGGGTGATCGACCTCCCCGGCATCGGCCTCGTGGCCATGCTTGGCTCGGGCGACCGCCGCCAGCGCCTCGGCGACATGGTCGCGCACACCTCCGTCGTGGACGCCTCGGGCCCGGACCTGGCGCAGATGGACGCCTTCGACGCCGCCCACTTGAACGCCCAGGCGACACCGGTCGAGGCCGAGCCCAAGCCGGCCAAGCCCGCGAAGTCGGGTCGTCCGTCGCTGGGTGGCCCGGAGCTGAAGATGCCGTCGTTCGGCCGTTCGAAGACTCCGAAGGAGCCCAAGGCGCCGAAGGAGCCCAAGCCGGCGAAGTCCGCGAAGTCGGGTCGTCCGTCGCTGGGTGGCCCGGAGTTGAAGATGCCGTCGTTCGGCCGCTCGAAGACGCCGAAGGAGCCCAAGGCGCCGAAGGAGCCCAA
>DASQLM010000177.1:0-3029 GCA_035630015.1 Thermoleophilaceae bacterium | reverse complement strand
TGTTGTCGTCGTAGAAGCCGCCGGGCGCCCCCACCGGGCCCATGTTGGCCTTGCCGGCGGCGTACCAGTCGCGCGCGGAGGCCAGGAGCTGGTCGCGCGCCCCGCCGCCGGTGCGCTCGGCGGCCAGCGCCAGGCCGGCCGCGGCCAGCCCGGCGGCCGGAGCGGCGGTGGAGGGGTAGGCCGGGCGGTCGCCCTGGGCTGGGCTGGTGCCGGCGTCGTCGAGCGCGGGGTCGCGGAAGCTCTGTTCGTGGTCGCGCTCGTCGCCGATCTGGGCGATGAACAGGCCCGGCGCCGGATGGGCCTTGACCAGCCAGCGCACGCCCACGTCGCTGGTGGCCCGCAGCTGGGCGGCGCGGGCGGGGGCCAGGCGGGCGGCGTAGTTCAGGGCCGCCACGGACAGGCCGGTGGTCTGGGTGAACTTGAGGTTGTCGCCGGCGTCACGCCAGCCGCCGGTCAGGTCGAACCGCTGGCCGGCGAAGGGACCACCGGCGATCAGGGCGTCGCGGAGGTGCGCGGGGCCGAACACGCTGGACGGCTCACGGCCGTCGCTGTTGGCCTTGTACATCCGGGTCAGCCGGGACAACAGCGGCGCGTACGCCCCGCGGCTGACCACCCACGGCCGCGAGCGCAGCTTGCCGACCTTCACGCGGTAACTGCCCGATCGCCGCACCCTGGTCAGGTTGGCGATCGCGGCGCCGCCCCACGGCGCCGCGGACCCGGTGGCTCGTCTCAAGCGGCCACGCATGACCACACGGCCCCGACGGCCGGTGACCACGAATCGGCGCCCGGCCAGCGAGCGGCTGGACGCCACCACGGCGAGCTTCGGGTCCGAGGGCAGGCTGGGGCCGCCGACCCGGATCACGCTCGGAGGACGCGCCTGGGCCGGGGCGGTGGCCAGGACGGTCAGGGGCAGCAGGGCGAGCGGGAGCACGAGGAGGCGGCGCACCGCGCCACTCTGCCATCGAGGCACCGTGGGCGCCTCAGGGTGTGTCCCTGAACTTTGCGAGGTCGTCATAGATGCCCTGCAGCCGCTCCATCATGCCCCGCATCGAGAATTCCCGCGCCACGCGCTCGGGGGCCGCGGCGCGCCAGCGGGCGGCCTCGGGCGGGTCGCCCGCCAGCCAGGCCAGCGCCCGGGCCAGCTCGCGGTGGTCTCCCGGCGCCACCAGCAGCCCCGCCTGCCCGTCGCCGACCACCTCGGCGACGCCGCCCGCCGCGCTGGCCACGACCGGCAGCCCCGCGGCCGCGGCCTCGATGGCCACCAAGCCCAGCGGCTCGGGCCGGGTGGAGGGCACCGTGACCGCGTCCGCGGCGCCCAGGACCGTGTCCACGTCGTCACGGAAGCCCAGCCGCACCAGGCGGTCCTGGACGCCCAGCTCGCGCGCCAGCGCGTCCAGGCGGTCGCCCTGGTCGCTGCCGGGAACCGGGTCGCCGGCCACCAGGCCGATGGCGCCGATGTCAGCCAGCTCGGGCTGCGCCAGCGCCCGGGCCAGCACGTCCTGGCCCTTCCACGGGTGCACGCGACCCACGAGGGCCACGACGAACGCGTCAGGCGGCAGGCCCAGAGCCTCGCGGGCAGCGGCCCGAGGAGGTGGCATCGGCACCCGCGGCAACCCGTCCCGCAGCAGTCGTGCCTTGGACGCGGGGAACTGGGCGCCCACCGCCTGGGAGATGCACAGCACGGCGTCGGCGCGCAGGATCCGGCGGCGCATGAGGGGCCACACCGCCCGCCCGGCGCGGCCGCCGCCGGTCCAGACCTCGCGTACGTGCACCACGTGCGCGGCGCCGGCGCGGCGGGCCACCGCTGCCCCGCCGAGCACCACCGAGGTGTTGTCGTGCACCACGGCCACGCCGCGGTCGCGCGCCAGCGCGCCCAGCACGCGGCGGTCGCGGGCCAGCGCGCGGGCCATGGACACCAGGCCCAGCGGGCCGGCCAGCGACCGGCGCAGCACCGCCAGCGGGTGCACCACCACCTCGGCGCCGGCCTGCTCGAGGCGATCGGCCAGCTGCCCGCGCTCGGGCAGCACGCACACCGGGCGCCAGCGGCCGGGGTCCAGGCCGCGGGCGATGGCCAGCAACTGGACGTCGGCGCCGTAGAGGCCGGCGGAGGAGTGCAGCAGAAGGACGGTCCGCGGCACGAGCCCGGCCTACGCCGGCGAGCCGGAGCGGTCCAGGTCCAGCCAGGCGAACCGCTCGGCGGGCGGCTCGGGCACCAGCCCGGGGTGGAGCAGGTGGGCCATCAGCTCGACGCCGTCCACCAGCCGCGGCCCGGGACGGGAGAAGTAACCGGAGGCGTCCACGGCCGCCACGCGGGCGCCGAGGGCGGACAGCCGCTCGGCGTGCTCCAGCGTCTCGCGGGCGGCGCGCTCGGTGTCGTAGCCGCACGGCATCGAGACCACGACGGCCGGGGCCACGGCCTCGATCTCCTCCCACTCCGCGGTGCGCGACTTCTCTCCGGCCAGCCCGAGCACGTCCACGCCGCCGGCCATCTCGATCATCTGGGGGACCCAGTGGCCGCCCACGAACACCGGGTCCAGCCACTCCAGCGCGGCCACCGGCACGGGATCGGCCGAGGCCACGGCGTCGCGCACGTCGTCCAGGCGCTCGGCGGCCACCTCCACCAGCTGCTCGCCCTCGTCGGGCACGCCCGCCGCCTCGGCCAGCCGCGGCACGTCGGCCAGCATCTCGCCGATGGTGGTGGGGTCCAGGGAGATTACGGCCGGCCTGGAGGGCAGCCGTTCGGCCACGGCGGTCACGTCGTCGAACGAGACCGCGCAGACCTCGCACACCGCCTGGGTCACGATCAGGTCCGGCTCCTGCGCGGCCAGCGTCTGCTCGTCGAGCTCGTACAGGGCCTTGCCCCGGCCCACGTGGTCGCGCACGGCGGCGTCGATCTCGGCCGCCGAGAGGCCCTCGGGGATGACGCTGCTGGTCAGGTGCGGCAGGTCCGCCGCGGCAGGCGGGTGGTCGCACTCGTGCGTTACTGCCACGATGCTGTCGCCGAGGCCGAGCTCGAACAGCATCTCGGT
>DASQLM010000176.1:0-29787 GCA_035630015.1 Thermoleophilaceae bacterium | reverse complement strand
ACGTGCATCAGCGGTCCGCCCTGCTGGCCCGGGAACACGGCCGAGTTCAGCTTCTTGGCGTACTCCTCCTTGGCCAGGATCATGCCGCCGCGTGCGCCACCGATGGTCTTGTGGACGGTGGTCGTGACCACGTCGGCGTAGGGCACCGGGCTGGGGTGCTCGCCCGCGGCCACGAGGCCGGCGAAGTGGGCCATGTCCACCATCAGGTACGCGCCGATGGAGTCGGCGATCTCGCGGAAGGCGGCGAAGTCCAGCTGCCGCGGGTAGGCCGACCAGCCGGCCAGCACGAGCTTGGGCTTGTGTTCCTCGGCCAGCTGCGCGATGGCCTCCATGTCGATGATGGAGTCCTCCTCGCGCACGCCGTAGGCGGTGATGTCGTACAGGCGGCCGGAGAAGTTGATCTTCATGCCGTGGCTGAGGTGGCCACCATGGTCGAGCTGCATGCCCAGGATGCCGTCGCCAGGCTGCAGCAGCGCGTGGTAGGCGGCGGCGTTGGCCTGCGCGCCGGCGTGCGGCTGCACGTTCACGTATTCGGCGCCGAACAGCTCCTTGGCACGGTCGATGGCCAGCTGCTCCGCCACGTCCACGTGCTCGCAGCCGCCGTAGTAGCGCCGGCCGGGGTAGCCCTCGGCGTACTTGTTGGTGAGCACCGAGCCCTGGGCGTCCAGGATGGCCTGGGGCACGAAGTTCTCCGAGGCGATCATCTCCAGCGTCGCCTCCTGGCGCCGCTCCTCGTCCCGGACCACCTGGGCGATCTCGGGATCGACGTCGGCCAGGTGCTTGGTGAAGTAATCGGGGGCCAGTTCGCTCACGCGATTGACCATACTCAACCCATGGACGGAGAGCACAGCCACGAAGAGCCCCACACCCACGAGCACGAGCACGACGGCGAGACGCACGAACACCCGCACACCACGCACGACCACGAGCACGTCGAGCACGAGCACGAGCACACGCACGAGGACGGCACCACCCACAGCCATCCGCACGTGCACGAGGAGGGCCTGGAGCACGACCACGGCCACCCGCACGAATAGGCGCGGTCGATCGGTTGTCGCCGCCGCGGAGGCGGATTAGAGTCCGAGACAACTGCAACTAGCTGGTAGTTGCGAGCCGACCACCTGGGGAGGTGAGGCGAAGATGACGGTCCCGCATACGGGACCAGTTGTGCGCGCGCCCGACGTGGCGGACGCCCTGGCGGCAATGCGCGAGCGCGGCCTGCGGGTCTCGTCGGTGCGGCGGCTGATGCTCGACGCGCTCTACGGCAGCAGCGAGCCGATGACCGCCGACCGGCTGGCCGACGTGGTGGGCGGCCAGACCGGCACCGACGTGGCGTCGATCTACCGCAACCTGGAGACGCTCGAGGAGGTCGGCCTGGTGCGGCACTTCCACCTGGGCCACTCGCCGGGCCTGTACGTCCGCGCCGGGGACGGTGAGCACGAGTACCTGGTGTGCGGCTCGTGCCAGGCCATCCGGGCGGTCGAGCCCGAGGAGCTGGACGACCTGCGGGGGACCCTGCAACAGCAGTTCGGCTGGGAGGCCCACTTCACCCACGACCCGATCGTCGGGCGGTGCCCGGCGTGCGCGGGCGGCCACCAGGCCTGATGGGCTTCGAGTGGCTCTTCGGCCCGGTGGAGCATGCCGATGAGTGGCTGACGGGCTTCTTCGACGGCGCGCCGCTGCTCGTGGCGCTGCTGGTCGCGTTCGCCCTCGGCCTGCGGCACGCGTCGGACCCCGACCACCTGGTGGCCGTGACCTCGCTGATGGCCTCCGACCAGGCCGACACCCGCGCGGCGGCACGGCTGGGAGCGTGGTGGGGCGTGGGCCACGCGGCCACACTGATCCTGATCGGGGCGCCGCTGATCGTGTTCAAGTCCGAGCTGCCCCCGTGGCTGGAGAGCGGGGCCGAGAAGGCCGTGGGCGTGGTGATCCTGCTGCTGGCCGGCCGGGTGATCCTCAAATGGCTGCGCGGTGACTACCGGTCGGTGCCCCACGAGCACCGCAGCCCCGGGAGCCACGCCGCCGGGCGCCGTCACCTGTTCAGGGGCGACGCCTCCCAGCACAGCCATCCAAGCGTGCGCTCACCCGCGCAGGCGTTCGCCATCGGCACCCTGCACGGCCTGGCGGGCACCGGCGCGATCGTGCTGCTGCTGATCGCCGCGCTGCCCACCCAGCTCGAGGCACTGGCCGCGCTGGCGGTGTTCGCGCCGATGTCGGTCATCTCCATGGCGGCGTGCACGAGCCTGTTCGCGTGGGTCCTGACCCGGCCCCGGATCGAGCCGCTGTACCGCACGGTGCTGATCCCGGCCCTGGGCACGTTCGGCGTGCTATTCGGGCTCTGGTACACGGGCCTGACCTGAGCGGTCAGCCGGCGGCGTTCCAGGTCACGCCCGACCCCGAGCACGAGCCGAAGGTCATCTGACCGCCGCTGAAGTTCGTGTCGCCGCGGCTCAGGCCCACGGTCCCGGTGGCCCGGGCGCCGGTGATCTTCCCCGCGATCTCCGGGTTGCCCTGGTCCGAGGGGCCCTTGTAGCTGAACGAGCCGTCGGGGCCGATGGCCATCGGCGGGATGTTGGCGATGGCGTCGATCACGATCCGGCTGTTGCCCGGCGTGGAGCAGAACGTGTTCACCCCGGCCTGGAAGTTGGTCACCCGTCCGCCGGCCACCGTGAAGGTGATGGTGCGGTTCTGGGCGGTGGTGCCGCTGTAGTTGCCGGCCTTCGGACCGCTGTTGCCCTGCGGGGCCGGCTTGCCCGTGCCCTTGCGCTTGCGCCGGACGCAGCTGACCTTGCCGCGGCGGCTGACCTTGTGCTTGGAGCCCGCCTTGCACTTCTTGGCGCATACGCTGCTGCGGCCCTTGCGCTTGACGCGGGTCTTGCCCTTGCCGCACTTCTTCTTCTTGGCCGCTGCCTGTCCAGCCGGGCCACCGGCGGGCGCGGCGGCCCCGGCGACGCTGGAAGTGCTCGCCAGCGCGCAGACCAGCGCCAGCACCATCACGAACTTGAGACGCATCTAGAAAAGCTCCCCTGAGGTTCGGTTCCCCTGCCGGCGCCCAATAGAAAGCCGATCGGCGCGATTGTCAAGCGTTCGCCGCCACCGCCGCCTGCCCGTAGGCGATCCCGCCGTCGTTAGGCGGCAGCAGCTCAGGGCGCAGGATCTCCAGCCCGTGCCCGCGCACGGCGGCGGCGGTCTGCTCCAGGAGCAGGCGGTTCTGGAACACGCCACCGGAGAGCACCACCGTCTCCAGGCTGCGTTCGCCGGCGGCCCGGGCCGCGGCGGCCGCCGTGCAGGAGGCGAAGGAGGCGTGGAAGCGGGCGGCCACGGTGGCCGGGTCATGGCCGGCGGCAAGCCCCTCGACGACGTCGGCCACGAGTTCGCGCCCGTCTAATGCGCCGTCGCCCTGCCGTGCCGGGGCAGGCGCCCGCCGATCCGGGACGGCGGCCGTGGCCAGGGCCTCCAGCTCGATGGCCGCCTGGCCCTCGTAGTTGACCTCGGTGCGCACGCCGCACAGGGCGGCGACCGCGTCGCACAGACGGCCCGCGCTCGTGGTCACGGGCGCGGCGGCGGTGGCGCTGAGGCATAGAGAGGCCACCTGACTCCAGCGTTCCGGATCGACCCCGGGAAGCGGCGCGGGCTCGCCCCCCTCGATCTCGGTCAGCCAGGCGCAGGCCATCCGCCAGGGCTCGCGGATCGCGCGCTCGCGGCCGGGCAGGCGCACCGGCCACAGGTGGGCGGCGCGCTCGAAGCCGGTTAGGCCGCCGGCAAGCAGCTCCCCGCCCCAGACCGTCTCGTCCGGGCCGTAGCCGGTGCCGTCGTAGATCACCCCGAGCGCGGGCCCGGCGCGGCCGTGCTCGGCCAGGCAGGCCGCCAGGTGGGCGTGGTGGTGCTGCACCGCGACGTGCCGGACCCCGTCGCGGTCGGCCGCCTCCTTGGTGGAGAGATACTCCGGGTGCAGGTCGTGGGCCACCACCCGCGGCTCGACCGCGAACACCCGCTCGAAGTGCTCCACCGCCTCGCGGAGCGAGCGCAGCGTCTCCCAGTTCTCCAGGTCGCCGATGTGGTGGGAGGGCCAGGCGCGCGTGCCCTTGGCCACGCAGACCGTGCTCTTGAGCTCGGCGCCGTAGGCGGTGATGGGCTCGCGCGCCGGCACCGGCAGCTCCAGGCTCCCGGGCACGTAGCCGCGCGCGCGGCGCACCATCAGCGGCCCGAGCGCCGTCGAGCGCACCACCGAGTCGTCCGTGCGGATGTGGATCGGGCGATCGTGGGAGACGATCAGGTCGGCGATGCCCGTCATGCGCTCGGCGGCGTCCCCGTCGCGGTAGGCGATCGGCTCGTCGGACACGTTCGCGCTGGTCATGACCAGCGGCCCGCCCGCCGCCGTCAGCAGCAGGTGGTGCAGTGGCGTGTAGGGCATCATCACGCCCAGGTCCGGCGAGCCCGGGGCCACGGCCGCGGCCACCGGGGCGTCCCGGCGGCGGCGGGCGATCAGGATCGGGCGCTCGCGCCCGGTCAGCAGCCCGCGTTCGGCCGCGGTCAGCTCCACGAGCTCGCCGGCCGCATCCAGGTCGGCCGCCATCAGCGCGAACGGCTTGTCCTCGCGGTGCTTGCGCTCGCGCAGCGCCGCGGTGGCGCCTTCGTGGTCGGCGCGGCAGGCCAGGTGGTACCCGCCCAGGCCCTTCAGCGCCACGACCAGGCCGTCGTCCAGGGCCCGGGCCACGTCGGCCACCGGCAGCGACAGCCGCGGCCCGCACTCCGGGCACGCGTTGGGCTGGGCGTGGAAACGGCGGTCGCCGGGATCGTCGTACTCGGCCCGGCAGGCGGCGCACATCTCGAACGCCGCCATGGTGGTCAGCGGCCGGTCGTACGGGACGGCGGTGACGATCGTGAACCGCGGGCCGCAGTTGGTGCAGTTGGCGAACGGGTAGCCGTGGCGGCGGTCAGCGGGGTCGAGCACCTCGGCCAGGCAGTCCGGGCACGTGGCCGCGTCGGCGGCGACGAGCGCCTCGGGCGCGCCCGGGGCGCTGGCGCGAATGGTGAACCCCGCCCGGCCGGTCGCCTCGACGAGTTCCGGCGTCACCCGCTCCACGACCGCGAGCGGCGGCGCGTCGGCGGCGACGCGGTGGAGGAAGCGCTCGAGCGCCTCGGGCGGGCCTTCGACCTCGACCAGCACCCCACGGCTGTCGTTGAGCACCCAGCCGGCCAGGCCCAGGTCCCCGGCCAGGCGGTGCACGTGCGGGCGAAAGCCCACGCCCTGGACGGTGCCCTCGACCCGGGCGCGCACCCGCTCGCGGTGATCGCTGCGCACCGCCACTACGAGGACACGCGGCGCATCTCGGACAGCACGTAGCCGTAGACCACGTGGTCCGCCGCCAGCGCCGCGCGCTCCACGGGTCGCAGCTCGCCGGCCTGCTTGAGGCCCATCAGCGGCGCCTGCACGACCTCGAAGCCCAGCCAGAGCACCAGGCCGTAGACCGGGCCGAACCACGGCTTCCTGCGCACGCCGGCCGGGATCGCGGCGAACCCGGCGCCACCCGCCGCGCCGTATCCCCAGTGCATGAGCTCCTGGACCGCGCGCCGGGGACGCTTGCCCGCCAGCCGGAACACACCACGCGATTTCTGGCGCAGGATGGCGCGCGGCGGCGGCTCGTCGACAAGCCCGAGGCTGATCGTGGCGGCACGCATGCCGGTCATGGTCATGGCGGCGATCGCCCCGCGCAGGGCTCCACGTGCGATCCGGCCCGGGGTCAGGCGCTCGTCGTCTTCCGGCGAGGCCGCCTGGTGTCCGGCCTGGCCGCTGCTCATCGGGGGTCCTCCAGCAGCTCGCGCAGCACGTGCCAGGCGCTGGCCTGTGCTTCCTGGATCCGGGGAATGTGCTCGGAGCGGACCACGACGACGTGGTCCGCCAGGCGCTCCTCGGCCACGCGGCCGCCGTCGTAGCCAACCATCGCGATCGTCAGCATGCCGCGCTTCCGAGCGTGGGCCAGCGCCTCGATCACGTTGGCCGAGTTGCCGCTGGTGGACAGCGCCAGCAACCCGTCCTGCGCTCGCCCGTGGGCTATGACCTGGCGCGCGAAGACGGCGTCGACACCCACGTCGTTGGCCACCGCCGTCAGGATCGACGAGTCCTCCGTCAGGTCCAGCCCGCGCCTGGGGGGCCGGGACCCGGGTGGCTCGCGCAGGTCGGCGACGGCGTCCATGGCGTCGGTGGCCGACCCGCCGTTGCCCAGGGCGAGCAGCCGCCCGCCGCGGTCCATCCGGGCACGCAGCTCGGCGGCCGCGGCCGCCAGGACGGGGCGAGCCTCCGTCAGCGTCCGGGCCCGCAGCGTGCCGGTCTCGGCGGCCTTGGCCAGCACGGAGCTGCGCACGTCGGCCAGGACCCCGTCGAGCTCGGTCTCGGCCTCGGCCAGGAACGGGTAGAGAAAGCTGGAGGCGCCGGTGTCGTGCACGGTCCGCGCATCACGGCCGTCCAACAGCCCGCGGTGCTCGAAGAAGACGTGCACCAGCTCCCACAACACGTGGTAGGCCGTCTCCACCAGCTCCTGACGCACGAAGGGGTCCTCGGAGGGAGGGATCAGCTCCCATTCGGCGCCGCACCCCTCGAAGGCGATGGTCAGGCATCCGCGCCCACGGGAGAGCGCGACTCCGTCGCCGCCCGGGGCGTGGCCGAAGAACATGACCATGTCCGCGGCCTCGGCCTCCAGGGCCAGCTGCTCTCCGACCGGTCCCCCCTCGGCCGTCAGCGCCAGCGCGGGCAGCGCGCGCTTGCCGACGATCACGGGGTGCACGAACTCGACCGCCACGTGGCGCGCGTCCGAGCGCGCCTGGGCCCGCCCGCCGACGGCGAGCAGGCGTCCGCCGCGGGCGAAGCGCTCGGCCATCCGGTGGCAGAGCTCGGCCAGCCGGCGGGCCTCGGCCCCGAAGAACCGCTCGCCGGCCTCCACGCGGACGGCGGCGCGCGGGTCGGCGGGGGTGCTCAGGGCCCGGTTCACGCCGGAGCGGGCTCCAGGTCCGCGACGTGGGCCAACCAGTGCCGGAACGCCTCGACGCCCTCGCCGGTGCGGGCGCTGGTCTGGATCACCTCCGCGTGCGGGTTCACCGACCTGACGTTGGCCAGCAACTTGTCGAGGTCGTAGTCCAGGTGGGGCAGGAGGTCGATCTTGTTGACCACCACCAGGTCGCAGGTGCGGAACATCAGCGGGTACTTCAGCGGCTTGTCCTCGCCCTCCGTGACCGAGCAGACCATGGCCTTGGCGTCCTCGCCGACGCGGAACTCCGCCGGGCAGACCAGGTTGCCCACGTTCTCGATGATCAGCAGGTCGATCTCGCCGAGCGGGAGGTCGGGCAGGGCAGTGCGGACCATGTTCGCGTCCAGGTGGCACTCGCCCCCGAAGCCGCCATCCGTGTTCAGCTGCACCACGGGCAGGTGCAGGGCCGAGAGGCGGTCGGCGTCAAGGCTGCCCTGGACATCGCCCTCCAGCACCCCCGCGCGGACACCGTCCAGGTCGCCCAGCGCGGCCTCGAGCAGCGTGGTCTTGCCCGCGCCGGGGGCGCTCATCAGGTTCACCACCCTGACCCCCTCGCGGTCGAAGTCCTCGCGGTTGGCGTTGGCGATCGTGGTGTTCGCGTCCAGGGCCTCTTCGGCCACCTTGACCTTGGTGCGGTGCATGCGGCGTCCTCCTACATCCGGGAGATCTTCAGGTAGCGCTTGAGCTCGGGAAGCTGGACTGCCACCAGAGCACCCACGGCCCCCAGCGCCCCCAGCGCGATCAATGCCTTCATGTGACCCCTCTCTCCTCGTTCACGAGCTCGGTGACGAGCTCCTCGACCATGCGCACGGCTTCATCGAGCGCCGCGCTGACGGGCGGGCTGAGCTCGCCCACGACCTCTTCCTCCTCACCGGTCATGCGCACCTGCGGCTCGCACCCCAGCACCAGGATCCGCTTCGGCGCCTCACCCAGCTGGCCCGCGAGCGCGATCACCTTGACCGGGTCCATCCCGTGGGCGTCGAGCGCGACGGGCGCCTCGTCGGCCCCGTCCAGGTCCGGCTCGATCACGAACAGGGTGCCCGGCGGCTCCCCGCGGGGGACGGCGTCGACGAAGACGGCCGCGTCGTAGCCCTCCCCCAGCGCGTAGACCAGATCCAGCCCGCGGATGCCGAAGTCCTTGACCTCGACGCCGGCCGGCAACGGGCGCCCGCCCAGGCGCCGCGCCACTTCGACGCCGAAGCCGTCGTCGGCCATGAAGATGTTGCCGATGCCCGCGACCAGCACCCGCGTGGAGGGCAGGGCGTCGCCGGCCATGGGCTCCACCTCCTCGGGCGAGAAGAAGAAGCGGTGGCCGGGCTGGCGGGCCTCACCCAGATCCTGTCCGGGATCGTCGTCCAGCGTCACGGCCAGCTGGAGGGCGCCCCCGACCTCCTCGTGCAGGCCCTCGACCACGGCCAGCCTGCCGTCCATGGCGCGGTCCATCACGTCGCCGCCGTGGCGGGGGCGGAGCACCACCCGGCTGCCCCGGCCCACCTCGGTGCCGGCCACCGTGACGCTGCGCGGGGCCGAGCCGACCAGCTCGTCCCAGCTGCCGGGCATCAGCGCACCTCCCTCAGGTCGCGGACGGCGCCGTGCAGGCTCATCAGCTCGTCCTCGGTCAGAGCCTCGGTGCGCTCCAGGATCTCCCGGGCACGGGGATCGGAGGCGCGCATCTCGGCCTTCTCCTCGTCGGTCAGGGCCAGGATGTTCAGCGTCAGCATCTGATCGATCTCCCCGCCGTCGAACAGGTCGCCCGGGCTCTCGGGGGCGATCTGGGGGTGGTCCTCCAGGATGATCGGCGAGGCCAGCACCGTGTGATGCTCGTGCGGCTGACCGACCAGGACCGGCCACACTCCCTCGTTACGACACCCGTCGGCCTGGTTTCGCAGCTCCTCGGGCGGATCGGTCAGCGAGATGAACTCGCCACTCCCCACGTGCAGCACCGCGTGCGTCGAGCAGAAGGTGCGCTGCATGGCGTCCTCGCGCGTGCCCCCGTCCCAGGGAGAGGTGTTGGCCACCCGAACCGCGACCCGGTGCAGGCCGTCGGCCAGCCGTTCGCCGGACACCTCGAGCGATCCCTCCAGGGCGCGCCAGCTGCGCTGCACCGAGGCCCCCCGACCCAACGGCTCCTCTTCGGACCGTGCGGGGATCTGCAGAGGCACCCGCTCACCCACCCGGCCGGACAGCTCGCGCTCGGTGGCCTCCTCCCAGGAGAGGTGGCGCTCCCCTCCGACGGTCAGCTCGTCGACTGGCTCTCCGTCGGCCAGCAGCTGGCGGCGGACCACGTGCAGGAAGCGCACGCGCACATCGACGGTCTCCGGGTCGCCGCGGAGCAGGCACTCCGCGCGCATGACCCAGGGGTCATCCTCGCGACCCTCGCTGTGACCGCGCGGGTAGACCCCGCCGAAGGTCCAGCGCTGACGGTTCTTGAGCGCCGAGCGCCGGTAGGGCCACAGGATGTAGCCCTCATAGAGCACGGCGTCGGCGATCCGGCGGACGGGATCCGCGCTCACGGGGCGTCCTCGCGCAGCAGGGAGTCGAAGGTCTCCTCCCACGTCATGAGGGCGTGGCGCCCGCGGTAGGCGTGGAGGCGCTCGAACACGTCCCGGCGCACGCGCAGCCACGCGGCGTCGGGGAAGTGGCGGTCCATCATCTGCCGCCACACCGCGACCGGGAGCCGGTACTCCGCCTCCGCCGCCCAGGAGATCGGCTGGACCTGGAGGGCGCCGCCGGGCCCGGCGTAGAACATCGAGCCTGCGAACAGGAACTCCAGGGGGATGTCCCCGTCCTGCAGGGCGTGCAGGTAGCGGGTGCCCGTGACCTCCAGGTCGTACGTGCAGGTGACCGGCAGCTCCACCGTCGTCACGTCGGTGAAGGGGCCGACCTGGAGCGCCACGTTGGTCCAGTGCAGGCTGCGCAGCGTGGTCTTCCACTGCTCGCGGTGCCCGAACAGCTCCGCCAGGTTGTCCTCGTCGCGGTCGCTGTACGTGCGCCGGGTGGCGGCGATGCGCAGCTGCACGTTCAGCGCGACCGACCTCACCGGCACGCCACCACTTCCGATCCGGAGCGCGAACCGCAGCGTCGGCACCGCCGAGGGCTCGAGCACACCGCCCTCCTCCACCGAGAAGGTCAGGCGGGGACCCGCGGCCTGCGCCGTGGGGGTTCCGGCGGTGGGCAGCGGTGCGGGCACCGCCTAGCCCGGCGAGAGGTTGGGCATCCGGGGATCGATCGGCTCCTGCGCCGCGGCGTTGACGCCCGTGGACGCCCTCGCGGTCCGGGTGCCGTCCGCGTTGTGACCCTCCTGCTTCTCGTAGTTGCCCTTCGCGTTGCCCGACTTGTTGCCCGGTATGTGGCCCAGCGTCCGGGTGTCGATGTCGGGCTTGCCGGTCTTGATCATGTTCTTCTTCATGCGACCTCCTCTCGCTCTCGCCCGTGCGGCTTCGCCCGGTCCGAGAGCGCTTCGTAGAAGCGTTCGATCTCCTGCCAGACCTCCTTGCCTCCCGTCAGCCCGCGCCAGCGCGTGCGGATCAGGGCCACGAGCCGGTAGGGATCCTCGATGGGAACCAGGAAGACCTGTCGCGCGCCGCGCGCGCGGTTGACCAGCAGCGCCTCGACGTCGGGCTCCATCGACGCCAGCACCGGGTTGTCGGCCACGATCTGCTCCCAGGCCTCCAGCTCGAGCAGCGACTCGGTCGGTCCGGCGGGGCTCGGGTAGAGCGCCACCACCCGCTCGGCCCGGGTGCTGGCGAAGAAGAACGCCATGTCCACCGGGATGCGCAGCGCTTCCCAGCGCGCGTCGTCCAGGACGAAGCCCTCCAGCCGCAGCCGCCGTTCGGGGACGAGGCGGTAGTGGCCCTCCCCCGCCTCGCGGCGGTCGAAGAGGATCTTGCACGCCCGGCACGCGCACATGAGCTCGCCGCTGCGCAGGTCCAGCAGGTGGCGGTGCTGGGCGGGGATCGGCTCGCTGCACAGCTCGCAGCGCTCGAGCTCCGCCTCCTGGCGCTCGGCGCCCTGCCGCGCGAGCCGGCGCAGCCGCGAGGACGACCCCGAGGTGCCCGCGCCGGCCATGGCTATGCCGGCACCGCCCCGCGGGCCACCTTGACGATGCCCGCGTCGTCCTGGAGCAAGGGCAGCGGCTCCAGGAACAGGCCGGGCGCGTCCAGGCACCGCCCGGCACGGCGGACGTCGAACGTGTGCCCGCACCCCCCGCACGCGAGCTCGGACCCGCGCAGCACGGCACCCTCCATGCTCCGCGCGCACCCCGGGCAGTCGGGCCGGTAGCCGTAGAAGTCGTCCATCACGCGCACGAACAGCACGGGCTCGCCCGCCACCGCCTTGACCAGCGTGCCGCCCCCCGAGAGCTCCGCCAGCGTCCCGGCCACGAGCCACTCGGCCGCCGGCTCCGGCGCGTGCACGGCATCGGAGACCTCGATCTGGAGCAGCTTCGTGGGGCCTGGAGCGGGCGCCGAGCCCGATACGCCCTCGGCCTCGATGTCCACCACGTCGGGCGCCACCTTGCGGATGGCGTCCTCGATGGCCAGCTTCAGGGTCATCGTCGACGAGGGACAGCCCTCGCAGCTGCCCTTGAGCCGTAGGCGGACGATCCCGTCCTCGACCCCCACGAGCTGCACGCCGCCGCCGTGCGAGTCCAGGTACGGGCGCACCCCCTCCAGCGCCTCCTCCACCCGCTCCGCGAGGGGCACCGGGTGCACGTCGTGCAGGAGCAGGAGGTGCGAGACCAGCTCGTCGTCGGTCGCGGCGCGCCGGCCGTCCTCGCCCAACAGGGGGACGATCCGGGCCAGGCCCTCCCCGTAGAGCTCGAGCAGGGCCTGGACCAGCGCGGTGGCCGTGTCCCGCGCCGCGGGGTCGGGCAGCGACTCGATCTCCCCGAGCAGCGCCTCGACCTGTGCCAAGGGCTCGGCGCCGGTGTCCTGCGTGGTCGCCATCTCAGCCCCCGTTGGTGGCCCCGAACATCGGCGAGTGCGTGCGCTTCAGCGTCTTGCCGTTGCCCAGGTACATGTGCACGCCACAGGGCAGGCACGGGTCGAACGACCGCACCGCCCGCATGATGTCGATGCCCCGGAAGTCGTCGGCGCCGTTCTCCTCGAAGATCGGCTGGCCGGTGACCGCGTCCTCGTACGGGCCGAGCGTGCCGTAGGAGTCCGTCGGGCTCCCGTTCCAGGGCGTCGGCGGGTAGGGGTGGTAGTTGGCGATCTTGCCCTCGCGGATGACCATGTGGTGGCTCAGCACCCCGCGCACCGCCTCATGGAAGCCGCACCCGATGGCCTCGTCGGGGACGTCGAAGTCCTCGAACACCTTGGTCTGGCCGCTACGCACCTCGGTCAGGCCCCGGTCCACGAAGTGCAGCGCCATCGCCGCCGCGTAGGCCACGAAGTACACCCGGGCGCGGTTGCGCTCGATGGCGTTGGACCACTGCGGAACCTTCCAGTTCAGGGTCGCGGCGGGCATGTCCGGCGACTCGGGGAGCTGGATGTCCACCCCGTCGCCGGTGGCCTGCACGAACGGGGTCTTGACCTTGTCGGCCAGGGCCGTGACCCACAGCCGGGCCAGCGCGCCCCCGCCGGTGTCCAGCGCCAGGTAGTCGCCCGTGCGCTTGTCGTACCAGCGCGGGCTCATCACCCACGAGTAGTTGCCGCCCTCGAGGTCGCGCTTCTGCGGCCGGGGGATCGTCGTCTGGTTCCAGGGGTGGCGCTGGTCGACCGGGTTCCCCAGCGGATCCTTGGGCACGAAGGTCTCTTCGCTCTGCCAGTCGTCGTAGTACGACGACCCGAGCAGGATCCGCAGCCCCAGGTTGATGTCCACGAGGTTGGTGGTCACCAGCTCGCCGTCGACCACGACGCCCGGGGTCACGTACATCTCGTTGCCCCAGGACTCCATGTTCGTGTAGTCGTAATCCACGTAGTCGGGGTTGTTGAACGCCCCCCAGCAGCCGAGCAGGATCCGGCGCCGGCCCACCTCCTCGTAGCCGGGCATGGCCTCGTAGAAGAAGTCGAACACGTCGTCGTTCATCGGCACGGCCTTCTTGATGAAGTCCATGCAGCGCATCAGCCTGGTCAGGTAGTCGGTGAACAGCGTGGGCGTGGCCTGTGTGCCCACTCCCCCGGGGTAGATCGTGGAGGGGTGCACGTGGCGGCCCTCCATCAGGCAGATCATCTCCCGGGTGACCCGGCTGACGATCAGTGCCTCGCGGTAGGTCTCGCCCACGAACGGGTTGAACGACCGCATGATGTCGGCGATCGTCCGGAACCCGTGGACGTCGGCGTGCGGCGCCTCGGTCTTCTCCGCCTTCTCCAGCAGGCCCGGGTTGGTGTCCTTGACCATCTGCTCGCAGAAGTCCACGAACACCAGGTTGTCCTGGAAGATCGTGTGGTCGAAGATGTACTCCGCCGCCTCGCCCAGGTTCACGATGTGCTCGCCGAGCGGCGGCGTCTTGACCCCGTAGGCCATGTTCTGCGCGTACATCGAGCAGACCGCGTGGTTGTCACCGCAGATCCCGCAGATGCGGCTGGTGATGAAGTGCGAGTCGCGCGGGTCCTTGCCCTTCATGAAGACGCTGTAGCCGCGGAACATGGAGGACGTGCTCTTGCACTGCACGACCTCCTTCTGCTTGAAGTCGATCTTGGTGTAGATGCCCAGGTTGCCGACGATCCGGGTGATCGGATCCCACGACATGTCGACGACGTTGCCCGCCTCCGGCTTGATCTTCTCGCGTGTGGCCATCGTTCTCTCTCCTCTCCCGCCGCGCTAGTCCTGCAGCGCCTTGGGCTCGTAGCCGGTGGTGAGCTCGTCGCGGTTGTGCCGCCACTTGGGCTCTTTGTTCACGGTCTTGTTGGTGATGCCGCGCAGCTTGCGGATGACCGTCCCGTAGCTCCCGGTCAGCGCCGACGACACCGTGCCGCCGGGAGGTGCGTCCATGAACGGCATGAACTTGTCGGGGAACCCGGGCATCGTGCAGCCGATGCAGATGCCGCCCACGTTGGGACAGCCCCCCACACCCCCCATCCAGCCGCGTTTGGGCACGTTGCAGTTCACGACCGGGCCCCAGCAGCCGATCTTGACCTGGCACTTCGGCGAGTTGTAGTCCTTGGCGAAGTCGCCCTGCTCGTAGTAGCCCGCGCGGTCACAGCCCTCGTGGACGGTCTTGCCGAAGATCCACTGGGGCCGCAACGCCTCGTCGAGCGGGATCACCGGCGCCAGGCCGGCGGCCTGGTACAGCAGCCAGGTCAGGGTCTCCATGAAGTTGTCCGGCTGCACCGGGCAGCCGGGCACGTTCACGATCGGCAGGTCGGCCGCCGAGCGGAAGTCCCAGCCCAGGTAGTCGGCCAGGCCCATGCAGCCCGTGGGGTTGCCGGCCATGGCATGGATGCCCCCGTAGGTGGCGCAGGTCCCAACGGCCACGACGGCGAACGCGGACGGCGCCAGGCGGTCCAGCCACCAGTCCAGCGTCAGCGGCTCGCCCGTGGCCTCGTCGTTGCCGAACGAGGTCCAGTAGCCGTCGCCGTTGATCTTCTCGTTGGGGATCGACCCCTCGATCACCAGCACGTGCGGGGCGTCGAGGGTGCCCTCGGCCGCCTGGCGGAACGGCTTGAGGAACTCCTCCCCGCCAAGCGTCGGGGACAGGACCTTGTTGTGCAGGTGGACCTTGGGCAGGCCGGGTATCGCCCCCAACAGCACCTCTTCGATGCTGGGCTGCGAGGCCGCGGTGATCGACACCGTGTCCCCGTCGCAGCTCATGCCCTCCGAGATCCACAGGATGTGGACCTCCTCCACCCCGGCCGCAGCCTCGGCGCTCATGTCCTCGTCCCTCCACTCGTTTGCAGTTGCTCCTCAAGTTCCAGCGAATCGACCAACAGCTCCTCGCCGCGGGTCACCTCGACGTCGATCGAGCCGCACACCCGGCACGCCAGCGGCAGCTCGGGGAGCGGCGTGTCGGCCCCACACCCCTGGCACCGCCCGCCCGCCTCGACGTGCTCCATCTCCAGCTCCGCACCCTCGGCCACGGTGCCCTGGGCGGTCAGCTCGAAGGCGAACGCCAGCGCACTCGGCACCACCTGGCGCAGGTGCCCGACCTTGAGCTCGACCTTTGCCACCCGCCGGCCCCGGGCGTGACGCTCGACGACCGCGACCACCGCCTCCGCGATCGAGAGCTCATGCATCAGCAGATCCTCGGGAGCGGGTCGCCCACCAGCTGGTCCATGACCCTCTTGCCGCCGAATCCCGTCTCCACGAGCACCATCCCCGGCGGCTCGGTCCTGACCTCTCCGATCTCGGCCGCGTCCTCGCAGCCGGGCACGCCCCGCAGCGCGGCCAGGGCCGCGTCCGCGTGACCGGGGTCCACGAAGGCCACGAACTTGCCCTCGTTGGCCACGTACATCGGGTCGATCCCCAGGATCTCCGCCGCGCCGGCGACCGCCGGGTGCACGGGCACCGCGGCCTCGCGCACCAGCATCGCCACGTTCGAGGCGCGCGCCAGCTCGTTGAGCACCGACGCCACGCCGCCGCGGGTGGCGTCGCGCATGCAGCGCAGGGCGGGCCCGGACTCCTCCAGCAGCGCGTCCACGGCGGGCCACAGACAGCAGGTGTCCGAGGCGATCTCGGCACCGCCCAGCTCGAACTCACCGCGCGCGAGCATGATGGCGGTGCCGTGGTCGCCCACCCTCCCGGACACGAGGATCCGGTCTCCGGGTCGAAGGGCAGCCGGGGACATCCGAGCTCGCGGGTCGGTCCGTCCAACGCCGGTCGTGATGGCGTAGATCGAGTCGGCGTGGCCACGTTCCACGACCTTGGTGTCCCCGGCCACGATCTGCACGTCCGCATCGCGCGCGGCGGAGGCGATGGCCTCGACCTCCTCGCGCAGCGTCTGGGACGAAAGCCCTTCCTCGAGGATCAGCGACAGGCTCAGCGCCAGCGGGCGCGCGCCGGACACGGCCAGGTCGTTGACCGTGCCGTTCACCGCCAGCTCGCCGATCGAGCCGCCCGGGAACCGGATCGGCTTGACCACGAAGGAGTCGGTGGTCATGACGAGGCCCTCTTCCACCGCGCCGGCATCGGCATCGGCATCGGAGCCGAACGCGGGCGCGAACAGGCCCTCGATCATCGACTGGGTGGCCTTGCCACCCGCGCCGTGCGACATGGTCACGTGCTCGTCGCGGAACTTTCCCCGCTTCGCGCGCGCGGTCTCGATGATCCCGAGGATCTTCGTTTCCCGCTCGGAGACCGCGTCGGTCACACGACCTCCCGCTCCCGCGCGAAGCGCCCGAAGTTGTAGTAGGCGGCGCAGGCGCCTTCCGAGGAGACCATGCACGTGCCGATCGGCCGCTCCGGAGTGCACGCGGTGCCGAACACCTTGCACTCGAACGGCTTAATCACGCCCTTGAGCACCTCGCCGCACTGGCACGCCTTCGGGTCGGCCACCCGGATGCCCGGGACCTCCCAGCGGTTCTCCGCGTCCAGGTCGGCGTAGGCCTGGCTGAGCTTCAGGCCGCTCTGGGAGATGAAGCCCAGCCCGCGCCACTCGAAGTGCGGACGCAGCTCGAACACCTCGGACATGACCTCGAGCGCGCGCAGGTTGCCCTCGTAGGGCACCACCCGGGTGTACTGGTTCTCCACCTCGCAGCGGCCCTCGGCCAGCTGCTTGAGGATCATCTGCACCCCCTGGAGCACGTCCAGCGGTTCGAAGCCCGAGACCACGATCGGCCGGCGGTAGTCGGCCGGGATGAACTCGAACGGGCGCGCGCCCACCACCGTCGAGACGTGGCCGGGGCCGATGAAGCCGTCCAGGCGCAGGTCGGGCGAGTCCAGCAGCGCCCGCAGCGGCGGGACGATGGTCACGTGGTTGCACATGACCGAGAAGTTCTCGACGCCCTCGGCCTTCGCCCGCTTGAGCGTCAGCGCGGTGGAGGGCGCCGTGGTCTCGAACCCGATGGCGAAGAACACCACCTGCCGGTCGGGGCTGCGCTTGGCGATCCGCAGCGCGTCCAGCGGCGAGTAGACCATGCGGATGTCGGCGCCCTCGGCCTTGGCGTCCAGCAGCGAGCCGTCGGAGCCGGGGATGCGCATCATGTCGCCGAAGCAGGTGAAGATCACACCCGGCTGGTGGGCCATCGCGATGCCGTCGTCGACGCGCCCCATCGGGATCACGCAGACCGGGCAGCCGGGACCGTGCACCAGCTCCACGTTCTCGGGGAGCAGGTCGTCGATCCCGAACTTGTAGATCGAGTGCGTGTGCCCGCCGCACACCTCCATCAGCTTGTAGTGGCGGCCCGGCTCGACCAGCTGGAGGATCTCGCCCGCCAGGGCGCGGCCGAGCTCCGGGTCCCGGAACTCGTCCACGTACTTCATGCGATGGCGGTCCCCGCGTGCACCAGCAGCTCGTCGCCGGCCTTCACCGGGGACACGAGCGCGATCTCCACGGTCTCGCGCCGCCCCTGGCGGTCCTGGCACAGGGCCAGATCCCGATCGGTGTCCACCTCGAGCACCTGCAGCGGCACGGCCACGTCACCACAGGTGATGCAGCCGGGCTGGCAGGCGGGGACCATCACTCGATCACGCTGGCCTTGAGCTCCTCGAGCTCCTGCTCGTAGTCCGCCCCCATGGCCACGAGCTGGCGGCGCGTGGCCATGGCCTCCTCCTCGTCGACCTTCGACATCGCGAAGCCCACGTGGATCAGGACCCAGTCGCCGGGCCCGACGCCACCGTCGGAGTCCAGGAGCCCGATGTTCACGTTGCGCTGGACGCCGGCAACGTCGACCCGGGCGAGGCGATTGGCCTCGTCGACCACTTCAAGTATCTGGCCGGGAATGGCCAGGCACACGATGCAACTCCCCCTCTTCGACGGCTCGCGTCACGGTCTATCAGGCGCGTGACATCGGGCGCAAGCGTTCCGCGTAAGTGGAACCCGGTCGCATCTAGCCGGCGTCGAGCGCGGCCCGCGGCCGCCGCGGCACCGGCCCACTCCGGGCGCCGGCACCGGCCCTCCCGGACACGCGCCGGAGGCCGAAGCGGAGCCGCTCGCCCCGCTCTGCCATGCCGTCGCGGAACTCCTGCCAGGTCTCGCCGGCCACCGCCCGCCGGGCCTCCGGTCCACGCCGTGCCGCGGCCATCGCCAGCGAAAGCTTCCGGGCCGGTGTCAGCACCGAGGCGGGCGAGCGCGTGCGGGCCATCACGTCCAGCACCTGGCGCGCCAGCACCGGGTCGGTGGTCGCCCGCCGGTACAGCTCGCCCTCCACCGCCCCCATCTGCTCGGCCCGCCCAAGCCTGTTCGTCCACTGGTACATCTGCAGGCACTCGCGGTCCCGGGTGCGTTCCCAGCCCCCCAGCACGCGGTCCAGGGCGCGCGGGTCATCCAGCACCGGGGCGGCCCGCTCGCCCAGCAGGCGGCCGAAACGCAGGGCGTCGCGGATGCCCTGCGCGGTCACCGGGTCCTTGAAGTGCCCGGCGTCGCCCGCCAGCGCCCAACCCGGGCCGTGGGAGCGGCGGAAGTACGACGCGGTGGACACCGTGTGCCGCACCTTGCTCTGGCGCTCCGCCCCCCGCAGGCGCTCGGCCAGGGCCGGGACCGCGGCGACGGTGCGCTCGTACTCGCCCGCCAGATCGTCGGCGAACTCCCGGGCGCGCGCCAGCGGGGGCATGACCAGCACCAGCACCAGGCCGTCGTCACACGGGAACGCCGTGACCAGCTCCTCGCCCTGCCGCCACTGGGAGGCCACCGATCGCGGGCCGGACTCCCGGTCGCGCCAGTAGGCGAAGTAGCAGCCGCGGCCATTCGCGCTCTCCAGCTCCGGGCGCTCGGCGCCGACCGAACGGGCCACCACCGACCTTCTGCCGTCGGCGCCCACGACCAGTGGGGCTCGCACCTCGCGCTCGCCCCCGTCGCGGTCGCGGTAGCGCACGCCGGCCACCCGGGAGCCGTCCAGGACGAGGGCGCTGACGGTGGCACGTTCGCGCACGTGCGCCCCGGCCTCGCGCGCCGTATCCACCAGCGCGGCGTCCAGCCCCGGGCGCCTGACGCACAGGGCGTAGTCCAGGCCCTCGACCGGGGTGTAGCCGGCACGGACCTCGTGCGGGCCCCACCCCATCGAGCCCTCTGTCAGCCGGGGCGCGCCCAGCCGCTGGACCCGCTCGAGGGCGCCGAGGCGCTGCAGCTCGACGACCCCGCCGAGGAACAGCAGGTGGGTGGACAGCGTGTCCGAGGGAAACCGGCCGCGGTCCAGCGCCAGCACCGACCGGCCCGCCCGCGCCAGCGCGGTCGCGGTGGCCGACCCCGCACAGCGGCACCCCACCACCACCGCGTCGAAGCGCTCGGCCACCCGGGTCAGCCCACGTCCAGGACGTTGGGGCGGCCGAGGTCGTACAGCACCTTGTCGGCCCGCTTGAACGCCTCGAACTCGGGCGGGTCGTAGAGCTTGTACATCCGCGGCGGCGCGGCGCCGGACCCCGCCGCGTCCAGCAGGGCCCCCGCGGCGGCGCGGCCCGACTCGTTCGCGCCCTCCATGGTCGCCAGGTCGATGTCGGTCTGCACGTAGTCGCCGGAGAGGAACAGGTTTCCCACCCGGGTGTGCGCCTGCGGACGCTTGTCCCACGATCCCGCGGTGTTCACCAGCAGCGGCGTGGCGTTGCTGTTGCGCCGGCGGCGGCGATCCCAGCGGATGCCCGGGTCCAGGAACGCCTTGTGGGCCAGGCCCTTGCCGAGCACCGAGGGATCGGTGTCCTTGAGGTGCTCGGTGATCTGGTGCCAGACCTCCCGCCTGATCTCGGCCGGCGTGCACCGCTTGGCCTTCTTCTTGACCAGCAGGCCCGGCGAGTCCCAGTCGGAGATGTCCACCGACAGGCAGTCCACCGAGCGGCCGTCGCCGTAGTCACGCGCGAAGTCCCGCTCGCCCCAGAACTGCGCCTGGGTCAGCGAGGTCAGCGCCCACGGCGAGTCCACATAGGTCACATGCCCGTGGGTGATGTCGACCTTCCGGGTCAGGTAGTACTGGATGCCCGCCATCCAGTCGGTCTGGAGGTCGCGGATGCCCTCCAGCGACGGGTCGGCCTTCAGGAGCGGCCGCGACAGCAGCCGCCGGATCCGCTCGGCGGGCATGGCGGACACGAACCAGTCGGCCTGGACCCGGCGCCGGCGTCCCCGCCGGTCACGCACCACGGCGGATCGCACCCGTCCGCCCCGGACGTCCAGGGCCACCGCTTCCTGGCCCATGTGGAAGCGCACGCCGTGCCCCCGCAGCAGCCGCACCCAGGGGCTGATCCAGGCCTCGTTCGTGGGCGCGTCCAGCACTCGGTCCAGCGCGCCGTCGTTGCCGCGCTGCATGATGTTCATGATGAACGCCTCGGCCATGTTGCCGATAGTCCGGGTCGAGGCCACCGTCTCCTTGGCCGCCACCAGCGATCGCGTGAGCCCGCGGGCCGCGACCTTCTGGTACTCGTCGGAGCGGCTGGCGGCGCCGATGTAGTCCCACCACGCCACGTGCTCCCACTGGCCGAACCGGCGCTCCTCGCAGCTGGTCAGGAACACGGCCAGCCGCGTGGCCAGGTACCCCGCCTCGTGCGGAGGGACCATCTTCATCTTCACGATCTCCTCGAGCAGCAGCGCCTGGAGGCCCTGGGGGGTCAGGGCGGCCACGGGGTCGGGCACCATTCCGAACAGCTGCGCGTCCGCGCGGCCGTTGGCCCGCACCGAGCGGCCCTCGCTGGTGTCCACCAGGTTGTCCCAGACCCCGTTCGCGTTCTTGCCGTCGGGCGTGCGGCGCATCGAGTCCGGAACGTGGTGGTAGAAGCCCGGGAAGAAGCGGAAGCCGTGCTCGCCGGGCAGCGGCCGCCGCCCTCCCTTGCCCGGCCCGGGCACGTCGATCGAGCGCGCCTTGCCGCCCAGGGCGACCGGCTCGTACACGTCTACCTTGAACCCCCGCTCCACCAGCTCGTGGGCCACGGTCAGCCCGGCCATGCCACCCCCCAGCACGGCCACGCGCCTGCCCCGCGCCGCGCCGATCGCCGGCGCCGCCAGCGGTCCCGCCAGCCCCACCGCGGCCGCCGCCATGCCCGCGTCGCGTACGAAGCCGCGCCGCGTGAGCCGCCGCCCGGGCCCTTCCCCTGCCTCACCCATCGGTCCCCTCCCGTGTGTTTCCGCGCCAGGACTGTAACCTACAGGTGTGTCGGTTGTCAAAGACTACGCTGCCGCCGTGTCCAGCGCCCAGGGCGAGCGTCCGATCAAGCGCCGCATGCGCGCCCCGGCGCGACGGGCAGAGGTGCTGGGCGCGGCGGTCGAGTGCTTTGCGCGGTCGGGCTACCGCGCGACGTCCATGGGCGAGATCGCCGCCCGCGCGGACGTGGCCAGGCCCGTGCTGTACGACCACTTTCCCTCGAAGAAGGCGCTGTTCCTGGAGGTACTGGAGGAGCAGAGCGCCGCGTTCCTGGCGGACGCGGCCAGCCGTATCTCCGGCGAGGGCGACGCGCGGGAGCGGATGCGCCAGACGGTGGCGGCGGTGTTCGCCTTCGCCCACGAGCGCCCCGACTCGTGGCGGCTGCTGTTCGGCAACACCGCCCACGGTGACCCCGAGATCGATGCGGCCGCCGCGGCGGCCCACCGGAATCGCGTCGTCGCGGTCGCGGCGCTGCTGGCCGAGGACGCCCGTAACGCCGGCATCGACCCCGCCGGGCCCCGTGCCGAGGCGATGGTCGAGATGCTGATCGCCGCCCTGCGCGGCGGTGCCGAGTGGGGGCTGGCCCGCCCGGGCGTGGCCCGGGAGGACCTCGTGGAGGCGGCGCTCGACCTGCTCTGGACGGGGCTGGGCAACCTGCGCTAGAGCGCGGCGGCCACCTGGTCCGCGGACACCGCGCCCTCGCGCAGCACCGTGTGCCCGCCGCCATCCTCGTAGCCCGTCAGGTCCACCACCGTGGACGCGGTGCCGGGCAGGTCGCCGCCGTCCAGGGCCAGGTCCACCCCGCCCGCCACCGCGGGCTCAACGTCCGCCAGGCGGCGCACGTCGGGGCCGCCGGAGCGGTTGGCACTGGACTGCAGCACGGGCCAGCGCACGGCGGCCAGCGGCTCCAGGGCGCCGTCCAGGCGCGGCACGCGCAGCCCGAGCTTGGCGGGCTCGGGGCCGCAGGCCAGCGGGTAGCGGCCGGCGGGGTTGGGCACGATGGCCGTGACCGCTCCGGGCAGCAGCCCCCGCAGGGCACGTGCGGTGCGCGGGCCCAGCTCGGGCACCGCCGCCAGCGCCAGGTCGAGGTCGAAGAACATGACGGCGGCGGGCTTGTCCGGCACGCGGCCCTTGAGCCCGTAGAGGCGGCGCACCCCCTCCACCGAGTCGGGCTCGGTGCCCAGGCCGTAGACGGTGTCGGTGGGAAACAGGGCCACGCCCCCCACCGAGATGCAGCGGCGGAAGGTCTCGACCTCCTCGCCGGTCACGCCACCTCACCCACGGTCACGCGCTCGTGCCCTGCCAGGTCGCGATGGGTCTCGGCCTCGGCAAGCAGCGCGCGCACGGCCTGGCCCTGCTCGGTGCCGTGCTCGAGCGCCAGCCGGGTGCCCGCGGGGGCGGCGGCCACCAGGCCGACGATGGCGTCCATGCCCTCCGCGCCGGCCACCAGGGCCATGCGCGGCTCGAAGGCCCGGATCTCGGGCGCCAGCCGCGAGTAGTCGGACGCCGTCACGTAGGGCAGGTTGGCCACCACAAGGTCGTACGCACCGGCCGGCAGGCCGGCCTCATGGGCGATCGGCACCTCCAGGCCCAGGCGGGCGGCGTTGGCGCGCGCCACCTCCACCGCCTCGGCCGACGCGTCCGAGGCGCTGACGCGCAGGTCGGGCCGCTCGGAGGCCAGGGCCAGCGCGACGGCCCCGCTGCCGGTACCGACGTCGTGCACGGCGGCGCCCTGGGGCAGGGCCAGGGCCAGCTCCACCAGCAGCTCGGTCTCGGGCCGGGGCACCAGCACCCGCCGGTCCACGGCCAGCTCGACGAAGCGGAAGCCCTTGCGGCCCAGGATGTAGGCCACCGGCTCGCGCTGGACCCGGCGCCGGACCCGCTCGCCCACCAGCCGCGCGGCGGACGGGACGATCTCCTGCTCGGGGTCGGACACCAGCGTGCCGCGGTCGACGCCCATCGCGTCGGCGATCAGCACCTGCGCGTCCAGGTCGGGCGTGTCGCAGCCGGCCGCCCTGAGGGCGTCGATCGCCCCGCCCAGCGCGTCAGAGGCCCTCACTCGGCGGGCGCGAGCGACGCGTCCTCGAGCTTGAGGCGCTTCTCCTCGGCCTCGAGGGCGTTCGTGAACTCGTCCAGCTCGCCGGCCAGCACGCCCGCCACGTTGCCGCGCGTGAGCTTGACGCGGTGGTCGGTCACGCGGTCCTGCGGGAAGTTGTAGGTGCGGATCTTCTCCGATCGCTCGCCCGAGCCCACCTGCGAGCGGCGGTTCTCCGCCTGCTCGGCCTGCTGGGCGGCCAGCTCCTGCTCGTACAGGCGCGCACGCAGGACCCGCATGGCCTTGTCGCGGTTCTGGAGCTGGGACTTCTCGTCCTGCATCGACACCACCAGGCCGGTCGGCTTGTGGGTGATGCGCACCGCGGAGTCGGTGGTGTTCACCGACTGCCCGCCGGGGCCCGAGGAGCGGTAGACGTCGACCTGGAGGTCGTTGTCGTTGACCTGCACCTCGACGTCCTCGGCCTCGGGCAGCACCGCCACCGTCGCGGTCGAGGTGTGGATGCGGCCCTGGGACTCGGTCTCGGGCACGCGCTGGACGCGGTGGGTGCCACCCTCGTGCTTGAACACGCTGTAGGCGCCGTCGCCCTTGACGGCGAACGTGTAGTCGCCGTCGGCCACGGAAAGCTCCTCGGTCGAGAAGCCGCGACGCTCGGCGTAGCGGTTGAGCATGCGGAACAGGTCTCCGGCGAACAGGCCGCCCTCCTCCCCGCCGGCGCCGCCGCGGATCTCGACGATCACGTTCTTGTCGTCGCTGGGGTCGGGCTCGACCATGGCCAGCCGGATCTCCTCGTCCAGCTCGGCCAGCCGCGCCTCGGAGGTGGCCAGCATCTCGCGGATCTCGGCGTCCTCGCCGTCGGCCAGCATCTCGCGGGCGCCCGAGGCGTCGGAGGCGGCGCGGCGCCATTCGGCGGCCAGCTCGTTGGCGTGCTGCAGCCCGTTCCAGGAGCGGCCGACCTCCGCGTAGCGTTCGCGGTCGCCGATCACGTCCGGATCGGACATCTGCTCCGAGAGCTCGGCGAACCGGCTCTCGATCTGCTCCACGAGCTTCTCGACCATCGCCCGGGGAGGTTAGGCGCTAGCTAGGGCAGCCCGGCGTGCGCCACGTCGACCTCCACCGTCAGCAGCACCGCCTCGCGCGCCGCGGCGCGTGCCTGCTCGTGGAAGTCGGGGGCCGCACAGGCCAGCAGCGTCCGCCCGTCCGGGCCACCGAGCGCGCACGCGAAGATGTTCAGCCCCTCCGGCGCGGCGATCTCGTCGGTGACCTCGCCGCCCTCGGCGATCCGGGCGCAGCGCGCGTTCACCTCGTCGGCCGACCAGATCTGGCCGTCGGCGTCCAGCGTGCAGCCGTCGGGACCGAAGCGCAGCTGCCCGAGCGTCTCCTCGAGCGTGCCGATCGGGGGCTCAGGCGCCACCTGCGCCCACACCCGCCGGTCGCCCAGGCTGCCGTCGGGCTGGATCGCGAACGCCGTGTAGCGGGCGCCCGCCGTCTCGCCCACGATCAGGGTGGAGCCGTCAGGTGTGATCACCGACCCGTTGGGGAACAGCAGTCCGTCGGCACCCACCTCGGCGTCGCCCTGGGGGTCGAGGTGGATCAGGTTGCCCGGGGACGGGTCCGCCCCCGCCATCAGGTCGAAGCCGAAGTTGCCCACGTAGGCGTGGCCGTCGGCGGACACGACCATGTCGTTGAGGTTGCCGCCGCAGAGGTCCGACACGTCGGCGTACAGCGACACCTCACCGTCGCCATCGCGACGCAGCACGCGGTGGTCCTTCATCGAGACCACCAGCAGCGAGCCGTCGGGCAGCCAGCCCAGGCCCGAGGGCTGACCCTCGACCTCCAGCACCACCTCCTCCGCACCGTCGGTGGTAACGGTCACGACCTGACGGCGGTAGAAGTCCGACAGCCACCAGCGGCCGTCGTGCCAGCGCGGCGCCTCGAAGAAGGCGCCGCCATCGCTCAGCTGGGTGAACTCGCGCGTCATGGTCACAGCCCTACCCGCACGGCGGCGGGCACACACCAGCGGCTACCAGCGCAGGCAGGAGAGCCCGAACGAGATGCCCATCTCGTCCAGCTCGACGCTGAACAGCGGGCGGCCGGCGCGCATGTAGCCCAGGGGTCCGTCCGCCGGGAAGTCCCAGTCGATCCGCGCGCGGCGGGCGTGGGCGCGGGCGGCGTTGGTGGCCAGCACGCTGCGGCCCTCCAGGCGCTGTGCGGTGGTCAGCGTGAACGACTGCCAGCCCGGCAGCAGGCGGCCACCGACCCGCGCGGTCAGCGAGGCGGCCCGGCGCCCTTCCACGTCCACCGTCGCGGAGTCCCCGTCGCGCGCGAACTCCGCCAGCCCCTTCGGGATGGCCCACAGCGCGCGCCCGCCGGCCACCGACTCCGGGCTGTTCACCCAGATGTGCGGAAGCGTGGACACCAGCTTGCGGCCCCGGCGGGTCAGGGCGGAGACCAGCAGCTCGTCGTACTCCACCACGCTGCCGGGTGCGTAGCGCACCAGCGCGGCGCCCAGCAGCGCGTGGCCGCCCAGCAGCACGGGGCGCACGCCGTCGGGCGCGAACTCGTCCACCTCGGCCGGCAGCGAGCGCGTGGGCAGCGCGAACACGGTCAGCAGCATCGATCCGCCGAGCTGCCACGGCTCGGGCGGGAACGTCAGGGACTCCGCGGGCGCCGGCGCCGCCTCCACGCTCACGCCCCGACCTCCATGACCGCGCGCTCGGCCTCGGTGGCCTCGGCCGGGTCCTCGAGCTCCAGCACCGCCTCCAGGGCGGCGATGGCCACGGCCAGCTGCGCCGGGTCGGGCTCGCGCGTGGTCAGGCGCTGCAGCTGCAGGCCCGGCCACGTCAGGATCCGCGCCCAGCGCTTGGTGCGGTTGCGTCCCAGCCACTTGATCGCCTCGAAGGCGATGCCGGCCACGATCGGGATGCCCACCACGCGCGAGAGGAACAGCCACTGCCAGTCGAGCTTGCCCAACGGGGCGAACACGAAGATGGCCACGATCATCACGATCAGCAGGAAGCTGGTGCCACAGCGCGGGTGCAGCCGCGAGAAGCGCTGGGCGTTCTCGGGGGTCAGGTCCAGGCCCGCCTCGTAGCACGAGATCGTCTTGTGCTCGGCGCCGTGGTACTCGAACACGCGGCGCAGGTCGGGCAGGCGCGAGATCAGCACGACGTAGATCAGGAAGACCGAGATCCGCACCAGCTTCTCGATCACCACGAACACGACCCCGTTGGGGATCGAGTCCTGGAACAGGTTGGTCAGGCCGGCGGGCAGCAGGAAGAACAGGCCGACGGCGAACGCCAGCGCCACGATCACGGTGCCGGCCCAGGTGCCGCCGCCGATCTCCTCGCGCTCGCCCTCCTCGTCCTCGGGCATCTGCGCGTTGGCGGAGATGTTCAGGGCCTTGAAGCCGATCTTCAGCGACTCCACCAGCGCCACGACGCCGCGCAACACCGGCACGCGTGCCCAGCGGTGCGCCTTGGCGTACGAGGTCAGCGGCTCGGTCACCACCTCGATCTCGCCGTGGGCGCCCTCCTTGGGGTCCAGTTCGCCGTCCTGGAGCTCCTCGGGCGTGGGCTTTCGCACCGCCACCGCCCAGGTGGAAACGCCGCGCATCATCACGCCCTCGAGGACCGCCTGGCCCCCGACCGGAAGATCCCGTTCGGCCTGCCGGAACTCGGGCTCGGTCACGCGGTGATCGTATCTACTGGCCGGTGGGACAGCCGGCGGAGCGCACGTTGTCGGTCTCGTCCGACTCCCGCACGGCCCGGTCCGTATCGGCCTGGGCGCCCACGCCCGTGCCGCACTTGGGGCCGGTCACGAACACGCGCGTGACCTGGCCGCTGGCCAGCGGCGGCACCGCGGCGCGGCCGGCCACCGCCCCATCCACCCACAGCAGGACCCTCGAAGCGGGTGCCGGCGCCGCGCCGCGGTTGCTCACGCTGATGCCGTACCGGACCTTGCCGGGGGCACCGGCGGCGCGTCCGCCGATGCGCTGGACGCGCAGGTTGGGCAGCGGATCGGTCTGGCGACAGCTCCGGGACCGGCGCTGCGATGTCTTCAGCACGGCGTTCTTGCGCCCCTGCCAGCGGTACTGGACCTTTACGCGGTAGGCCGAGCCTTCGGCCAGCGCCTTCACGCGCTGGCGGTAGGCGAACGAGCGCACGCCCTTGCGCGACTTGCGCCACACGCCCAGGCCGGGCGCGGCCACGGCGCGATAGCGCCCGCCGGCCACGCTCTCCTCGAGCGTCAGCCGCACCGACATCCGCCGGGTGCCCTTGACCTTGGCCATCGCCGCCCGGAAGGTGGCCAGCCGCTCGTCTGCGGTGGCGCCCCGGTTGCACTCCACGACCTTGGCGCTGGTCAGGCTCGCGGCGGCCCGCGGCGTGGCCGCCTGGCCGGCTCCCGTCCCGAAGACGGCAGCGGCCAGCGCCGCCGCGGTGGCGGCGGGAATGGCGAGGTTTCGAACTGAGCGGCGCATGCGTTCAGGAAACAGTCCCGAACGCCCGGAGTTGCGCCTGCGCTAGCCGTTGCGGCGGGCGGCGCGGCGGCGGAAGCGCTCGACGCGCCCGCCGGTATCCACCAGCTTCTGCTTGCCCGTGTAGAACGGGTGGCAGTTGGAGCAGATCTCCACGTTCAGCGTGGGCTCGGTCGAACGAGTGGTGAACTCGTTGCCGCACGTACAGCGCACGTGCGCCTCGACGTACTCGGGATGGGTCTCGGTCTTCATGACTCATGTGAGGATAGACGCCGGCGTCCAAACCAGGCCTTGAGCCGGCTCCACCAGCTGCGGGGGGCCCCGAAGCGGGCCGGTGGCGGCTGCTTGGCCCGCACCAGGCCGACCCAGTCGTCCAGCGGCAGTGTGCCGTCGATCAGCCGCGAGAGCGCCGACACCACGGGCGCCTCCAGCCCGGCCCGGTCCATGGCGTGCGCCAGCAGCGGCACGGTCTCCAGCGCCTCCACGGCCTGGCCCAGCCGACCCGGGATCTCCACGCCGGGCACGCCGCGGGCCAGCAGCTCGCCGGCGCTGCGGTTGCGCGAGGTCGGTGCCAGCGCCGTGGCCACCAGGTCGCCCGTGCCGCTGCGGCCCACGAACGTGCGCGCTTTGCCACCCGAGCTCTCGGCCAGGGACAGCACCTCCAGGAAGATGTCGGCCGCGGCCATCCCGGCGGCGTTCAGGCCCTGGGCCTGGGTGGCGCCGACCGCCACCGCGGCTGCGTTCTTGGCCACGCCGGCCAGCTCGGCCCCCACCGGGTCGTCGGACACCTCGCACACCACGCCCGAGCGCTGGAAGACCTCGGCCACCTGGTGGGCCAGCGCCTCCGAGCGCGACGCGCACACCAGCCCGGCGCCGGACTCCACCATCTCGCGGGCGTGGGCGGGGCCCGCCACGCAGGCGGTCCGCTCGGGCCCGAAGGCGCGCTGCAGCGCCACCGACGGCGGCGTCCCGTCGGGCGGCACCAGGCCCTTGGCCAGCGACACGATGCCCGCCGACTCGCTGACGCCAAGGCAGGCGATCTGCTCCAGCGCCTGGCTCATTCCCTTCGAGGGCACGGCCACGAAGATCAAGTCGGCGCGGTGGAACTGGTCGTCGCGGTCGCCCAGCACCTGCACCTTCAGCCCCGGCGGCAGCGGCACCTCCGGCAGGTAGTGGCGGTTCTCGCCGTCGGTTGCGAGCTGCTCGGCCTGCTGGGCGGTGCGGCACAGCAGCGTGGTGCGCACGCCGGCGCGCTCCAGCAGCAGCGCCACGGCGGTGCCGAAGGAGCCGGCGCCGATGACCGTTGCGCGGCGGGGAGCGTGCCCGGGATAGCGAAGTGCAGGTGACATGGGGGTGGCAGCGTCCGCCGCCGACGGTGAAATAGGGCCAGTGGACGAGCAGGCCGCCTTCGAACGCCGTTTCCGGCGAGCCGGGCTCCCGCTCTTCATCGAGGACTACACCGCGACCGGTGACGTGTTTACACGTGCGGTGCCGCTGTTGGCGCTGGTGTTCATAGGCGAGGTGCTGGGCGCCATCGACCTGGACTGGTCGGTGTGGGCCAACCTGGGCGCCGCGGCCGGCGGGCTGGCGATCGTGCTTGGCGCATTGGCGCTGCTCAACCGGCTGCGCGGCCGGCGCTGGCTGGCGGTGCCCGAGGACGTGGGCAGCGTCGAGCTGGCCGGGTTCGTGATCGTGCCCGCGGTGCTGCCGCTGATCTTCGGCGGCCAGACCACGTCCGCACTGGTGACCGCGCTGTTCAACCTGGTGCTGCTGGCGCTGATCCTGGGCGTGGTGGGCTTCGGGCTGCTGTCGATCGTGCGCTGGGCCGCCGGCCGGCTGCTCGGTCAGCTGATGGCGTCGGTGGTCCTGCTCGTCCGGGCCCTGCCGCTGCTGCTGCTGTTCTCGCTGGTGTTGTTCGTGAACACCGAGGCGTGGCAGGTGTTCTCGACCATGCCCACGGCGTTCCTGTTCCTGGTGTTCGGCCTGTTCACCGCGCTGGGCTCGGTGTTCATCATCGCCCGGCTGCCGCGGGAGGTGGCCAACCTGGAGCGGGCGGTGGGCACCGAGCCGCCG
>DASQLM010000175.1:0-8332 GCA_035630015.1 Thermoleophilaceae bacterium | reverse complement strand
CCCTGGCCGCCGCGCAGCGTCACCGCGTTGCGCAGCGCGCCGTCGGGGCCGCGGCCGCCGACGGTGGCCACCGTGCGGGTGGAGTTGCCCGGCTGGTTCAGCAGCACGTAGCCGTTGGCGAAGTCGCGGCGCAGCAGGCCGTCCTGCTCGTAGCGGGCGCCCTTGGCGGCACCCAGCTTCACGTCGTAGCCGTTCCACCAGTCGTCCGGGGTGGAGCGGAAGTCGCTGCGGTAGGTGTCGCGCTCGTTGTTGGTCAGGAAGTAGGCGGCCATGTTGTACTCGGCCTCGTCGCGGTTGGCGGCGTAGGCGTCGTAGGTCACGGCCTTGCCGTTGCGGTGCAGCCAGTCCACGTGGGCCAGGAAGGTCTCGACGCCGAACTGGCCGCCGCCGCGGTTCAGGCCGCCGTCCACCACGCCGCGCTCCAGGTTCACCACGTCGGCGGCGCGCAGGGCGCGGGCCACGTTCGGATCGTCGTGGCCGGAGAACCAGATGGCGTTGTGCACGATCTCCTTGCCGGGGAAGGCGGCCTTGATCTGCTCCATGAACGTGGCCATGTAGCCCTTCCACTCGGCGTGGGTCATCGCGCGGCCGGTGCGGGGGTTGACCGGGGCGCGCTCGTGGCCGCTTGCGTCGCCGACGCGGAACTCCATGTTCACGTCGTCCACGAAGACGCCCTTGTAGTTGCCGCCGCGCATCGTCTGACGCAGGTCGGCGATCCACGCGGCGCGGAAGCCGGGATCACCGATGTCCGCGGCGTAGAGGGGGCAGGTGCCGCCGCCGCAGCCGTAGGGGATGAACATCTTCCGGCCCGAGCCGTCCTTCAGCACGTAGCGGGCGTTGTCGCCGGGCGAGCCGTCGTCGTTCTTGTAGACGGCGTAAGCGTCCTTGTAGGTCCAGGAGTTCGAGTACCAGTTGGTACGGCCGTCGAAGTAGGGCGCGTAGGTGCGCATGCGGTCGTAGTGCTCGCGCATCCAGGCCTGGGTGCCGGCCGAGGGGGACTCGGTGAAGCGGTCGAACGAGGACTTCGCCTCCTGGGCGAAGCGCAGGTCGCCGGTCGCGGACGCAGCGGCGGCCGTTCCGGTCGAGAAGGCCATCGCGCACAGGATGGCGAGGATGGGCAGCAGGAAGCGAGTCGGGTGCATGGGGGCGGGTCCTTTCGGCGGCTGGGCTGCCTCGCTGACTGCGAGGCCCCTTGCTTTGCGTCCCCGCCTCGCGGCGGGTTTGCCTTTGTCGTGGAGCCGCTCCGCGGCCCCTTCTGCTCTATGCCTCTTACATCGGCCCCCGGGGACGGTTCATGAGCCCTCTGGACGACTGTTTGGACGCATGTGCGATCGCCCGGGCGCCGCCCCGTCCGACCGTGAGGACTACGATGTGCCCGCGCCGCGCCACGAGGCGCAGCGGGACCCTTCGTGAGCACTCTCCCCCAACACTCTGCACCGAGCTCCGCAGCGGGCGAGGAGCGCACGGACATCCGGCGCTACCTGGTCGCGATCCGGCGATCGCGCTGGATGATCATCGGCCTCGTCGTGATCATCACGGGCGCGACCGTGGCCGCCTCGCTGGTGCTGCCGAAGACCTACGAGGGCAAGACCTCGATCGTGCTCAACGTCCAGCAGGGCATCGGCGACACCGACCCCACCACGCTGGAGCGCGAGCTCACGACGCTGCAGACGCTGATCACCTCGCCCTCCACGCTCGACCGGGCGGCGCGCCGGCTACCCGGGGAGGACCGCTCCTCGCTGGAGAGCAAGCTGAAGTCGGAGGTCACGCCCGAGGCCAACATCATCGACATCACGGCCAGCGACGACACCCCGGGAGGTGCGGCGCGGATCGCCAACGTGGTGTCCCGGACCTTCCTCCAGGAGCGCACCCGCCAGGACCGCCAGCAGCTCCAGCGGGCCCGCGAGCGCCTGCAGGCCGAGGCCGACCGCCTGTCCAACGCCCCGGATGCCGCCTCGGCCGCCCAGCTGGCCGCGCTGCGCGAGCGCCTCAGCCAGATCAGCGTGACCGAGGGCAGCGCCGGCTCGGACCTGCAGCTGGCCTCCGCCGCCGAGGTCCCCGAGGACGCCAGCTCACCCAAGCCGCTGCGCAACGGCGTGCTGGCCCTGTTCGGCTCGCTCTTCCTGGGCCTCCTGCTGGCCCTGGGCCGCGATCAGCTGGCCCCGCGCATCGGCGACCCGCGCGAGCTCGGCCGCGCCCTCGACCTGCGCGTGCTGGCCGGCGTGCCCTACGTGCGCGGCGGCCACCGCCGGCGCTCGACCGTGATGAGCGGGGTGGAGGCCGAGGCCTACGAGACCGTCCGCGCCGGCGTCGAGCTGGTCGCCGGCTCCCAGCCGCCCCCGCGCCTGATCCTGGTCACCGGCGGCGTGCACGGCGAGGGCAAGACCACCGCCGTCTGGCGCCTGGGCAACACGATGGCCCGCACGGGCCACAAGACCCTGATCATCTCCGCCGACCTGCGCGTGCCGCGCCTGCACGAGATCGCCGGCGTGCCGCTGGGCCTCGGCCTCTCGGACATCCTGGCCATGATCGACTGGGAGGGCCAGAGCCCCGACGCCGAGATCCTGGACCGCTCGATCGTCAGCGTGGTCACCGGGGCGCCGGGCAAGCGCAAGCAGGGCCGGCTGGACATCATCACCAGCGGCACCAAGGCCAAGGACCCGGGCCGCCTGGTCACCGCGGGCGCCATGTCGGCGTTCCTGAACTTCGTGCGCACGCTGGACTACGACTACGTGTTCGTGGACGCGCCGCCGCTGCTGGGCATCGTCGACGCCCAGGTCCTGGCCCGCTACGTGGACCAGATGATCCTGGTCCACCGCCTGGACCGTCTCTCGCTGGACAACGTCGCGGACCTGCGCCAGCTGCTGGACCGGATGGAGGTCACGCCGCTGGGGCTGATCGTCATCGGCGCCAAGGCCGAGATCTCGCCGTACTACACGACCCGCCGAACGGCGGGCGTGGAAGTCGCCGGGCGCTAGGGCGCAGCGGCGGCCGACGCGGTCAACATCGCCGGGGCGATAACCCCGGCGATCATGACAACCGTGCGGCTTAGCGCGTCTTGACCAGCACGGCGCCGCGCGAGGCGGCCAGCGTGACCGACGAGCCCACCGCCGCGCCCCCGGCCGTGCGGTAGTTGCCCTTGAGGTTCGCCGTGCGGGTCCGCGCCCCGGGCTCGTTGAGGAGCACGATGCCGTTCTGGAACCGGCGCCGGATCAGGCCCCCGGAGCGGTAGCGGCCCGTCAGGGGCTTGCCCAGCTTGACCAGGTAGCCGGGCCAGAACTCGTCCGGGTTGCCCGACGGGGAGCTTCCGAACAGGTCGCGCCCGTTGTTGATCAGGAAGTAGCCGGCCAGGCCGTAGTCGCGCTCGGCGTCGCTGGGAGCGCTCTCGTCGTAGAGCACCGGCCGCTTGAGGCGGTGGATGAACGAGGCGTAGTTGAAGTAGTTGCGCAGGCTGAAGGGGCCGCGGCCGCCGGTCAGGCCCGGGTCGTTGATGCCGCGCTCCAGGGCGATGATGTTGGCCGAGCGCATCTGGATCCGGGTCAGGCGGTCCCTGCTGCCCGGCGAGAACCAGATGACGTTGTGCACCAGCTTGGTGCGCGGCAGGGCGCGGCGGATCTGACGGGTGAAGCGGGCGATGTACACGCGCCAGGCCCGGCGCGAGACGTTCCTGCGCTTGAACGGGCTGTAGGGCGTGAGCTCCTTGCCGCTGCCGTCGCTGACGCGCCGGATCATGTTCACGTCGTCGATGTAGATCGTCTTGTAGCCGCGCCGCACGAGCTTCTTGGCGTCGCGGATCCAGTGCCGCCGGAAGGCCGGGTTGGAGATGTCGGCCGCGAGCTGCGGGCAGCTCCCGCCTTCGCAGTCGAACGGCACGTGGGCCAGCGGGCCGCGACGGCCGATGCGCAGGAACCAGCTGCGGTGCTGGCGGACGATGGCGGCGCCCGGGAAGGCCGTGTACAGGCCGCGGTAGGCCCAGGCCTTGGGGAACCAGCGCAGGCGGGAATCGAAGTAGGGGCTGGACACGATCATGCCGGTGTAGCGCTGGCGCATGGTCGCCCTCAGGCCGGCCGACGGGCTCTTGGTGAACTTGTCGAACTCGGAGTTGCTGGCCTTCTGGACGAAGCGGACGCTGCCGGCCTTCGCCGTCGCGGCCTCCGAGGCCTGGGCCAGGACTGCTGCGGCCGCGAACGCCAGGAGGGCGGTGGCCATGACGCGTATTCCCCTGCTCATGAGCGAGTGCACCGCGAGCACTCTAGTAACCGCGGTTATTCGGCGCGCTGCAGGATGGCGGCGACCGTCATCACCAGGATCTTGAAGTCCAGGCCCAGGGACCAGTTCTCGATGTAGTAGTTGTCCCACTCGACCCGGTCGCGGAGCGAGGTCTTGCCGCGCAGGCCGTGCACCTGGGCCCAGCCGGTGACGCCGGACTTGACGCGGTGGCGGTCCTCGTAGCGGTCGATCCGGGAGCCGAACAGCTCCACGAACTCCGGTCGCTCCGGCCGTGGGCCGACCAGACTCATGTCGCCGCGCACCACGTTGATCAGCTGGGGCAGCTCGTCGAGCGAGGTGGAGCGCATCAGGGAGCCGACCCAGGTGCGGCGGTCGTCGCCCTCCACGCCGCCGGGGGCGACGTCGGTGGGGAGGGCCACCACGTTGCTGGCGCCACCGACCGCCATCTCGGACGTTACGGGCGCCAGGCGCATGGAGCGGTACTTGAGCATGTCGAAGCCGTGGCCGTCGCGGCCGATGCGGCGCTGGCGGAAGAGCACGGGTCCGGGCGAGCTGAGCCGTGTGGCCACGGCCAGGCCGGCCAGCAGGGGGGAGAGGGTCAGCAACAGGACGGCGGCCATCACGCGATCGAGCACGTGCTTGATCGCGAACTGCCAGCCCTTGGGATCGATGGGGCGGAGGCCGAACAGCGGCAGGCCGCCTAGGTGCTCCAGCGCGAGGTGCACGTTCACGCTCTCGAAGAAGCGCGGTACGAACGAGACCTGCAGGCCCAGCGCCTCGCAGCGGCGCATCAGCGGCAGCAGCTCGCGGTCGGGACCGGCCAGGAACCCGAACACCACGTGCCGGGCGCCGGTCTCGCGCACGACGCGCTCGAGGTCGTCGGGCGTGCCCAGGACGGGGGCGGTGCGCTCGGGCACCATCTCCTCGGGCGGGGGGTTGGCGTCCAGGTAGCCGACCGGGCGCAACCCCAGCCGGGGCTGGGTGGTCAGCCGCATCTCCACGTGGGAGCTGACCACGCCGGCGCCGATGATCAGGGTGGGGTTGGCCACCAGGCCGGCGCCACGGCCGCGGGCCTGCGCCCAGGTCAGCAGGAGCCGGGTGCCGATCAGGAAGAGGGTGCCGTAGAGCCAGCCGCGCGCCAGCAGGGGCGCCGGCTGGCTGTCGGGCTCGATGAAGGCGGCGAGGGCGATCAGCACGATCGTGGCCAGCGAGGTGGCCGCGATGATCTTGCCGACCGCATCCATCATCTTGGGCTGGGTGCGGCTGGCGTAGAGGCCCCAGAGGGCCAGCAGCGCCATGACCATCGGCACCAGCAGCCACAGCAGCGTGCGGCCGTCGTCGCCCAGATCGTCGGGCGCGGCCGCCAGGGCGGCCAGCGGCGCGGCCACGAGGGCGGTCAGGTCGGTGGCAACGCGCAGGTTGCGCCAGCCCGGGCCCTCGAACAGGCGCTGGGGATCGAGACGGGGGGTAGCCATCTCTGACTCATTTCGGTTCGGCGGACCCCCGGCATGAGTAAGGCCGGCGGATCTTTCATCCGCCGGCCTTGAATCTCGTGCGGTCGCCTGTTCCGTTTCCATCGACGACACGAAAACAGGCTAACCGACGCGCCCTACGGGACGCTATGTATCGCGGGACCGCTCAGACGGCGTCGGGCGAACGCGTCAGGTGACGCATCCCGAGGCCCAAGCCCAGCAGCACGGCGCCGGCTCCGGCGAGCAGCGCCAGATCGAGGCCCGTGAAGGGCAGGCTGCCGCTGTCGTTGCTGTCAGCCGTGTTCGCCTCCGGCGCGGTTCCCGACTCGGTGCCGGGGTTGGCGGCGTCCGGCGTGGTGCCCGAATCGTCGTCGTTGCCCTGAATCTGATTCTGAACAGCACCATCGTCAGGCGAGTAGCCATCGACCGAGGACTGCGCGAACGCGACCGAGGTCAGCGACAACGCCACCAGTAGAGAGGCGAAGGCAATTGCAAGTGTCTTCTTCATCTGTTGCGTAGTCCCTTGAATTCGAGTTCCGGTCGAAAAATGTGTCGTTCGCCGCCCAAACTAGCCCGTCCTTGAGCTGCTGAACCCTAGCGGAAAGGGCCGACACTCCCGTACCGCACAGTCTTTGTAGCACGGTGTTGCCGATCCCGCCAACCGTAAACCGATGTCACCCATTTGGGTCAGCGCGGGCGACCCCGGGCACGGTCCAGCAGCAGCTGGTTGATCCTTGCCGTGGTGATATAGCGGCCCCGCTGGACGTCACGAAGGGCCTGGGCGGCGATCTGATCGCGCGGATTCAGCTCTGTGACCCGGCGCAGCAGCGCTCTGGCCTCGGCCCGGTCGTCCCGTTCGGCGGCGATCAGGCCCAGTTCCATGAGCGCGTACGCGTTGGTGGGCTCGCGGTCCCGGGCCCGCCGGAAGGCCCGCTCGGCCGGATCCAGGCGTCCCAGGCGCAGGGCGATGGTGCCGGCTGCCAGGTCGGCCTGGGCGGTTGCCGGATTCAGGGTGCGGGCGCGGTCCAGGCGCTTGAAGGCGCCCTCGGGCGAGGTGCGCCATGCCTTCGCCGCCCGGTCGATCTCCAGATCCGAGACCCACGGCCCGGCCAGCAGGATCGCGGCCACCGCGACGGCGATCGCGCCCCCGACCAGCGCGGGCACCGGGAGCGAGGAGGGGGGCAGGGCGGGCCTGGGCACCGGTGAGGTCCCGCGGGGCGCCAGGCCGGCGGCCAGGCCCAGCATGGCCATCGCGGGCGCACCGAGGCCGGCGAACTCCCAGAACCAGTCCACGGAGCCGTGCAGCAGCCAGTAGACGAACACGGCGCCGGCCGCCCCCGCGGCCGACCCGACCGGGACGTAGCCCTTGCGCACCGCCCGCAGTGCGCCCGCCAGCAGGGCACCGAGGGCGCCGAACACCAGCAGCGCGCCCACCAGGCCGGTCTGGGCCAGCACGCCCAGCTCCAGCGAGTGGGCGTAGCGCGGGCGCTCCTCGGACTTGCCCCGGCGCAGGTAGTAGGGCTGGAAGCCGTCGGCGCCCACGCCCTTGACCGGGTGCTCGCCGAACAGGTCCCAGGCGACGACCCAGAAGTCGTACCGGTTGGTGCCGCCGGTGGAGAAGCGCGACTGGCCCTGTCCCGCCTGGGTGTCCAGGCTCTTGAACTGGCTCCAGCTGTCGGACAGGCGCTCGAACGGGTCGCCCGTGCGGGCCACGGCACCCACGCCGGCGAGCGCGACGATGACCAGCAGCGCGGCCCCCAGCGCCCGGCCGCCGCGCTTGCGGGCGCCCTCGTCGAGCTTGGCGCGCCGCTCGGCGATGCCGGCGACGGTGCCTAGCAGCACCAACAGCGCCACCACGATGAACGTGCCGGTGGCGGCCTCGGACGCCCGGTCGCCGATGGTGGCCTCGTCGAACTGGTCGTGCACCGCCAGCAGCGACCCCGAGACCAGCGCGGTGGCGCCCGCCACCGTCAGGACCGCGGCCAGCGAGCGCACCCAGTGGCGGCTGAACACCACGAACACGATCAGCGCGAACGGCACCGACACCAGCCAGCCGCGGCTCTGGCCCATCAGCGTCACGCACGACAGCAGGCCGGCGCAGCCCAGGAACAGGCCCCGGTTCAGCGGTGCCACCTCGCGCGCCGCGGCCAGGTACAGGCAGGGGAAGGTGGCCATGACCCACATCGCCACGTTGGCGTTGATGTAGCCCGCGGGCTCGAAGAAGCGGGCGTCGTTGAGGTAGGGCAGGGGGTCCGACTGGAACTTCAGTAGCTCCACCGCGGCGATGGCCGCGATACCCAGCCCGAAGGCGCCCAGCACCAGCCGCGCGCCACGCGGGTTCCAGGGCCAGAAGGCGAACAGCGCCAGGACCGTGGCGTAGAACAGCGTCCGGTTGGCGCCGTCCAGGGCCTGGCCGTTCTCGCCCGCCCAGGTGATCGACAGGTACTGCCAGCCGGCGAAGGCGGCCATCAGCAGCACGCCCGCCAGGCTCACCCGCGGCACGTCGCGCGGGATGCCCACGGCCACGACCGTGGCCACCAGTAGCGCCAGCGTCAGCAGCGCGATGCCGTACCAGAGGCTGGGGTAGAACCCTGCCTCCGAGCCGGCCATGGCCACGAAGGCCACGATGG
>DASQLM010000174.1:0-2251 GCA_035630015.1 Thermoleophilaceae bacterium | reverse complement strand
GCAGCCGCCGCAGATCCAGCGGTAGGAGCCGGCTCAGCGCGCTGAGCAGCGCGCGGTCGACCCAGCTCAGCCTCGGGCGCGGGTTGCGTCGGCGCAGCACGGCGACCTCGTGCCGGAGCAGCAGGATCTCGACGTCCTTCGTTGCGTCGGATTGGGCGAGCAGCGCCAGCCAGCTCAACACGCGGGCGAGCATGAGGTACGCGAGTCGGAAGGCCACGGCGAGTGATCCTGCTGGGAGGACCTGCGAGCCGTGACTGCGAGGCTGGCTGGCGGCGAAAGCGCTGCTCAGGGGCCGTGACACGGTTCTCACACGCGACGGCGGCGCCAACGAGGGTCCGGCGCTGGACCGCACCGGCTGAACCAGCCGAGCACCGGTGCGAGACCGGGTTGCCCTGTCGCCATGTTCAGAAGACGGGCACCGTGACGTCCTGGCCGGCGAGCACGGCGCCTGCGGTGGTCAGCGTGTCCGGTTTGACCGCGAAGTGCTGGGTCACGGCGTGGACGTCACGCAGCCGCCGTTGCAGCGGACAGTCGGCGTAGATCGAGCTGCCGCCGCCGGACCGGTAGGCGGTCTCCACGACCGCGGCCGAGTGGGTGGTGACCCAGACCCCAGCGGCGCGGATCCGGGCCCGCTGTTCCAGGGTGAGCTCGCCGCCGGTTGTGACGGTCTTCCACGCCGACTCGGCCGACTCGTAGAGCAGGGCGCGCGCGGCGCGCAGCTCGGTGTCCGCGGTGGCGAGCTCGAACTGGAAGTGTGGGTTTGCGGCCAGCGGTGCGCCGGCTAGCAGCGGCACCTTGCGGGCGGCGATTGCATGGATGTCGTCCAGCGCGCCCTGGGCCAGTCCGAGTGGCACGCTGGCGGTAATCAGGGAGATCAGCGCGAGCGGTGGGATGCGCACGATCGGCTCGTCGACACAGCGCGGGTCAGTCAGGGGCCGCCACGTCCGCTCGGCGGGGACGACGATGCTGTCGGCCCGGAAGTGGTGGCTGCCGGTGCCGCACAGGCCGGACACCGTCCAGGTGTCCTCGATCACGACCTGCTCGGGTGCGAGCACGGCCATCCGCATCTGCGGCACGCCGTCCACGACGCCCTCGATGCAGTTGCCGAACAGCCAGTCTGCGTGCTCGCATCCGCTGGCGAAGCTCCAGCGGCCGCTAACCTGGTAGCCCCCGGGCGTGACAGCGATCGACCCGGTCGGGTTGAAGACGCCGGCGGTGATGACGTCGGGTGTGGCGAACAGCGCATCGAACGTGGCCCGGGGCAGCCCCGCCATGTCGATCCACGTGGCGGCTCCGATCATGACCGTCCAGGCCACGGACGCGTCGGCCCGGGCGAGGGACTCGATGATCCGCATCGTTTCGGGCAGGTCGGCTCCCAGCCCGCCGTGGGTGCGAGGGCGTAGCACCCGGAAGCAGCCGATCCTGCGCAATTCGTCGAGCAGGTCGGGAGGCAGGCGGCGGGCCGTCTCGATCTCGGCGGCCCGGGCCGCGATCGTCGGCGCCAGCTCACGGGTCGCGTCGAGCACGTCCGCGGCGGTCGCGGCGGGCTGCTCACCAGTGGCCATGGTGGTTCCTCCGTGGGGCAGGGCTGTCGTTGTGGTCGATGCGCGCGTTGAGTCCGCGGACCTGGCGTAAAACTTCCGGCGCGGTCAGGCCGGAGCCAATCCTCGCCCCCTGCGGCCGGCCGGGGAAGCGGGCCGTGCAAGCAGCCAAAGCAAACGGGAACCGCGGGACCACGGGGTTGGCGCTTGGCGCTCGAGGTGGACGCTGCGGACGCGGACCGCGGCTGCCTTGAACAGCGGTGGCTCCCGGCCGGGCAGATCCGGTGGGCGGGCAGGCGACGCCGATGGGCGCTCGCCCGTACGCGGCGGCGCCGGTCCTGGCACGGCTCGCAGAAGCGGCCGACCTCGTCTTCGCCGGGATCGATGAGATCGCGTCCTCGGCCGAAAGGTGTCCAGCTGCGGTCACATCAGGTCGCGGCTGCCCCGTGTGTCGATGGGCGGCCCAGACGGTCGCGTGTCGCGTCGACGTCCATCCCGTGCAACCGGAGCAGGTTCTCGCCGAGGATCTTCCGCTTGGCCTGGTCGGTCAGCTGCGGATAGCCGTAGCCCTCGCACAGGTCCTGCGGGATCGAGAAGTCCCGGAAGGCGTTGAGCGCCCACTGCGGTTGCCAGATCGGTGCCTCCGATCCGTAGACGATCTTGTCCTCCCCACACCAGAAGAGCAGCTTCCCGAGGATCTCGGCGAACAT
>DASQLM010000173.1:0-2576 GCA_035630015.1 Thermoleophilaceae bacterium | reverse complement strand
TTCGACGAACCAGCTCAAGAACGGCACCCACATCGAGGTGGACGGCCAGGTCTTCAAGGTGGTCGAGTTCCAGCACGTCAAGCCCGGCAAGGGCCCCGCGTTCGTGCGCACCAAGCTCAAGCGCCAGAGCGACGGCAACGTCCTGGACAAGACCTTCCGCGCGGGCGAGAAGTTCCGGCCCATCCGGACCGAGACCCGGCGCATGCAGTACCTGTACGCCGACGGCACCGACGGCCACTTCATGGACGTCGAGACCTACGAGCAGCTGACTATCCCGCAGGAGCAGGTGGCCGACCAGCTGCGCTGGGTACGCGAGAGCGAAGAGGTCGAGGTGCTCTACGTGGACGACAAGCCGGCCGACGTGCAGGTGCCCGCCGCGGTGGAGATGGCCGTGGCCGAGACCGAGCCGGGGCTGCGCGGCGACACCGCCTCCGGCGGCGGCGACAAGCCGGCCACGCTGGAGTCCGGCGTGGTGGTCCGGGTGCCGCTGTTCGTGGACGTGGGGGACAGGGTCCGGGTGGATACGCGCTCGGGCGAATACGTCTCGCGGGCCTAGGAGACGGGTGCGGCGCAGCGACCAGAGGCGTGCCGCGGTGGTGGCCCTCTACCAGGCCGACCTCACCGACCGCAGCGCACCCGACCTGCTTGACGCGCGCGCCCCGGACTTCGCCCGCGAGCTGGTCGAGGGTGTGGAGAGGGATCGCGCTCAGATCGATGGCTTCATCTCACGCCACTCCGAGGGCTGGACGCTTGATCGGATCGCGCCGCTGGAGCGCAATATCCTGCGGGTGTCCCTCCACGAGCTCATCCATCGCGAGGACATCCCGGCCGAGGTCTCGATCGACGAGGCCGTCGAGGCCGCGAAGGAGCTGTGCGGCGCCGACGCGCCCGGGTACGTGAACGGGGTGCTCGGAGCCGTGCACCGGGAACTGGCGAACGCATGAGCGAGCTGGACGACCTGGTGCGCGAGCTCGAGGACGCCGCGACGCGGCTTCGCGCCGGCGACCTCGAGGCGGCGGACGCCGCCGACCTGGTCGAGCAGTGCGCGCGGCTGGCGGTCAGCATCGGCGGCGAGCTGGAGTCGATGGGCCGGCGCGCCGAGAGCGACCCCGACCAGGAGCAGCTGCTGTGAGCACGGCGTCCGCGCTCTACCCGGCCGAGCTGCAGCAGCGGGTGGACGCGTACCTGGCCGGGTTGTCGCTGGGGGGCACCGCGCAGGGGGTCGAAACGCTGGTCGAGGCCATGCGCTACTCCCTGCTGGCCGGGGGCAAGCGCGTGCGCCCGGTGCTGGCGCTGGCCACCGCAGAGGCGCTGGGCCACGACGCGGAGTCGGTGCTGCCGTTCGCCGGCGCCATCGAGATGATCCACACGTACTCGCTCATCCACGACGACCTCCCGGCCATGGACGACGACGAGCTGCGCCGCGGCCAGCCCACGTGCCACGTGGCCTACGGCGAGGACGTGGCCATCCTGGCCGGCGACGGGCTGTTCGCCGAGGCGCTGCGCCTGGCGGCCGCCGAGCAGCAGGCCGATCCGGCCGCGCTGCTGGCCGCGGTGGCCGAGCTGACCGCCGCGGTGGGGGTGGACGGGATGGTGGGTGGCCAGTTCCTGGACGTGACCGCGCCCGGCGACCTGGGCCCGGCCGACCTGCGCCGCGTGCACGAGCTGAAGACCGGCCGGCTGATCGCCGCCTCGGTCAACTGCGTGCTGCACCTGTGCCAGGCGTCCCCGTCTGCCAGACTCAGCTACGGCCGGTTCGCCGCAGAGTTGGGCGTCCTCTTCCAGATCGTCGACGACATCCTCGACGTGACGGGCGACGACACCGCACTGGGCAAGCCGAGCGGATCCGACGAGCGGCACGGAAAGCGCACCTACGTCACCGTGTTCGGCCTCGATCGGGCCCGTGAGCTGGCGCGCGAGTCACACTCCGAGGCGCGCGCCGCGCTCGCCGAGTCGGCGGGGGACACGGAGACGCTGGAACGGGTAGCCGACCACATCCTGACCCGGCAGAATTGACCCCAAGACATGGCTGAACTCCTGGACAAGATCGACGGCCCCGAGGACCTCAAGGAACTCGACGACGCCCAGCTGGCCCAGGTGGCCCAGGAGGTGCGCGAGCTGATCATCAACACGATCGGCGAGATCGGCGGCCACTTCGGCGCGAACCTGGGCACGTGCGAGATCGCCGTGGCCCTGCACTCTCTGCTGGAGAGCCCGCGGGACAAGATCCTGTGGGACGTGGGCCACCAGGCCTACCCGCACAAGGTCCTGACGGGCCGCCGCGACCAGCTGGCCACGATCCGCAAGTACGAGGGCCTGGCCCCGTTCTGCTCGATCGGCGAGTCCGAGCACGACATCATGGGTGCCGGCCACGCCTCCACGTCGGTGTCCTACGCCGTCGGCCTGAAGGAGGCCATGCGCCAGGGCCGGGGCGAGGACGGCAAGGTCGTGGCCGTGATCGGCGACGGCGCCCTGACCGGCGGCGTGGCCTACGAGGCGCTGCACCACGCGGGCGGCATGGGCCTGCCGATGGTGATCCTGCTGAACGACAACGGCATGTCGATCGCGCCGAACGT
>DASQLM010000172.1:0-5051 GCA_035630015.1 Thermoleophilaceae bacterium | reverse complement strand
TGCGCCTCGCGGCGGTCCGGGAGACCGCGGTGTTCGTGCGCGCGCCCGACCACATCCGCACATGGGTGCGGGATCGCTACGCGGCCCAGCTCCAGGCCGCCGTCCGGCGCGGGTACCGGCCCGACGCCACGGTCGAGATCGTGGCCACCGACTGGCAGATCGGTCCCGTGGAGTCACCGGTCCCCGCCCGGACCGGTGACCAGCGGCCCCTGATCCCCAAGTACACCTTCGAGCAGTTCGTGATCGGGCGGGGCAACCGCTTCGCCCATGCCGCCGCGCTGGCCGTGGCCGAGCAGCCGGGCCACGCCTACAACCCGCTGTTCATCCACGGGCGGCCCGGGCTGGGCAAGAGCCATCTCCTGCACGCGATCGGCAACTACATCGGCCGGCACGAGCCCGGGATGGAGGTGCGCTACGCGACCGTCGAGGAGTTCACCAACGAGTTCGTTCAGGCCGTCAAGAGCCGCGACATGGCGAGCTTCAAGTCGAGCTTCCGGGCGGTGGACGTCCTCCTGCTCGACGACGTCCAGTTCCTGGCCGAGAAGGTGCGCACCGAGGAGGAGCTCTTCCACACCTTCAACGCCCTGCGCGACGCCGGCAAACAGCTGGTCATGACCTCGGACCGCCCGCCCGACGAGCTGGAGTCACTCGAGGAACGCCTGGGCGAGCGCTTCGGCTCCGGCCTGGTGGTCTCGATCGACCCGCCCGACCTCCACGTACGGCGGGCCATCCTCGAGAAGCGCGCGCGGCTGGACGGCGTCGAGGCGGGCTCCGACCTGCTGGAGGAGATCGCCGCGCGCGTGAGCACCAGCGTCCGCGCGCTGGAGGCGGCACTGATCCAGGTTGTGGCCTACGCCTCCCTGCGCGACGAGCCACCCACCGCCGAACTCGCCCGCCGGCTGCTCAAGCGGATCGGTCCCGCCCCCACCGACCCATGCAGTGTTCCCACCATCGTCGAGGCAGCCGCCCAGGCCTTCGAGGTCAACCCCGAGCAGCTCGTGGCCCGCGATCGCCGGCCGGTCGTCGCCCGGGCCCGCAAGGTCGCGATGTACCTCGCGCGCGAACTGACCGGCCAGAGCCTTCCCGAGATCGGCCGTGGGTTCGGAGGGCGCGATCACTCCACCGTCCTGTCGGCCGTACGTAGCATCGACACCGAGGTTCACCGCGATCCCGAGCTGGCGATGACTGTGGAGAGCCTGCGCCAACGACTGGTCCGGGGATAGTGCCCTCCGCCTTGACTGTAAGAATCCACACCCCGGTCCACCGCCTGCCGTTGTCGCAAACCGCGCCGCAGAGCCAAGACCTTCACGCCATGTACAAGTCCACAGCCCCTACTTCATCTTCAAGACTGGATAGTTGATTTGAAGCTTTCCGTTTCCCGTGAAACGTTCCTTGCCCGGCTGTCGATCGTGGCGAGGGCGGCATCGACCCGCAGCGCCATCCAGACGCTGGCCGGTGTCCTGATCAAGCTCGAGGACGGTCGTGCCGAGCTCCAGGCCACCGACACCGACCTCGGCATCCGTGCCGGGTTCGATGCCGACATCGCCTCCGAGGGATCCGTCGTGGTCCCCGGCCGGCTGCTGCTCGACGTCGCCCGGTCGCTGCCCAAGTCCGATCTCTCGCTGGAGTACCGGCCGTCCGAGCAGGACGTCGAGGTGATCTCCGGCTCGGCCAAGTTCCACCTGCGGACGCTTCCCCTGGAGGACTTCCCCAAGCTGCCCCAGCCCGACGAGGCCTCCGCGCTCGCGGTGCCCGCCCAGGCCTTCGTCGAGACGATCGGCCGCGTGGCTCGCTCGGCCTCGCGTGATGAGACGCGTCCGCACCTGACCGGCGTCCTGGTCACCGCCGACGGCGCCGACCTGCGGATGGTCGCCACGGATTCCTACCGGCTGTCGGTCAAGGAAACGAAGCTCGACCCGCCGCTGGACGGCTCACTCGAGGCCAACGTGCCGGCGCGGACGCTGCAGGAGCTCAGTCGCGTGGTCGCGACCGACGGCGACGAGCAGATCAGCGTGACCGCGCTCGAGAACCAGGTCGTGTTCAGCGCCGGCGGCGTCGTGCTGTCGTCGCGCCTGGTCGATGGTCGATTCCCGAACTACCAGCAGCTGCTGCCCGAGTCCTACGAGCACGAGCTGCGGATCGAGCGCAGCGAACTGGTCGAGGTCGTCCGCCGGATCAGCCTGCTGGCCCAGAAGAACGCGCCGCTGCGCCTGGCCTTCACCGAGGGCGCGCTGGAGATCTCGGCGCAGACGCCGGACGTCGGCGAGGCCGCGGAGTCGCTGCCGGTTCCGTTCGCCGGCGAACCATTGGAGATCGGGTTCAACCCGGAGTTCTTCCGCGACGGCCTCGAGAGCGCGGAGACGGAGGAGCTCGTGCTCAAGCTGATCAGCCCGCTGCGCCCCGGCCTGATCCAGTCCGGCGACGACGGCGGCTTCATCTACCTGGTCATGCCGATCAGGCTCAACGTCTGAGCGGGGGTCCGTGCGCGTCACGGCCGTCGAGCTGCGGGACTTCCGCAACTACGAGCGGGCCGCCGTCGAGCTGGCCCCGGGCCTGACGATCGTCGCCGGGCCCAACGGCGCCGGCAAGACCAACCTCCTGGAGGGGGTCTACTTCGGATGCCTGGCGCGCTCGCCGCGGACCAACAACGAGCGTGAGCTGGTGCGCAGCGGGGCGTCGGTGGCCCGCGTCGCCCTGTCGACCGAGGAGGAGGACGGGACCGCGCACGCGATCGAGGTCGGGTTCGCTCCCGGCGACGCCAAGTCCATCCGGGTGGACGGCGCGGATGTGGACAGCCTGTCGACATCGCCGGTGCGCCCGCTGGCCAGCGTCTTCCTGCCCGAGCGCCTGGAGCTGGTGAAGGGGGCGCCGGCGTCGCGCCGCGCCCATCTCGACCGGTTCGTGGCCGCTGTCTGGCCGGCCCGCGCCGAGACGCGCACCGGCTACTCGCGCGCGCTGAGCCAGCGCAACGCCCTGCTCGGCCGGATCCGCGGCGGCGCCAGCAGCGCCGCCACCCTGGACACCTGGGACGCGGAGCTGGCCCGTCACGGGATGCAGCTGATGGCCGACCGGACCGAGGCGGTGACGCTGCTGGCGCCCCGCTTCGCCGACCTGGGGACTCTCCTGGGCCTTCCCGAGGCCGTCGCGCTGGAGTACCGGCCGCGCTCGGACGCCGACGATGCCGCGGGCCTCGCGGCGGAGCTGGCCGAGCGGCGTGGCGCCGACCTGGATCGCGGGTTCACGGCCCACGGGCCGCATCGCGACGACCTGCGCCTGGCGCACGGGGGCCGGGCACTGCGCCAGTACGGCTCCCAGGGCCAGCAGCGGGTCGCGCTCCTGGCACTGCTGTTCGCCGAGCGCGACGTGCTGCGCGACCAGCGCGGGGCGACCCCGCTGATGTTGCTGGACGACGTGATGTCGGAGCTGGACGTCTCCCGCCGCGCCCTCCTGGCCGAGCTGCTGCGCGAGGGCGGTCAGAGCCTGTTGACCACCACCGAGGTCGCGCACGTGCCCGACGCCGACGACGCGGCCACGCGCGTGATCGAGGTCGAGCGCGGGGCGGCCCATCCGGCGGAGGTGGCCCCGACGTGAGGCGACGCCGGCCCAGGCCCCTCGGAGACGCCCTCGAGGCCTTCACGGCACAGGCCCGCCCGCAGACGCTCCTGGCGCGCGTGCAAGGCGTCTGGGACGAGGCCGTCGGACCGACCGTCGCCGCCGAGGCCCAGCCGCGGGCGGAGAGCTCGGGAACCGTGTTCGTCGACTGCGCCTCGGCCGTCTGGGCACAGGAGCTCGAGCTGCTGGGGCCGGACCTCGTGGAACGCCTGAACGGGGCCCTGGAGGGGCGCGATGGGGGCCCCGTGGCGGCGCTGCGGTTCCGCATCGCGCGTCCCCATTGAGGGGCCCGCGGCCGGCCGCGGATAACAGCGGACAGCAACGGCCCTCGCGACGCACACATTTTATGCTGTTTTGCAGGTATTTTGTAACGCCTGGGAGCGTCCGGCACGGACCCTATCCTGCTAGTATCTAAGACCGGCTCACCGAGTGCCCCGGCGCGTGGCGAACATCCGCCCGACCGGGGCCTCTTCACGTGTGTGGTGACGAAAGGTTTCGCTTGGCGAAGGACAAGAAGAACGGCAACGGGAATACCCCATCACGGGGCACAGGCGGCAGCTACGACGCCCAGGACATCACCGTCCTGGAGGGCCTCGAGGCCGTGCGCAAGCGCCCCGGGATGTACATCGGCTCGACCGGCATCCGCGGGCTGCATCACCTGATCTACGAAGTCATGGACAACTCGGTCGACGAGGCGCTCGCCGGCGAGGCCGACCACGTGTCCATCACCATCCACCCGGACAACTCGGTCAACGTCACCGACAACGGCCGCGGCATCCCCGTGGGCATCATGGAGAAGGAGGGCAAGCCGGCCGCGGAGGTCGTGCTCACCGTCCTGCACGCCGGCGGCAAGTTCGGCGACGGCGGCGGCTACAAGGTCTCCGGCGGTCTCCACGGCGTCGGCATCTCCGTGGTCAACGCGCTCACCGAGTTGCTGGAGCTGACCATCTGGACCGACGGCTTCGAGTGGACCCAGACCTACGAGCGCGGCATCCCGCAGGGCGAGCTGACCAAGGGCGAGAAGACGGACCGCCACGGCACGAGCATCACCTTCCGGCCCGACCTGGAGATCTTCGAGACGATCGACTACGAGCGCGAGACGCTGGAGCAGCGCTTCCGCGAGATGGCCTTCCTGACCAGGGGCCTGAGGATCGACTACGTCGACGAGCGCGGCGACGGCTTCAAGGCGACCTTCAAGTACGACGGCGGCATCGTGGACTTCGTCAAGCACCTGCACAGCCAGGGCACGCGGGACCCGCTGCACAAGAAGATCGTCTCGATCACCGAGGAGACCGAGGTCGGCGAGGTCGAGGTGGCGCTGCAGTGGAACACCTCGTACCAGGAGAACCTGCTCTCGTTCGCCAACAACATCAACACGGTCGAGGGCGGCACGCACCTGTCGGGCTTCCGCTCGGCGCTGACGCGCACCATCAACGCGT